>NZ_CP061498.1:3075625-3435000 GCF_014681765.1 Roseicitreum antarcticum
CAGCGCGGCGAATAACAGGGTCGCTGAAGCGAACAGGCTGATGTGCATGGCCCAATAGGTCAGATCGTTCTCCAGCGTTGCCTGATAGGGCCCCGGCGCGTGCCAGAACCAGAACAAAGCCGCGAAAAGACCCGCCAGCGGCAGTGAGGGCCAGCGCAATGCGGGAAGTGCGGCGGCAATGATCGGGGCCGCAAGCAAGGTCAGCAGGACATGCTGCGCCACTCGGGCCGAGAACAGCGCCATCGACGCCGCGCACAGCGGCGAGATGAACAAGAGTGCTACCAATGCCCAGCCGATCGTCAGCCGCGTCCGGTCCTGTGCCGCCCAAAGCCCTGCCAGAAGGGTCAGCGCAAGGCCGGTCAGCAGCAGCGGGTCCAGCATCCACCGCCCCCACAGATCTGCGGGAAGCGGCGGTGATCCGCAAAATGGCACATAGGGTTCCATCGTGTCCTCCAAATTCTCTCAGCCCGTACAACTGTCCAGCATCGCCACCGGCACCACGTTCATCAACACGGCCAGAAGCGCGATGAGGGTCGTCCAGAAGGCGGCCCCGGCCAGCGGCGCCTCGGGGGCATCGGGCGGGATTTGACGGAAGTGGCGCCGGGCGCGGAGCAGGAACACCAACAGCACCAGCCCCGGGATCAGGGTCACAAGGCTGACCAACAAGCGCAGCGTCTCGGGCATCATCAGCGCGCGCGGACCGCACGCAGCCGAGGTCAGCGCATAGACGGCGATGAAATGCAGCGCCCAAATCGTGATGGGGCGGGCGATCCAGAAGACCATCCGGCTCATGGCACAACCTCCAACATCAGAAACACGCTCGCCGCACCGATCACCATCACGGCCACGCCATTCGCGAAGGTCGACAGCAGCATGTCTGGCAACGTTTGCCCCGGGCGCACCGCGCCAGCCAGCTTGCGCAGCGCATTGAACAGAGCCCAGTAACAGACAACCACCAGATACACCGCGACAAAGGCTCCGAGGGTCCAGCCCATGGCGCCGAAAGCGCTGGCGAAGGGATCGACGGGCATCAGCGCCAACCCCAGCGCCACTGCCGTGGTGGCCGCTGCCAGAACGCACAGCAGATCCATCAGCGCGGCACCCACCCGCCGCTGCGCGCACGCCAGCCGGTTGGCGCCCCACGCGAGCAAGGCCAACAATCCGCCGCCGACCAGCGCGCCGATCGCGGCCGCCATATCAGGTGCGGCTGTGGTGGCAGATATCTGCGGCTGTGTGTTCCACAAGTACAGCCCTGCAAACAGGATCGATGCATAGAGTGCGAACGAAATCAGCAAGGTCCCTGTGGTGGCAAAGTACAGATGGCTGCGACGGTCCACGATATTCACCGGCAAGCGCAGCCCGGGCAGGCCGGTATCGCGGTGAACGCCGCTGTCCGAAGGCTCCCATACCCACATTGTCAGCCCGATCAGCGCGATGACCGCCCCGGCGGTGACCCAGACATACTGTCCGGCCAGCACAAGCACGAAGACCAGCGCCAGACCCACCGCCAGGATCAGCGGCGACCATGACGGGTGGGGCAGGCGCAGGATCTGGATCGGCGCGCCACTGACCGGATCGCAGCCCAGCGTTTCACGCCGGTGGTCGGGGGCGGTCTCGCGCAGTGCTCCCGGCAGGGCCTCCGGGTCGCCTCGGGTCAGTTCAGGTTGGTCCCACAGCGGCTCTCGTGAGTGTACGGTGGGGATTGCGCGGAAGTTGTAGCCCGGTGCCTGGGGCGGATAGAGCCATTCCAATGTCGCCGCGCCCCACGGGTTGCGACCAGCGGCGGGACCGCGCCAGCGGTGGCGGAAGAAGTCGAAGATGAACACCGCGATGCCTGCTGCCAGAATATACGAGCCGATCGAGGACAGCATGTTCAGCCTGTCCCAGCCGATACCCTCTGGGTAGGTGGCGATGCGTCTTGGCATGCCCCGCATCCCGGTCAGGTGCATCATGAAGAACGCCAGGTTGAAGCCCGAAAACATCAGCCAGAACGCCCATTTGCCAAGGCGTTCAGACATCATCCGCCCGGTGAAATGCGGTACCCAGTAGTAAAGCGCTCCAAACATTGGAAAGACGAAGCCGCCGATCAGCACATAGTGCAGGTGCGCCACCACGAAGTAGCTGTCATGCGCCTGAAGGTTGAACGGCACCGAGGCCAGCATCACCCCCGTCAGTCCGCCCAGCACGAAAATGAACAGGAAGCCAAGGATGAAATACATCGGCACAGTCAGGCGCGGGCGGGCCTGCGCCAGTGTGGCGATGAAGCAAAATATCTGTACGCCAGTCGGGATTGCCACCATGGTTGAGGCCGCTGAGAACAGCGTCAGCGACATGTTTGGCAGGCCCGTCGCAAACATGTGGTGCGCCCACAGTCCGAAGGACAAGAAGCCCATGGTCACCACTGACGCCACGACAAAGCCATAGCCGAACAAGGGCTTGCCCACGAAGACCGGCAGCATCGTGGCGACCATTCCGGCGGCGGGCAGGAATATGATATAAACCTCAGGGTGGCCGAACAGCCAGAACAGGTGTTGCCATAACACCGGGTCGCCCCCCAGCGCCGTATCAAAGAACGGCAGGCCCAGTAGCCGTTCGCCCTCCAGGATCAGCGTGCCGATGATCAGCGGCGGGAAGCCGACGGCGATCATGAAAGCGGTGACCAGCAGATACCACAGCAAGATCGGCATCCGTGTCAGGCGCATCCCCGGGGCGCGGCTGCACAGGATGGCAGCGATGATCTCAACCGCGGCGGTAACGCTGGCGATTTCGGCCAGCGTGATCCCGATCAGCCAGAAATCGGCAGACATCCCCGCGGTGAATTCCCTGGTCGACAGCGGCACATACATGAACCACCCGCCGTCCGGCGCCGCGTCGAACAGAAAGGAAGACATGACGATTGCGCCGCCAAACAGGTAGCAATAGTAGCCAAAAGCACCAAGGCGCGGATAAACCAGGTCCCGCGCTCCCGTCATCAGAGGAATGAGGTATATTGCAAACCCCTCCAGCATCGGGATCGCGAAGAGGAACATCATGATGGTCCCGTGCATCGTGAAGAACTGGTTGTAGGTCTGGCTGTCGAGGAAGGTGTTTTCCGGCACGATCAGTTGCGTGCGCACCAGCAACGCAAGGACACCTGCGATCAGGAAGAAGATGAAGCCGGTAATCAAGAAACGCTTGCCGACGACGCGGTGCGATACCGATGCCAGCACGGCCATCCCAGAGGGTTGCTGCCATAGCGCGCCAAAGCTCAGGTCACGGTTGCCCTTTGGCGCGCGGTCATGGGCAGGGGGGATATGATCGGGTGAGCGGGTCATTTCAGGCTTGCCAGATACGCTGATACCGCGCGCAGGTCGGGGCCGGACAGATGGTTGAAATTGGGCATTTGTGCCCCGGGTTTCATGTCGCGCACCGAAGCGATCCACCCGGCCAGAGTGCCTTGGTTCATCCGCCACATGCCCGCGCCCAGACTGCCCCGCGCACCCACCCGCGTAAGGTCGGGGCCAAGGCGGCCGCCCTCGGCGACGCCCCGGATCTCATGACAGGCCGCGCATCCTTGCTGCGCGAACACGTCGCGTCCTGCGACCAGATCGGTCCGCGCGGGGTCGCGCGCCGGGCCTGCGCTGTCGGTGAGCCAGTCATCAAAAGCGGCAGGTTCCAGTACCAAGACCTCGAAGGCCATGCGGGGATGGCTGAGGCCGCAGAATTCGGCACATTGGCCGCGGAACCGCCCCGCCTCGGTAGCTGTCACGGTCAGTGTATTCACGCGCCCCGGGATCATGTCCATCTTGCCCGAGATCGAGGGCACCCAGAATGAATGGATCACATCCGCCGCATGCAAGCGCAGCGTCACGGGGCGGCCCTCAGGCAGCACCAGTTCATTCGCGTCGCGGACTGCCATGCCGTCCGGGTCGTAGACGATATCCCACCAGTATTGGTGAGCCGTCACGTCGACCACCAGCGCGTTCTCGTCAGCCCGGGTCATCGCGACCAGTGCAAGGGTTGATCCGGTCAGCACCAGCAAGATCGCGGTCATCGGCACGATGATGCCGCCGGTCCAGATCCACCACGTTCGCGGTGCGGCGCGCGCGCGCCAAGCCAACGCGATCAGTGCCATCATCAGCACGAAAACCACCCCAAAGCCTGCCGTCATCGCCAGTGTGAGATCGTATGCAGAAGCCGCGCCGATGCCTGCGGGGCGCAACCATGACTGGCTGCCAAAGATGTCCAGTGCGCTGTCCATCGCCTAACTGCCCCCAACGCTGTAGAGGTAGGCTGCCATGTGCCGCGCCTCGGCTTCACTGACACCCAGATCGGGCATGGCGGTCTGCGGGGAATGGACCGTGGGTGCCACGATCCAGCGCACCAGACCGCCAGGGCGGTTGGGCAGAACGCCCGCGATATAGGCCTGCCCCCCAAGACGGTCGAGGGCGGGGCCCACCCGGCCCCTGGCCTCGGCGATACCGGGGATCTGGTGGCACGCGCCGCAGCCATAGGACAGCATCAGCCTCCGCCCCTCGCCCGCATCCCCGGCGTGGATGGCGCGCGCGGCATTCTCCCAATCGGGACTGCCGTCCAGCGGGCGGCCGTCATACCAGGTGGCCAGATCACGCGCCGCGGCCTTGATCCCGGCGGACAGATTGTCGTCAGACCCCCTCGGGGGGGGCAGCGCGGCCCAGCCCATCGCCATGAAGGCAAGCAGGGTCAGGCCACCGCTAATGATATAGGTGCGGTAGCGTCCCATCGGGTCAGTCCTCGCCTGCCGGTGTGGCCGCGTCGGTGTCTGCAGCGACGTCGCGCGCCATCGGTCGGACGCGGGCGAAGTAGTCCGACACCGCCTGCATGTCTTCTTCGGTCATCTTCTGCGCGATGGAGGACATGACGTTCATCGCGTCATTATCGCGTGTCCCGTCGGACCAGAGTTGAAGTTGATACGCCATGTAGCTGCTATACTGTCCCGCCAGATACGGAACGGCGGGGGGCAGGCCCGCACCAGATGGGCCGTGGCAGTTCGTACAGGCGGGAATGCCCCGTTCAGCCGATCCCACGGCAGCCAGTTGCCCGCCCCATTGCAAGATGTCCCCGCTCACCTCCCCAAGGGGGGTATGGTACGGGGCCTCGATCGTGGCGTAATAGGCGCTGACGGCCTCCATTTCCTGTTCGTCCAGCCGCTGCGCGATGCCGCTCATCACTGCATTGGGGCGCGCCCCTGAGGCATAGTCGATCAGTTGCTTGTAAAGATACCAGCCTGACTGTCCGGCCAGTCTGGGGAACGCGCCCGAGCCGTCGCCCTGACCTTCGGCACCGTGGCACGAGATGCAGGCCATGCCCGCGCCGCCCGCATCGGAACCGCCCATTGCGATCAGCCGGCCCTCCTCCAGCATGTTTTCGGTCACCTCCCGGTTTACCTGCACGCCGAAGAGGACGCGCTGATCAGACAGGCGGTCTTGCAGCCTGTCGATTCCGGGACTGGTCGCGCGATCCTGTGCCATCAGTGCGGTGCTGGCAACGGCGATGCCGAGGCCGAGACCTAGGGCGGCAACCGTGTCCATTTGTGCAAGGCGGGGCATGGGCATCTCCTTTCGTTGGGCGTGGGCAAATGCCTCAGGCGTCCATCAGCGGGCGGGGGTTGGGAAGATAATCAGCTTTCATGTGCGCCAGCGTCCAATATGCGAGGCCCATCAACGGGCCGGTGGGGTTGTAGCCGAGGTTTTGCGGAAACAGGCAGGCCCCGAACACAAAAACGTTGTGATGGTCCCACATCTGGCCAAAGCGGTTGACAGCGCTGGTGCGCGGGTCGGTGCCGATGACGGCGCCGCCGACATTGTGCGTGGTCTGGTAGGGCACTACTGAATAGCCCTTTCCCTCGGCCGCTTGATTGCTGGTTGAAACCGAGGTCACATGTGCCATCTCGCCTGCGATATCGGCGGCCCGGCTCATGATGTAATCGCTCATCCGCCGGTCATTGTCGGGAAAGTCGAAGGTCATCCGCAGCAGGGGGCGCCCGTAGGCATCGGTCCATGTCGGGTCAAGGTCCAGATAATTGCCCGGTGTGGACATGGATGACCCGTGCGCGACGATCCCGGCATGATGCAGGTAGTTGTCGCGTACCGCGCGTTTCCATTCCGCGCCCCATGCAGGCGTCCCCTCGGGCACCGGCTGGTACGAGATCGGGCGACCGTGGTACTGGGTGCTGGCGATATAGCCGCCGCCGACGAAGCCCAGTTCGGAATGGTCGAAATTGTCGCCGTTGTAGTCATCCACCACGACCCCCAATGCGCCCGCGCCCATGAAGGGGTTGGTCACGACAGTATCGTCGAAAAACGCACTGACCGATGCAATGGTCTGATAGGAATAATTGCGCCCCACGACGCCTGTGCGGGTTTCGGGGTCATAGGGCTGGCCCAGCCCGGACACCAGCATCAGATGCACATTCCACAGCGAAAAGGCATTGAGACAGACCACATCGGCGGGTTGGAAATATTCGACCCCGCGCTTGTCTTGATAGACCACGCCGGTCGCAGTCTTGCCATCCGCCGATTTCATGACCCGCAGCACCTGGGCGTCAAAGCGGATCTCGAAATTCTCATGCTCCTTGATCTGGTCATAGACACAGATGATCGGATCGGCCTTGGCGAAATAGCCACAGCCAAAGCGTTCGCAGAACCCGCAATAGGTGCAGGGGTGCAACTGGGCACCATAGGGGTTCACATAGGCCTTCGTGACATTTGCCGAAGGCATGGGAAAAGGGTTGAGGCCCATGCGTTGCGCCGCTTCGCCAAAGAGAGTGTTGCCTACCGGCTGGCGCATCGGCGGGTTCGGATATGCAGCGGCGCGCGGCCCCTCATGGACATTGCCGCCGGGCTGGGTGGCGCCCTGCAGATTGCCCGAATATCCTGCCGTGCCGCAAATTCGCTCGAAGAAATCCAGATGGGGTTCCAGTTCGTCGTAGGTGACACCCCAGTCCTGTACCGACAGATCGGACGGGATGAAGTCCGCGCCATAACGGTCCGTGTAATGGCTGTGCATTTCCAGATCCGACGGCAGTGGCCGCCACAACTGGCCATTCCAGTGCACGCCCGCGCCCCCAAGTCCCGAACCGGGCAGGAACGACCCGAGGCGGCGCATGGGCAGGGCTCGCTGCTGCCGGTTTTGCCGGAAGGTCAGGGTTTCCTTGCTGAGATCCATCGCATGCTTGTGGTGCAGCGCGTATTTCAGTTCATCATGTTCTTCTGGGGCCGCGAAGGACGGCGCATCGTGGCGATCGCCGCCGCGTTCCAGAACGACACAGCGTTGACCGGCATGCGCCAGTTCATAGGCGGTCGTCAGGCCTGTCCAGCCGCCACCCACGATCACGACATCGGTTTTGGGAAGGATGTGATCTGCCATGACCTACCGCTTCGCTGAAATGGCGCGCGGCGGGCTGGAACCCGCGCCGGGTTGGTGCGCCACGCCCATCGGCGGCGCGGGGTAGGGGCGGTTATGGTCATCGACGCTGTGCATGTAATACGCATGCGCGCCGGGAAAGCCGACCATGCGCCAGCCGGCATAGTCGTGGTTGCCAAGGTACATCGGGTCGGCAAAGTATCCTTGGTTGGTCAGGTTCAGCAGTTCATTGAAGAAGGTGGCAGTCGGAATGTCATCGGTCAGCATGTCATCGCGTTCCGACAAGTCCTGCATGGCTGTCAGCCGCCCTTCGACATCCAGATCGCTCAGGGATGGCGCGTTCGTTGACAGCGTCTCGATCGCGCGGCGGAACAGCATTTGCGGCGGAAAGGCAAGCTGGTACCCCTGATCAGGCGTGCCCAAATCGTGCGGACCCTGCATGTAGAGCCGTGCGCCCCGCCCGTAGTCGGTGGCCAGCTGGAAGTCGATGAAGTCCACGACCCCCGCTTGCGTCGCGCTGGGATAATCGTCTTCGGGGATAAGGGTGTCGCAGGCTGCCGCCAGCC
Source organism: Roseicitreum antarcticum (assembly GCF_014681765.1). Taxonomy (GTDB): domain Bacteria; phylum Pseudomonadota; class Alphaproteobacteria; order Rhodobacterales; family Rhodobacteraceae; genus Roseicitreum; species Roseicitreum antarcticum. The sequence goes on from NZ_CP061498.1 coordinate 3,083,575, forward strand.
AGCGCGCTTCTACGTCGCGCAGGTATGACCACGGACGGTCATCAAGTTGCGCAAAGGCGTGCTTGACCCCGCCCAGTTGAAACAGCGCCGCGCTGACGCCGCTGGCCCCGATCTGCCGCAGCACGGCCCGGCGCGAATAGCCACTGGTCCGGCCCGAATAGGTGTCTTGCATCCGCCTTCTCCGTTCATGTGCCCTACGAACCAATGGGAGATCAGCCAAAAGGTTCCAATATTGTGCAATTATTGTGCAATTTTTTTTGAACGCGACAGCGCACGCCCAATGGATATTTCAGCTCCCCCGGCGGTTGGTCGCAATTTTTCGCCATGGGGCATTCTGTCGTCGGGGTCGGCCACGACCTTGCATGTGTTGTGGGCGCGCTGACGCGGCTGCCGGTCACCCTTGGGTCAGGCCGCGCCATCGTCCTCGGCGTCACCGTGTTTTTTGACCGCGTGTTCGGCCAGCCCGATCAGCCGGATGACGATCAGTGCCAGCCCCGTGCTCAGGACCGCGAGCGGCCAGAAGCCAAAGCCTGCGCCCAGCCCCAGCGCTGCGGCCAGCCAAAGGCTGGCACCCGTCGTCAGCCCCTGAACCTTGCCGCCCGAGAAGATGATCATCCCCGCAGCCAGGAAGGCGACGCCGCCGGTCACGGCTTCCAGCAGGCGCAACGGGTCCATCGCCAGCGATTGCGAAGAGCTTTCCATGGTGGCCATCACCTCCAGCATGATGAGGCAATAGGCCGCTGACGCCAGCCCGACCAGCATGTGCGTGCGCAAGCCCGCCGGTCTGTGCCGGGTTTCGCGCTCAAACCCGATCAGGCCGCTGAAGATCACCGCACCCAGCAGACGCACGATGATCGTTTCCCACCCCAGGCCGGTGCTGTTGATGAATTCGTCGAAAAGAACATCCATGCTGCCTACTCCGGTTATTGTTCGGTTTTATTGCGGTATCAGGCAGGCGTCCCTGCTGGGCAAATGTTGCTGTGCCGCGGTTGAAGATTGCGGCGGCGGCCACAAGGGCGTGGGCTGGTGCACTTAACGGACGATTTTCCGATCAGTGATCCGGCGCATCTTTGGCCAAGCGTGACTTGTTTTCAGGGCGATGTGCTTCGGGGTCATGCTTGCGCGCTTCGGTCCGCTTTTTGCTGACAAGCGCGAAGACAATGACTGCGATCATCGTGAACAGGGACAAAAACCCCAGGAAATAGCCGGTTTCCATTTCAATCTCCTTTTTTGTGACGTTCGCGGGACCAACGTCCCGCACCGCGATGGGTTCCTGCACGCTTCTGGCCTGCCGATGTGATGCTTTGTGCGGACGGAACCAAAGTCTGGTTCAAGCGTTTGAAGGGCACACATATTTGCGCCTTATGGCGCGTTCAGAAAAATGGAGGCCCTTTTTATGAGCCATTCAGAAAACGACGTCGACAAGCAAGTAAAGCGCCACAAGGCACCTCTGCTGGGATTTGCCGCGATTCTGGCTGCTGTCGCCGTGCTTCTGGTCTGGTGGCTGGGCCAAGAGATTGAGGCACCCGATGCGCCGCTCCAGACGCCAGCGGAGGTTGAAAGCAGTTCCGCCGCCCCAAGCAGTCCGACGCCGCAGAGCGGTACGCTGTCGGACAGCCAGTTGATCGAGCCCGGGGAAACAGCGACAACAGTGCAGACTCCCGTACAACAATAGGCAGGGATCTGGGCGGCATGGCCGCAAAGGGCAGACTTCCCTCGCGCATGCCTGATCGCGCTCAGAGGTGTGCATATGCTTGTCCAGCCATTCCTGCGCGCCAGTTGAACTGCCGCGCGCCTGGCTGAGTGGCGGCGCAATCGGGTATGTCTGGCCGCTTTTCCCAATGCTTGGCATCGGGGATCCTCACCCGCGTCTGCAGGTGTCGCATCGTTGTCTTTTGAGGGCAAAGCCCTTGCTTGGCGAAAAGCATGGCAGCGGGCATTGCACTGATCCTCCTGAAGATCACCGTCCGCATGCAGGGTAATTCGGTACAAGGCGCGGCATCAACGGAAGTGTGGTGTCGGTTGCGCATGCCGGACTTGCCCTGATGCAGGGCCGACGGAACCCAACCAGTCACGCGGGGGTGCCGGGATGCACCCTTGCCGCCGGAGCGATTGTCCCAATGATCGAGTATATTTCAACCCATGCGCAGGCCCTGAACGTTTTGTTCAACGGCACCATGGTGCTGATCTGGACGCTGTACTTTCAGGTGTTTCTGGTCAACCACCTGCGGCAGGGCCGCAACATGATCCACATCGACCTCGGCGCAGCGCAGGGCGCGCGGTCGCGCTGTCTGGTGACGAACCTCAGTTCAAATGCCGTCTATGTGCAGGCGATCATCGCCGACCTGTCGAGCAACGGCGCAACCTCGCGAACGCGCATCACCGACCGGGAAGAAATCCCTCTGGATGAAACGAAAGATCCGTTGGCGCGGACCAACCGTGGCACGTTGCACACGGGCCAGACCGTGGACATCGGCTCGCTGGAGGATCTGGTCAGCCGCGCCCAGATCCGGCTACACGAGCATTGGTCCGCCGACAGCATTGATACCGTGACAATCACTGTCGTGGCGATTTCAGGGCAGATCGACCGGATCGTCGCCGCCAGCAAGTCGTTCGATTCTGAGCATCTGGATGACGGGGGAAGCGTGTTCACGGCAAAGAACATCCTGACCCATCAGATCCGACCCCGGCAGACCCGTGAAGAATTCAGTCAGATGCTGCGCGATCAGAAGTTTGGGTAGGCGGAACCAGACCAGAGCCGGGCGAGAAACCGGAAATATCGACCCTGTGCTCCATACCGTCATGTCCGGTTGACACATGCCCCACCGTTCAGCCTTCCAACGTCCTGGGCGTGGGGGCGTTTCCCGAGTTTCTCGGAACGGTCCGTCCGGTTTCCCCTTGTGGCAGGGGCAACCGGGAACCATCTATCTGCCAGAACGTTGTAGGTCCACGTTAGCGCCTTAGGGGCGTAGTGTGGACGGGCGTCGCGGTATTTATGCTGCTCGCCCGCTTTCATATGGTCAACCGTCGAAAGGATGCTGTCATGCCAGCGCAATCGAAAGCCCAGCAAAAGGCCGCAGGTGCCGCACTTGCCGCTAAACGCGACGAAAGCGAGGTCAGCGCGCTTCAAGGGGCGTCGCGGGAGATGTATGACAGCATGACCGAGGCCGAACTTGAAGACCTTGCTGCGACGCCGCGCAAGCAACTTCCCGATCGGAAAGACGAGGGCGACAGCTGATTTTCCGGCTGTGACGGCTGCCGTTGTGTACGATCATTGCCTGTCATCCCGCAAATCCACGATGCATGCGAGAGGGGACAGTCCCCTTCTTGAAATTGAAGTGAAATATGACCGACACCGACGATAACAAGATCATCCACCTTTACGACCGGCTTTATGAGGCCAGCGAACAGGACACCATCAAGGTGCAAGATGTGGTTTCGGCCATCGGTACGCGCAGCATGATCCCTTTCATGCTGGTGCCTGCGTTTGTTGCCGCGACGCCGCTGTCGGGTATTCCCGGCCTTTCCTCCGTCTGCGGTCTCATGATCGCGCTTGTTGCCTTCAGGATGCTGCTGAACTACGACACTATGGCGCTGCCGGGATGGATCGAACAAAAAACCGTACCGGGGTATAAACTGAAGTCAGCGCTCGAAAAATCCCGCCCGGTGGTGCAGTGGATTGATCGTCATTCACATCAACGCTGGGCGCGGTTGTTTCGCAGGCCGGTGATCTGGGTGCCGCAGACGCTGTGCCTGATGACGGGGCTGCTTATGCCTTTTTTGGAGATTATCCCCTTCACCGGCTCGGTCGCGGCGACTGCGGTCTGCCTGCTGGCCCTGTCAATGATGGTCCGCGACGGTCTGTTCTTCCTGATCGCTTTGCTGCCCTATGCGGCGCTTATCGGTCTGTTTGTCACGCAAGTGATGTGACGCGGCGCGTGGGCTGGCCTGTACGTTGACCCGCGGTATGCCCGTGCGGGGGCTTGCGTGGCCCGCAGTATGTATTTTCGGGAACGATGACGCGATCTGAAACATTGTCCTTGTAACGCAACCAATCGGAGCAAGACAATGACGGACAATACCCATAACGAAGCCCGCATCGTAACCGAAAACCCCGGCGCGCTGAACGAATCCGGGCGGTTGATCGCCTCTGACCGGGTAGAGGGCACCAAGGTCTACAATCCTGAGGGCGAACATGTTGGGAGCATTCAGAACTTCATGGTCGACAAACTGAACGGCAAGGTCTCCTACGCCGTCATGTCCTTTGGTGGCTTTCTCGGCATTGGTGAACGCTACCACCCCTTGCCTTGGGACGCGCTGACGTTCGACCCTGAACTTGGCGGCTACCGTGTGAGTGTGACGCGCGCACAACTCGAAGACGCGCCAAGTTTCGCTCAGGATGAGGATCCTTGGGTCGACCCCGAATATGGTCGCAACGTTTATGCGTTTTACGGAATGCCGTTCTATTCCTGAATGCCGCGTATTGAACGGGGGGGCCGTCTTGGCTGCCCCGTGTTGGCAAGGCGGCGATCCGGTGCCCTCGATTGTCGTGCCCCGCTGGTTCGGTGTGTGGCGCGACAAGGCTGCCGGGGCGAAGCATCAGCCACCACTGGCCAGTCTTCGTTCAGGGTTCTGTCGACACGGTGAGACGCCGAAGCGGGCTTTCCGTGTGTCTTTCCCGCTGGTAAATTCGGCTTCTCTCGCGATCCACCGAGGCGAAATTGCCGTGCGCGGATCCGTCGGAATACCCGTCGTGCGTTTACCCCCGTGACATTTCCGCTGTTTTAGTTAACACTATCAATGCCTGCATCGCGGGTGGCTTCTCCAGGGGCCTCTTTCCTGGCAACGCAGACACGTGTTTCCCGTACCGCGCTTCGCCGCTGTGTGCATTGGTGGTTATCCCGTCGACCGAACTGCAAACTGTGAAACAATACGGCCGCAGGATGATCCGACCCCGGGAAAGTGGGTATTGCCAACCCGGGGCACCCATTGCCCCGGAATTGAAGTGATCGTGACGGCAGACGCGCCGGGTACGCAGATGTTAAACAGCTTCTTCACAAGGGTGGCCGAAAGCCACATCAAGACTGGGCACCTCTACCTGACATTTCCCGATGGCTCTGCAGCCTCGGTCGGTGACGGCACGGGCGGGCGCGTCGCGATTCGCATCACCGACAGCCGAACGGTCCGACGGATGTGCATCAACCCCGAACTGGCATTGGGGGAGGCGTTCATGGAAGGCACCCTGATCGTGGATGCGGGATCGATTTACGACTTCCTGGAACTGCTTTTCCGCAATACCAGCGTGACCCGCCTCAACGGGGTGCCGAGGCTGCTCCGCGCTGCTTTCGGCGCGTTCAACCGGCTGACTGGCTACAATTCGGTCGCGCGGTCCAAATCCAACGTGGCGCATCACTACGACCTGAACGGCGAATTGTACCGGCTGTTTCTGGACAGCGACAGCCAGTACTCCTGCGGCTATTTCGAGGATGCGCGGGCCTCGCTCGAAGCGGCACAGTTGGCGAAGAAACGGCATCTGGCGGCGAAGATGGCTCTGCTGCCGGGACAGCGCGTGCTCGACATCGGGTCAGGCTGGGGCGGGCTGGGCCTGTATCTGGCGGCGCATTTCGACGCGCAGGTCGATGGGGTGACGCTGTCGCAAGAGCAATTCGGTGTATCCAATGCCCGCGCCCGCGCCGCCGGGCTGAATGGAAACGTCAGCTTCGACCTGAAAGACTACCGAGACATTACGCAGCGCTACGACCGTATCGTGTCGGTCGGTATGTTCGAGCATGTCGGGCGTCGGTCCTACGCAGAGTTCTTCGCCAAGGTGCATGACCTTCTGACCGAGGATGGGGTGATGCTGTTGCACTACATCGGCCAGACCGGGCAGCCCTCGCACACCAATCCGTGGATCCTGAAATACATCTTCCCCGGCGGCCATATGCCCGCCCTGTCCGAGGTTCTGCCCGTGATCGAGCGTCATGGGTTGGTCGTCACCGATCTGGAAGTGCTGCGCCTGCATTATGCAGAGACATTGCGCGACTGGCGGCAGAACTTCATGGCGCGGCGGGATGAGGCCGTGGTCCTCTATGATGAGAGGTTTGCTCGGATGTGGGAATTCTACCTCGCCGCGTCTGAAACCGCCTTCCGCCATCAAGGGTTGGTTGTGCATCAGATCCAGTTGGCGCGGCGGCAGGACGCGGTGCCCCTGACCCGCGACTATATCGGACAGGCCGAGGCGCGGCTTCGGGACAGTGAGGTGTCGCAGCGTGCCGTCGGAACGGATGATGTGCCTGCGGGGGAGGCCAAGCAGATGGCGTGACCCGCGCGAGACGCAGGTCGGCAGCGATCATCCGCAGGACATCAGACGACAAAAGCCACCTGCCCTTGGCCAGCATTTCGAGCCTGCCCGCCACTTTTTGTCCCGCCACTTTTTGTCCCGTCACTTTTTGTGTATCGCTCTACCGGGGCACACGACATTGCGCGGGCTATCCCGGGGTTCTGCACAATCTTGCGGCCATATACAGCCGCACACGGCATAGGGGTTATTCGTCGCCCCGACTTCGCGTGCTACGCCGAACTTCAGCCCTCATCTTCGTGGAGATGTGCGAAGTGCTGGTGTTCGCTTAACCCAACGATCTTGGCGTAATCGGCATAAGTGGCTGGGGGCAGGGCGGCTGGGTGCTGGTTTTGCCGCAGGTCCAACAGGGCGGCCCTTGCCCCTGCAATCGCGCCGAAGAGCGCCGTCACCGCATAAAGCGCTACGGAAAAGCCCATATCGTCCAGTTCCGAAAGTGTCAGCGATGCCGCATCGGTACCGTCAACCAGGCTGACAACCTTCGGCCCCTCCAGGCCACGCGCGATTCCCTCAACTTCTGCCCGGGTCTTTACCCCATCGACAAACACCAGATCCACCCCGGTGCCGCGATAGGCGTGGGCGCGGTCCAGTGCGGCGGCCAGCCCTTCGGGTTGCAGCGCGTCGGTGCGTCCGATCAGCAGCGTGTCGGTCTGCATCTCATCGCGCGCGGCGACGGCGGCGCGCAGCCGTCCGACCGCCTGTGCGCGGCTGACCAGCCGCACGCCCGCCAGCTGCCCGCAGCGTTTGGGGGTTTCCTGATCCTCCAGATGCAGCGCCGCCACCCCGGCCTGCGCGTATTCTTGCACGGTGCGCCGGACGTTCAGTGGCCCACCATAGCCGGTATCGGCATCGGCGATCACAGGCAGATCACAGGCGCGGACGAAGGCGCGGGCCTGCTCTGCCATTTCGGACTGGGTCATCAGGCCGAGGTCCGGCGTGCCCAGCCGTGACGCGGTGACCCCCAGCCCTGTCATATACACCGCCCCGAACCCTGCATCGGCCACCAGCCGCGCGCTCAGCGCGTCGGCCGCACCCGGGCATGCCAGGATGCCCCCGCGCGACAGCCGCGCCCGCAGCCGCGCGGCGCCGTCCAGCAAGCCGTTCTGCCTCATCGTTGGCCCTCCACCATTGTGATGTTTCCGCCCAGATGCCCATCGGCCAGTGCGCGGCTGTAGACGGTTTCGGTGCGCGCGATATGACAGCGCAATAGCGTGTCGAAATCATCCATCCGCCCTTCCGGCAACAGCGATGTCATCATCTTGTGTTCCTGAAAAGACTCGGCCCGCCGCGCGGCATAGGGGGCCGTGATGTTGGCGCGCAGCGCCGCGATCCGCCCGGTAACAAGGGCATTGGCATCGCGCAGGTAAGAGTTGCCGCAATGGTCGAAGGCGGCATTGTGGAACCTTGTATCAAGGCGGCCGTACGCATCTGCATCGTCGCCGTCCAGCGCACTTTGCATCTTTGCCACGATCGACGACAATTCCGCCAGATAGGCATCGCGCGCCACGTGCAGTGCGACGCGCACGCCCTGTGTCTCGATGATTTCGCGGTATGTGCAGATCGCTTTGATGTCGTCGGGCGAGGTCTCGAATACGAAGGTGCCGCGTTTGGGCCGCACCACCACCAGCCCCTCATGCGTCAGCAGCGCCATTGCATCCCGGATCGGCGTGCGCGAGACGCCCAGCATCTCGACCACGCGATCTTCCGAGATCTTCTCGCCCAGACGGAAGGTGCCCGACAGGATGGCATCGCGGATCTGGTCCGCAGCGGTTTCGGCCAGCGATTTGGCGGGGATGATGCGGGTCAGCGCCATGATGTGACTGCCCGGCGTCGCTGGCGCAACCACAAGATGGCGGGCGTGACCCAGACCACCAGAACCAGCAGCGCCAGCCCGGCGGCAATCGGCCGCTCCACAAAGCCCAGGATGCTCGCGTCGGCCTTGATCAGCGATGTGACAAAATTGCGTTCCACCAAAAGCCCCATCACGATACCCAGAATTGCCGGTGCAACCGGAAATCCGTTTTCTTCCATCAGATACGCAAAGGTACCCAGAACCAGCATGATGACAATACCCGTTGCGGAAGAGTCGATGGAATACGATCCCACGATACAAAATGCCAGGATCAATGGCGCGAGTGTCAGCTTCGGCACGCGCAACACCTGCGATGCCAGCGCGACAGCCAGAAGGCCCAGCGGAACGATCAGCAGGTTGGCGATCAGAAACACCAGGAAGATCGCCATGATCGTATCACCCGAGGTCAGGAAGACCATCGGCCCGGGATTCAGCCCTTTGATATACAGGACGCCGATGACGATTGCGGTGATGCTGTCGCCCGGAATACCGAACACCATCGCCGGGACATAGGCGCCCGAAAGGGCCGAATTATTCGCCGCGCAGGCCTCCACCAGCCCGGTTTCGCTGCCCTTGCCGTATTCCTCGGGTGTCTTCGAGAACCGCTTGGAAACGGCGTAGGAAATCCACGATCCGATGTCGGATCCCGCGCCGGGCAGGATGCCGATGATTGTGCCCACGGTAGACCCGCGCAGCAGGTTCAGCTTTGATCGCCAAAGAAACGCACCCACACCTTTGAACATTCCCAGCGGGTTGCCCACCGGGGCCACCGGCGCGGTGATTTCGCGGTTGACGAAGGTACGGATAAGTTCGGGGATTGCGAACATGCCGATCAGGGCGGGCACGAAGGCAACCCCACCCAGCAATGAGGTCATGCCGAAGGTGAAACGCGGATAGCCGGAAGTTGTCTCCATCCCGATGCTGGCGATCAACAGGCCGAACAGCAGCGACATCAGCGATTTCAGGATCGACCCTGTGCCCAGCATCACCGCTGCCGACAGGCCCAGCAGCGCCAGCCAGAAGTACTCGAACGAGGTGAAGTTCAGCGAAATGATCGCCAGTTGTGGCGCGGCGACCATCAAGACCAGCGAGCCGAACACCCCGCCGATGGCTGATGCGCTGACCGCAATGCCCAGCGCGCGGGCGACACGGCCCTTCTGCGTCAGGGCGCTCAGGTCGTTGATATAGGCGGCCGATGCGGCGGTGCCGGGGATGCGGACCAGGGCTGCGGGAATGTCAGAGGCAAAAATCGCCATCGCGGCCGTGGTCACGATGGCGGCAATCGCAGGCACCGGGTCCATGAAAAACGTGATCGGTACCAGCAGCGCGGTCGCCATGGTGGCCGACAGGCCTGGCACGGCGCCAACGAAGAGGCCGAAGGCCGCACACGCCAGAATGACCCCAGCCATGTGCCAGGTCAGGACCAGTGGCAGTGCATCGGCAATATTGGCCAGCATCAGAAAATTCCCTTCAGGACACCCGCCGGAATGGGAACCTGCAACAGCCGCGACATCACAAGATGCACTGTGACGACGAAGCCGATTGCCAGCGCGATATACGCCGGGTGCCGCTTGCCTGATGTCACGAACAATGCGACCAGCAGCAGGCTTCCACCCAGCGGAAAGCCGACGGTCTCGAACGTTGCGGCCAGCAGCGCCGTTCCGGCCACCACAACGATGACGCTGGCGATCCGGTCTGGTCGGCGCCAGTGCGGCGAAATCTGCGCCAGCGCGCCGCCGCTCAGGAGTCCCTGCACACCGATACCGATGCCGCCCAGCACGCACAGGCTGCCCAGAACCACGGGAAAGGTGCCCGGGCCGATGGGCTGCCCGGTCAGGCGGGGAAAGCCGCTGGCGGTCCAGACGACCCACAGACCGCAGATGATCAGCATGGCGCCAATGATGCTGTCGTGGAATTTCATGCCGTCAGCCTCCCCCTTCTATCCGGTCTGAAGATGCACGGTCTGCCCGGCGCAGGCTATATCCCTGCGCCGGGCGGGTCGTGCTATTGCGCCGACAGACCGACGGCGCGCAACGTGTCGCCCAGTGCGGCATCCGAGTTGCGCATGAAGGCTTCGAAATCAGCGCCGGTCGTCCATTGCATCGCGTAGCCCCGGCCGCTCATGAAGCTGGTGTATTCTGGGTCTTGCAACACCTCGCCCAGAACCGAAGTGATTTGTTCTGCGACGTCGGGCGCCAGACCTGCGGGGGCGACCAGCCCGCGCCAGGATCCCAGCGCGAATTCATGCCCGGAGGCTTCGGTGAAGGTCGGCACATCGGGGGCGATGTCCAGCCGGGCATCCGAGAACACGGCCAGGGGACGGATCAGTCCGGCCTCCATCAGGGCGGCGGCTTCGGGCAGCGATGCGGTCGCTACCTCGACACCACCGGCGGCCAGATCCTGCAACCCGGGGGCGGCACCCTCGGACGGGACCCAAGCCACCCGCCCGGCAGGCATTCCCGCCGCCATCAGCATGCCCGCCAGTGCCAGATGGTTCACCCCACCCTGTGCCGAACCCGAGGCCTTGAATTCGCGGTCCGGCGCAGCCTCCAACGCGGCCAAGAGCGATCCGATGTCAGTGTGATCGCTGCGGGTGTTCACGAACACCGCCGCAGGGTCTGAATTGTAAAGCCCAAGCGGCGTGTAGGCGGTATGGTCCAGGTCGGTCAGCCCAAGGTTGTGCATTGTGCCGATTTCCAGCGTCGCGACACCGATGGTCTGGCCGTCCGGCGCTGCGCTGGCGATGGCGGCATGGCCGATGACCCCGGACCCACCAGTGCGGTTTTCCACCGCGACAGGCACGCCGATGCGTTCTTCCAGCAGCGCGCCGATCATCCGGGCAGTTGCGTCGGTACCGCCACCTGCGCCCCAGGGCACGATCAGCGTTACCCGACCATCGGGCCAGTCTTGCGCCACGGCGGGCGCTGCAACGGTGCTGAGCAGGGCGGCGAAACCCGCAATCATCTTACGTTTTGTGAGTAGCATCTTAGTCTCCTCCTTCGGGTAAATGCCTGTGCAAGCTCTCCTCCGGCACGGGCGGGCGATCAGGGTGATCCGTCGAAAATCTTGGTGGGGTTCATGAGGTCCTGCGGGTCCAGCGCGGCCTTCATGTGGCGCATCAGGTCCATTTCGGCAGGTCCCCGGCTGAGCGGCAGGTAGGGTTTTTTCAGCGTCCCGATACCGTGTTCGGCCGATACGGTGCCCTTCATTTCGCCGATGATGCCATAGACGATGCGGCTGGCTTCAGGCAGAGGCTGCGGGTCGGCACCGGGGCGCCAGGCCACGACATGCAGGTTGCCGTCGCCGACATGGCCGTAATAGACCGACTGGCAACCGATCTGATCCGCCAGCGCGGCCTTGGCGCGCGCCGCGAAAGCGTCCATCTGGCTGACCGGCAGCCCAACGTCGAAACTAATGTGCGGGCCGATGACCGTCGGGTGTGCGAACTCGGCTGCCGCGTCCCGGGTGGCCCAGAAGGCCCCGATATCGCCCAGGCTTTGCGCAACGGCACCGTCTTGTACGAGGTCTTTTTCCATCAGGTCTTCCAGCAGGCTTTCAAACCGCGCGCCGTCGATGACATGATCGAGGCCCTGCATCTCGATCAAGATGGCGTGGCTGCCGCCCGCGATCTCAACCGGCGCGCGCACGCCGGGCACCCGTGTCGTGGCCTGAAGCCAGTAGTCGGACCACATGACCTCGAACGCGGACAACAGCGGCCCCAGCCGCTGCCGCGCTGCGGCCAGCACGGCCAGCACCGCGTCATAGTCACGTGCGACGCACAGTGCCGCGCTGGTGCAGCCGGGCTGCGGATAGAGGCGCAGCACGGCCCGAGTCACCACGCCCAGCGTGCCTTCGGCGCCGATGAAAAGTTGCTTCAGGTCGTATCCGGCGTTGTTCTTGATCATCTTGTTGAGCATGGGCAGCACAGTCCCATCGGGCAGAACAACCTCCAGGCCCAGCACCAGATCGCGCGTCATGCCATAGCGGATGACGCGGTTCCCCCCGGCATTGGTCGCGATATTGCCGCCGATGGTGCACGACCCCCGTGCCCCCAGATCCAGCGGAAAGAACAGGCCCTGTTCCGCCGCCGCTTTCTGGATGGTTTCGAGCGGGGTACCGGCGAGGACCGTCATGGTCATGCCGTGGGGATCAATCGCTTCGACCCCCGACATGCGTTCCAGCGACAGCGCCACGCCGCCGTCAAGCGGGCGGGCCCCGCCACAAAGGCCAGTCATTCCGCCCTGCGGTGTGACCTGAATACCTTGTGCATGGCAATGGCGCAGGATCGCAACAACCTCGCTGGTCGAAGCGGGACGCAGCACGGCAAGCGGGTCGGCGGGGGGCAGAAAGCTCCAGTCCGTGCGGTTGCGCGCGGGCATGTCCGCCCCTTGCAGGCAGCCCGCAGGCCCCAGCACGCCGCGCAGTTCTGCCAGAAGATCCGCTTTCGTTGCCAAAGGCGCCATGATGTCCTCCCCCACCTTGTATGTTACATACATCAAGCTGAGGTACCTCACAACCTGTTTGTGAGGTTTTGGGAAGCGGCCCGACCGGATGGCGTCAGACGGCGTCAGACGGCGTGGCCCCTCCCCAAAGGGGCGGCAAGTGTCAGGCGCCGGTCACGCTGAGCGTGCGGGGCATTTCGCCCTGCGCCACCACATTTGGCGTCGCGACATCTGACATGAAGGGCACGACCGAAAAATCAGCCTGCGTGGCGATGACGGCCGTGTTGGGGGGCACTTCGGTCCAGCTGCCGCCGTCGCTGTCCAGCGGTTCAGACACGATCAACGTGCCTTCTGCCGATCGCTGGTAATACATCGACGGCGCAAAGGCATCCGAGGCATAGCGCGCCGCATAAAGGGTATGACCGTCTGACCAGCAGGACGTGAAGCGCATGCCGGGGGTGGCGCCGATCTCTGCCGCCATTCCTTCCAGCTGACGGACGGCGTGTGCCATTGCGTCCAGCGGGGACGCGTCCAGCCCCAGCCCCAGCGCGGTCAGGAACACCGCCTCGCTGTCGGTGGCGCCGTAGCGGTGCGCGTAGATGTCTTCATCTATGCCCATCTCTGCGCGACGGCGCAGCTTGCCAAAACCGCCGACCATGCCGTTGTGCATGAAGGACCAGCGGCCAACGGCGAAAGGATGGCAGTTGTTGTAGCTGGTCGCACTGCCGGTTGAGGCGCGGACATGCGCCAAAAACACGGGCGCCGCGATCTGGCGCGCGATCTGCAAGAGATTGGGGTCGGACCATGCCGGGCGCGTATCCTTGTAGATGCCGGGTTCGGGCCGCGCGCCATACCATGCGACACCGACGCCATCGGCATTGATGGCGGTTTTGCAGCAATGCGCGTCCCGGCTCTGGTGGATCAGCGAATGCTCGGGGCGGCTGATGAGGTCTTCCATGAAAACCGGCTTGCCGAGCCACGCAACCCATCTGCACATGTCAGGCCGCCGCCGTTCGGGTGCTGTCTGTGCCCGCGGCCTGACTGACCGGAGCGAAGCGCGCGGTGGAAGGATCGGCGGTGTAGGCGTCCAGCATCGGGTGCGGGTTGCGCGCCAGCGCGTCGACCGCCTTGATGATCCGGTCGGCCTTGGCATCGTCCAGCAGCACGCTGAAGTTGAGGCGGATCCAGCCGGGCTTGGCCATTTCCTGCCCGGCAAGGATGGCATCGCGGAGGGCAACGGATTGCGCGTCGTCGATCTCCAGCAGGCGATGCGCGTAGGGGCCGGCGCAGGCGCAGCCGCCCCGCGCCTGAATGCCATAACAATCACTGAGCATCCGAGTGAACAGTTGATGATGCACATGGCCGCCCTGCGCGCCACGCACACGGAACGAGAAGATCGGCAGCCTTGGGCCTTTGTCCGTGCCCAGCAATTCCAGCCGGGGATTCTGGCTCCAGACCCGCTGCGCGCGCGCGTTGAACGCCGCATGGCGCGTATCCATCACGTCTTGCCCGATGGCATCCTTGACGATGAAAGCCAGGGCCGCGCGGATATCGCCGATGACATTCGGTGTGCCTGCTTCCTCCCGCTCGGCCAAGCTGTCGCTATAGACATGATCGGTTGGCGACACGAACCGGACCGTCCCGCCGCCAGGGTGGACCGGGTGCGTGCGCGACACGGCATCCTTGCGCAGGATCAGGATGCCCGATGCGCCTGGCCCACCTGGAAACTTGTGTGGCGAGACGACCACGGCGTCGATGGCGCAATCGGTCCCGGCATTCATGTCGATGGGCAGGTAGGGGCCGCCACCGGCATAGTCCCACAGGCTGAGCGCACCATGGGCCTTGAGCAGCCTGGTGACCGCGTCCACATCCGTGATGATCCCCGTGACGTTCGATGCGGCCGAGAATGCGCCGATCCGCAGATCCGCCCCGGCGGTGTCCGCCAGCGCCTGCGCCAGCACCGACATGTCGGGGCCGCCTTGCACGGCCTCGGGGATTTCGATCACCTCGGCCCCTGATTCGCGCCAGGGCAGAATGTTGGAATGGTGTTCATAGGGGCCTACGAACACCACCGCCCGCCCGCCGCGCGCCACAACATCGGGCAGCCCGAACAGGTGCACCAGCCGGTTTATGCCCGCGGTGGCTCCGGCGCCGGCAAAGATCACCGCGTGGTTGCTGTCATCCGACCCGGTCATCCGTGCGATTGTGGCCCGTGCTGCACGCCGCATCCGCGTCATCGTTGCACCGCAGAACGACGCCTCGGTATGGCTGTTGGCGTACCACGGCAGAACCTCGGTCATCACGAAGCGTTCCACCTGCTCCAGCGCGCGGCCAGAGGCCACATAATCCGCATAGATCAGCGGGTTGGTGCCAAAGGGGCCGGGCACAGGCATACCTTCGCCGATGAGGCCCCCCCGCAACCAGTCCACCAGATCAGGGCGATCCAACTGGCGGGCAAAGCGGTCGAGGGGGCATTCAGCAACAGACATGGCGTGGACTCCGGTTCTTGAAGTGAAGTTTGCCCTATCATTATGAAGAAAAATCGCGATCATACGACAACGAATGCGCGAAAATTATAGGGAAATTGTTGTCAAAAATGCCCGAAAAAGCCATATCACTCGATCAAATGGACCGCGCCATCCTGCGAACCCTGCAACGCGATCCCACTCTGTCGCAGCGCGCCCTGGCGGAGACCGTAGGCCTGTCGCAGAATGCATGCTGGCGCAGGCTTCAGGCCATGCGCGCGGCGGGCGTGGTCCGGGGGCAGTCGTTGCTTCTGGACCCGTCGCGGATCGGGCTGGGGTTGACGGTCTTCGTGATGATCCGCATCCGCCACCATTCTGCGGACTGGCTGAAAGTATTCCGGCGCACGGTGTCCGACATTCCCAATGTGATTGATTTCTACCGGATCGCGGGGGATTACGACTATATGCTGAAGGTGGTGGCCGAGGACATGAACGATTTTGATCGTGTGTATCAGCGTCTGATCGAGAAGGTGGAACTGGATACAGTCACCTCTTTCATGACCATGGAGAAAATTGCTGACCAGCGTGATATGCCGCTATAGAGCAGCCGCGCCTTGTCGCGCTAGCCCTTTGGCAGCTTCAAGCCGGACAATAGAAGCAGCCGTTGCCTGAATACGCGCGCAAGAATGAGCGCATGTGACTTGATCGCGCCAAAAAATGTATCAAAACAATTTCTTATGGCCGCCTGACGCCGACTTGAAATCAAATGTCGACGCACATTCGGTTGACGCTTCTTTCATCGAAGCCAGACCTGGCCTCAGGATACAAAAAAACCCGCCTCGCACCGGCGGGGCCGCCACGCTGGGCTCTCAGCTTCGCGCTTTCGCGGTCCGGAAGGTCATGTGTCCCCGTTGCGCTGTGGCCGCGTTCAAGATGCCGTATGGCGCGAAGCTACAGATTGGATCGGTCGGTGCCATTGATAAAATCGTGCCCACTCCTCATCTTGTGGCGGTCACGGTGTCCGGGTCGTAAGGCACCCGGTGCAGGCGTCTTCGGATACAGGCTTTCTTGATGGTGTGGATGCGCCCTCCCGACGCCCTGCACGCAGTCAACAAAGCCGCTCGAAAGAACCTGTGCCGCGTTCCGCGCCAGGCTTTTGCCATCATTCCATTGCCCGCAGCGTCTGAGCTATCGTCCCGTTTTCACGGGACAAGTGCGCAGAGCCAACGCAGCCATCTTCAGTTTCGGGGCAGGGGTGATGCCGCCTATACCGTTGTTCGCGCAGGCCCACATGCGCGCGGGCCAAGAGATGGTGTTCAGCGCGCATGACCGGGGATGTGTCTTCCGCAAATGTACCCACGCGACATGCGACGGTACCTCGAAGCCTCTGCGCGTATGCCCTATGCAAGCCTTTCGCCGGTCTCCGGTGTGAAATATGACGCCTTGGACAGGTCAAACCCGAATTCCAGCACCTCGCCCGTGCGTGCTTTGGTGTCTGCGCCAAGGCGCGAGGTCACTTCTTTGCCTCCCAACCGCGCCACGACATAGGTGTCGGCGCCGGCGGGTTCGACCACATCCACCCGCACCCCGCCGCCTTGCAAAGGTGTTCCCGGACGGGTTGCGGCTTCGTGCATGTCTTCCGGGCGCAGGCCCAGCAGAATATCGCCTTCCAGCCCGGCGTGGCGCGCTTCGATCAGCCGTAGCGGCTCGGCACCGTCGCGTGCAATTTCGATCATGCTGCCCTGGCCATTCGGCGTCGCGCGGGCCGGGATCAGGTTCATCGCAGGGCTGCCCATGAAATCGGCGACGAAAGTATTGGCGGGCCGGGTGTAAATTTCATGCGGCGTGCCGATCTGCTGAATGATGCCGCCTTTCATGACGACAATTTTCGTGGCCAGCGTCATCGCCTCAATCTGGTCATGGGTGACATATACCATGCTTGCACCAAGATCTTGATGCAGGCGCTTGATTTCGGTGCGCATTTCAACGCGCAGTTTTGCATCAAGGTTCGACAGCGGTTCGTCAAACAAGAACAATGCAGGATCGCGCACGAGGGCGCGGCCCATGGCGACGCGCTGGCGCTGCCCGCCGGACAATTGGCCGGGCCGCCGCTTCAACAACGGCTCGATCTGCAATTGGCGGGCAACATCAGCCAGTTTGCTGGCTTGCGTGGCCTTATCTATGCCGCGCACCTGCATCCCGAATGTGATGTTTTTCGCAACACTCATGGTGGGGTAAAGCGCGTAGCTTTGAAACACCATGGCGATGTTGCGGTCTTTGGGGCTGACATGCGTCATGTCCTGACCCGCGATGCGGATCGCGCCGCCGCTGATCGGCTCCAACCCCGCGATACAGTTCAGCAGCGTGGATTTGCCACAGCCCGACGGCCCGACCAGCACCAGAAATTCGCCCTTGTCGATGCCGACATTGATGTCTTTCAGGATTTCGGTCGCACCGTAGTTTTTGTACAGGCCCTTGATGTCAAGAATGCCAGACATGGGGTTATCCTTTCACAGATCCTGCGGTCAGACCGCGGATGAAGTACTTTCCGGCAACGACATAGACCAGCAGTGTCGGCAGCGCGGCGATGATCGCGGCGGCCATGTCGACATTGTATTCTTTGACGCCGGTGGTGGAATTGACGATGTTGTTGAGCGCGACGGTGATCGGCTGCGTTCCCGCCTGACTGAAGGACACCCCGAACAGAAAGTCGTTCCAGATCTGGGTAAATTGCCAGATCACGGTCACCACGATGATGGGCAGCGACAAGGGTAGAAAGATCGACCAGAAGATGCGGAAGAAACCCGCGCCGTCGATCTTCGCCGCCTTGGTCAGTTCGGCCGGGATTGTCACATAGTAGTTGCGGAAAAACAGCGTGGTGAACCCGACCCCATAGATCACATGTACAAAGATCAGTCCCGGAATGGTGCCCGCGATGTCCAGCAGGCCCAGCGTGCGCGCCATGGGCAACAGCACGACCTGAAACGGGATGAAGCAGCCAAACAGGATCAGGGCAAAAATCAGATTGGCACCGCGAAATTGCCATTGCGCCACGACATAGCCGTTCAGCGCCCCCAAGATGGTCGAGATCATCACCGCAGGCACGGCCAGCATGACCGAATTCCAGAAATAGGGTTGCAGCCCCTCGCATTTTACGCCGGTGCAAGCCCCGGACCATGCGGTGCGCCAGGCATCGAAGGTGATTTCCCGTGGCAGTGCGATCAGCGATCCGGTGCGGATTTCCTCAAGGCTTTTCAGCGATGTCGTCAGCATGACGAACAGCGGCATCAGGTACCATACGGCGAAAACTGACAGCATGAGGTACAATCCCCACCGCAACGCGATCTGGAGGGCCCGCGACTGTTTCTGCGCGGGATAGGTTGCGTCAGTCATGTTTCGCCCTCAACTCTGAATAAAGGTAGGGAACGACAATTGCGAAAACGATAATCATCATGACCGTCGCGCTGGCCGCCGCCTGTCCGATGTCGCCGCGCGAAAACGCCATGGCATACATGTACGTGGCGGGCAGGTCGGTCGCATAGCCGGGGCCGCCGCCGGTCAGGGCGATCACCAGATCAAAGCTCTTGATCGCCAGATGCGCCAGAACGATGAAGGCTGACAGAAAGATCGGGGCCATCGAAGGGATGATGATTGCCGTGTAAATCCGGTGGGTAGGGATGCCATCGACCTGTGCTGCCTTGATGATTTCACCATCAACCGACCGCAGGCCCGCCAGGAACAGTGCCATCACGAAGCCAGAAGCTTGCCACACGCCCGCGATCACCACGGTATAGATCGCCATGTCGGAATTGGTGATCCAGTCAAAGCGGAAATCTTCAAACCCCCACCCGCGCACCATTGCCTCTAGACCCAGTCCAGGGTTGAGCATCCATTTCCACGCGGTGCCGGTCACAATCAACGACAGGGCCATCGGATACAGGTAGATCGTGCGCAAGACGCCTTCGGTGCGGATTTTCTGATCCAGAAAAATCGCCAGAAAAAGGCCCAGCACCATGGAAATGCCGATAAACAGCACGCCGAAAATAAAGAGGTTGTTCAGCGCCACCTCCCAGCGGGGCGAGGCGAACAGCCGCTCGTACTGAATGGTGCCGACAAGATCGTAGTTCGGCAACAGGCGCGAACGGGTGAACGACACCCATGCCGTCCAGCCGATGAAGCCATAGACAAACAACAGCGCCGCGATGAAACTGGGTGCCAGCACGATCTTGGGCACATGGCGTTCAAGCCACTGCATGAGCAGACCCTCCGTGATCCGATGAAATAAAAGTCGCGCGCAGGGCGTATGTGCAATGCGCGCGTGCCATGCCACCGACTGGCAGCAAGCCGGGGGCACTGCGGCCCCCGGCCCCAGGGTGCATCACATCGAGTTGGTGACAGCGTCGGCCAGCATTTGCACGGCGTCATCCGACGACATGTCGCTGTTGAAATGTGCGGTCACGACATCGGTGATCGCACCCGCCTGCGCGCCGCGCAGTGCCATGCCATGGGCATATGATGGCAAAAGCGAACCAGCGTCAGACGTGGCGACCATGTCCTCCGATGACAGCACAGCGCAGCTATCAAACGCGTCCAGTGCCACATCGTTGCGCACCGGGATCGAGCCTTTGTTGAGGTTGAAGACCTCCTGGAAGTTCTCGCCCACGATCAGCTCGGCCAACAAGTTCTGGCCCGCGATGTTGTCTTCGCCCGAAACCGTGAACATGGCAAAGCTGTCGACGTTGTACAGATAGCCTTCGCCGGGGGTTGATGCGCACAGGAAATCCTCGCCCGGTACTTTGCCCGCAGCCAGAAACTCGCCTTTTGCCCAGTCGCCCATGATCTGGAACGCAGCTTCTCCGTTCATGACCATCGCCGTGGCAAGGTTCCAGTCGCGGCCCGAGAAATTGCTGTCGACAAACCCGCGCATGGTGCGCATCTGGTCAAAGACGGCTTTCATCGTATCCGATTGCAGCGCGTCCATGTCCAGATCGATCAGGGCCGCGCGGAAGAACTCCGGCCCGCCAAGGCCAAGCACCACGGTTTCAAAAATGGTCGCGTCCTGCCACGATTGCCCACCATGGGCCAACGGCGTTACACCGGCTGCTTGCAGCGTTTCGGCGGCCGCGTTGAATTCGTCCCATGTGGTCGGCATGGTGATGCCGTGCTCGTCCAGAATGGCTTTGTTGGCCCAGACCCAATCCACGCGGTGCACATTGACCGGCGCGGCGCACCATGTGCCGTCACACTGCATGTGCCCGGCGATGGACGTGGGCAGAATGTCGGCCCAGCCCTCGGCCTCGGCCACGGCGGAAATGTCAGCCAGCACGCCTTCCTCATACCATTCCTGAATGGCAGGGCCTTTCAACTGCACGGCGGTTGGGGCGTTGCCCGACAGAACGCGTGCGCGCAGCGCGGTCATGGCCGCGTCGCCACCGCCACCAGCCACGGGCATATCGGTCCAGGTACCGCCACGGCTGGAAAATTCTTCTTGCAGTACAGAAACCGCACGGGCTTCGCCGCCCGATGTCCACCAATGCAGGACTTCGGCTTGGGGTTCTGCGAACGCGATCGTAGCGCAGCAGAAAGACGCGACTGACGTCGCAAGAATCGTCTTCATTTTCATGATCATCCTCCCAGATGGTCGGCGAGACATCCGCCGTACAAATGCGACCTTGGCGCAGTGAGCCCGTGTCGTGCAACAGGCTTGCACCTGCCTTTATGCACATTCCTTGGTCAGTTGTTACAAGCTGTTACAAAAGGCGGGCATCTGCTGCTAAAGCAGGGATGCGCCAGACAAACAAGGGGAACGCACATGACCATTCCGCGACTACTGGTGGTCGATGACGACGTGGAAATGTGTGCCATGATGGTTGGCTGGTTGCAGCGCAACGGCTTTGCAGCTGTCGGTGTTCACGACGGCGCAGGTGTCGCGCAGCGCATGGACCAGGGCCGCGTTGATCTGATTTTGCTGGATGTGATGCTGGGCGATGAAAGCGGGCTGCGCATCTGCCAAAAGCTGCGCGAAGATCATGATGTTCCGATCATCATGGTGTCGGCACTGTCGGCGGATGATCAGCGCATGGCGGGCTATCGGTCGGGTGCCGATGACTACATCGCAAAACCGTTCAACCCCGAACTGCTGGTCGCGCGCGTGCGTGCCGTCCTGCGCCGGGCACGGCGGGCGACGTCGCTGGCATACCGGCGGCAATCGCGGGTGTATGCGTTTGCGGGCTGGCGCTATGACACCCGCGAAGGTAGTGCTTGCGCGCCCGGCGGTTTTGAGGTCGCATTGTCCACCCGCGAACGGCAGCTGCTGCAGGTGCTGTTGGCCAATCCCGAAATTCCGCTGTCCCGCGATGAGATCGCCGAAGCGATGGACCTGTTGGGCGAAGGCACCGCCGACCCCGCCGAGGGGCGCGCGATTGATATGCTGGTGGGCCGGTTGCGTGGCAAGATCGAAGAGACGCCGAAAGAGCCTGCCTTGATCCGCACCGCGCGCGGGGTGGGCTATGTCCTTGCATGTTCGGTCAAGGTGCTTTGATGATCCGCACATTGCGCGGCTGGGCCGGATTTTGGATCACCGTTGCAATGGCGGTTGGCGTGATCTCGGCGGGGATGTGGCTGTCATCAACCCGCGCGTGGGACGATCATCTGGCGCGGGCGGCGCAAACCGGGCGCGATATTGCGGCGGCGGTATTGCTGGCCGCACCAAGGCCGGATGAGACGCGGCTGGTCGCCATAGGACCCGTCACGTCCGACGCGCCACCGCCCGGGTACGAAGATGCAGGGCTGCCCGCATCGGCGCGCATTACGGCCCTTGCGTTTCGCCAGTCCGGACCGGACGGTGCCGGTCAAAGCGGCGGTGTGCGGTTGCAGGTGCAGGTTGTCAGCGCCAGCCTGCAATACCCTGTGTCGCAGCTTGGCGCGGATGCCGGGGCTTATGGGGGCATGGCAGCATTGTCGCGTATGATGGCGCAGCTTTGTTCGGACCCGGTCGTGTTTTTGCGTGCCGAGAACGGGCCATGGTGGCGGGTTGAAAGCGCATTGTGGTCTTGTGACGCGCAACCGCGCGACCTGCGGCTATGGGCACTCTTGCTGGCGGGGCTGACGCTGATGGCTTTGTTCAGCCACGCGGCGGATGTCACGGCTGGGTTTCGCGATCTTGCGCGCAAACTGTCGGCCCGCAGCCGTCCCGGCCAGACGGATGATCTTGCGCCTGCGGGGCCTGAAGAACTGCGCGCGACCATCCGCGCGGTGAATGGCTACCTTGCCGAGGAACGCGCAACGCTGGCACGCCGGGCGATTGTCCTTTCAGGTGTCAGCCACGATCTGGGAACCCCGGCCACGCGCCTGCGCCTGCGCGCAGCGCTGATCGAAGACGCGCCCCTGCGCCAGAAATTCGAGGCTGATCTGGACCGCATGGCCGAGATGATCGAGGAAGTGCTGACCTTTACCCGCACCGAAATCGCCGCCGAGGCAGAGCGTGACTTTTCCCTCACCGCGCTGGTGGAAGCGGTCGTGGATGATTTTCAGGACACGGGCCAGCCGGTCAGCCTTGTCCCGCAGGCCCCTGTCAGCATGGAAAGTGCCGGGACGGTCTTTGGCACCGGGCGCAAGCGCCGGGTGACCTTGCCAGAAGGGCGGCGTTTGTTGTTGCGTGGCCGCCCGCTTGCGCTGGAACGCGCACTCTCAAACCTGATAGAGAACGCGATGAAATATGGCCGCCGCGCGCAGGTGGCCTTGCTGACCACCTCAACACATGTGGTGATCGAGGTGCAGGATGCTGGCCGCGACCTCAGCCCCGAAAAGCTGCGACAATTGACCGACCCGTTTCAGCGCGGGCCGAACCTGACGGCCGCAGACGGCGCGCCGGTTTCCGGCTTTGGTATGGGGCTCAGCATTGTCGCGACAATTGCGGCGCAGCACGGCGGTGCGCTGGAATTCGAACAACGCAGCACTGGCCTATGCGCAAGGCTGATCTTGCCGCGCGGCTAGGTGGGTGATCCCAGGGTCTGGTGCAACGATCCGTTCTCGGGAATGCAATAAAACATCATCTGGCAGGACGTCATGCCCGCCTTAGGCCGCTCCTTTGGCCGCTCCTTTGTCGGCGAAAGCGGCGATGCCCCGCGCACCGTGGTCGCCCCGCCTGATCCCTCCCGCAGAACTTCATGGCCGCCGACGACGACCTTGGCCCGCACGGCGGCGTGGATCGGCGCCATCGGTATCTGCGGCTTCGGGGACATGGTGCTAAACGCAGCGACCGCTGACAAGCGCGTCAGGGCGGTGGCCACGAACAGCAGGCATGACATGCCGCCGGGCTATCGCCGGATCGGGGTAAAGATGCGCTCCCTCCGGTCCGATTCTGCAACGATGCCGCGCCCGTTGCGCGATTGCAATTTCGGCGAAGCGCCATCAGGAGCGCATTGCACGGTCTCGGGCCGCAGTTATTGCGTTGGCATCAGGAAAATCTCGTTCGTGGCGCAGCGCGGGTCAGCGTCGAGGGCAAAAAGCGCGGCCCGGGCCACGTCCTCGGGCTGCAACTTGTCCGGTTTCGGTTCATCAAAGAACGCCGTGTTGACCATGCCCGGCGCGATGACCGTGCATCGTCCCCCAAACGCCTTCATTTCCTCGGACAAATTGCCGCCATAGCCATGGACGAACCATTTCGACGCGCCATAAACGGACCCTGAAATATGACGCCGTCCCGCAGCGGACCCGGTCAGGAGCATATGCCCGGACCGTTTCTTGAGATGTGGCATCGTCGCCATGACGGTCCACAAAACGCCCATGACGTTCACACCGATCATCCGCTCCCATTCTTCAGAATCGCCGGCCTCGGTGCCCGCGCCCGATAGTCCCATCCCGGCATTGGCGAAAGCCGCGTCCAGTCCGCCGGTCTTGTCAACGAATGCCGCAATCGCTGCCTTCTGGCTTTCGAGGTCGGTGACGTCCCCGGGCAGGGCCATGGCCTTGTCGCCGAATTCAGCCGCCAGTGCCTCAAGCTTGTCTTCGGATCGCGCGAACAGCCCGACCTGCCAGCCCTGTGCGACCGCCAAACGCGCTGTGGCCGCCCCGATCCCGCTTGATGCGCCCGTGATGAAAAGTGCCTTGGTGCTCATGTTGCGTCCTTTTCTAAAGTCATTGAGGGGGTCAACGCTTGCGCGCCGGTTCCGTTGCATCCTACCCGAAATGCGCCGGTTGGGCAGGGCCGGACCGGCTTTGGGGGCTGACTTTTTGCCCTGTTGCCGGTGTGGAAATGGAACGAACGCCAGCGCGCTGCGTTGTCTGGTGAAATGCTGAAGGGGTTCCCATGCCGACAATTACGACCATCAATCCCGCGACCGAGGAACACATCCAGACCTACGACCTCATGACGGAACGAGAGGCGACGCGCCGTCTCGAGACCTGCCATGAAGCGTTTGTAGAATGGAGCAAACTTACCCATCAGGAAAGGGTCCCGATTCTGAAGAAGATCGGCCAGAAGCTCCGCGATCACGCGGATGAACTGGCCGCCTTGATGACACGCGAAACGGGCAAGCTGCTGAAGGACGGACAGATCGAGGTCGAGATCTGTGCGGCGATCTGTGACTACACTGCGCAGAATGGCCCCGCGATGCTGGCCGATGAAGAGCGTACGCACGGTTCTGATGCAAAGCGCGGGCCAAAGCGCGGGCTCGTCAGCTACCGGCCGATTGGCGTGATCTATTCGATCCAACCCTGGAACTTTCCACTCTACCAGCCGATCCGCGTGCTTGCTGCCAATCTGATGGCGGGCAACGGCTGCGTGCTGAAACATGCCAGCATCTGCACCGGCTCTGGCATGCGCCTGCGCGAATTGTGCATCGAGGCTGGTCTGCCGGAAGACCTGTTTCAGGTCGTCGTGATCGACCATGACACCAGCGACAAGCTGATCGCCCATCCACTGGTCCGTGGCGTGACGCTCACGGGCAGCGATGGTGCCGGGCGGCACGTCGGGGCCGTGGCCGCGAAGGCGCTGAAAAAGACCGTGCTCGAACTGGGGTCGAACGACGCCTACCTCGTGCTGGAGGATGCAGATATCGAGACGGCGGTGAAGTTTTCGGTCATGGGGCGGCTCTACAACAACGGTGAGACCTGCGTCTCGGCCAAGCGGTTCATCGTGACCGAAAAAGTCTACGACGCCTTTGTCGACGCCTTCGTCGCGCAGATGAAGGCCATCACCATGGGCGATCCGACCGACGCGGCCAACCAGCTTGGCCCGCTTTCCAGTCAAGACCAGTTCGACACGGTCAAGGCGCAGGTGGAAGGCAGCGTTGCCAAGGGGGCAACAATCCTGTGCGGTGGCAAAGCGCCTGACCGGACAGGGGCCTATTATCCCGCCACCGTGCTGGCCGATCTCGCACCCGGGATGCCAGCCTACGACGACGAGATCTTCGGGCCTGTCGCGTCGGTTATCCGTGCGAGGGATGACACGGACGCCATGCGTCTGGCCAACGAGAGCCGGTACGGCTTGGGCGGCGGGATCTTTTCGCAAGACGAGGACCGCGCCGTGCGGCTGGCCCGCGATCATTTCGACACCGGCATGATCCGCATCAACTCGTTCGGTGCCGCCGATCCGAACATGCCGTTCGGCGGGGTCAAGGACTCCGGCTACGGGCGCGAGCATGGGGGTTTTGGCATGAAGGAATTCGTCAACGTAAAGTCGATCTTCCTGCCGTGATCTTGCGTCACGGGCGGCCTTGCACCGATTGCAGTTTGCAATCGGTACAAGGCATCACCAGATGACAGCTGTGGCCGCCAACGACACCCAGTCCATCAAGAAGTTAGCCAGTATATCAAGAAGTTAGGAAGCCAACATGAGCATGAAGATCCTCGTCGCCGGCGCCACCGGCAAAACCGGTAAGTACCTGATTCAGGAACTTGTCGACACAGGCCACAAGCCGACGGCGCTCGTGCGCGAAAGCTCTGACATCAGCGCACTTCCAAAAGGCGTCGACGTGCGTCACGGGGATCTGGCCGACCTGCCTGACGGCGTGTGCGACGGGATGCAGGCGGTCGTCTTCGCGGCTGGCTCCGGCAGTTCCACAGGCCCCGACATGACCGACAAGGTGGACCGGGACGGCGCCAAACGCCTTGTCGATCTGGCACGTGGCGCAGGCGTGGCGCGGTTCGTGATGCTCAGCTCGGTCGGTGCGGACCAGTCCGACCCGCCAGGAGCAATCGCCCACTACCTGAAGGCCAAACACGCGGCCGATGCACACCTTCAGGCCTCTGGACTGACCTATTCGATCCTGCGCCCGGTTGCGCTGACCGACGACGGGCGTGGTGCGGATGTGATCTTGGGCAAAGACGTCGACAAATCCGCGAGTGCCTCGCGCGCCGACGTGGCCCATGTGCTGGCGGAAGCCGCCACCACGGGGCGCTTCGATGGCATCGCACAGGATATGCAATCTGCCTGACCTTGCAACCGGGACAGACGCCAAGGTGTTCAGCCCCGGTATCCGGTTTTTCCTGAAAGGACATTGAAGAATGGCACAATCCGAAAGCGTGAACCGCAAGTTCGTTCTCGCACAGCGCCCCAAGGGTGAACCTGACGACAACACCCTGCGGCTTGAAACCGAAGATGTGGCGACCCCCGGCAAGGGGCAGATGCTGCTGCGCAACGAATATCTTTCGCTGGATCCTTACATGCGGGGCCGCATGAGCGACGCGCCATCCTATGCCGCTTCGGTCGAGATCGGTGCCGTCATGGTTGGCGGTACAGTCGCGCAGGTCATGTCATCCGACGTGGACGGGTTCGCGGCGGGTGACTGGGTGCAGGCGTTCGGCGGCTGGCAGGATTATGCGCCGTCCGACGGCACCGGTGTGATCAATATGGGCAAGTCACCCGAAAATCCGTCTTGGGCACTGGGTGTTCTGGGGATGCCGGGCCTGACCGCGTGGGCGGGCCTGACGCAGATCGGCCAGCCGAAGGCGGGTGAGACGCTTGTCGTGGCTGGCGCCAGCGGTCCGGTGGGGGCCACTGTGGGTCAGATCGCCAAGATCCTCGGGCTGCATGTCGTCGGTATCGCGGGCGGGCCCAGGAAATGCGCCCATGTGACGGGCACCCTGGGTTTCGATGCCTGCATCGACTACAAGGCAGACGGGTTTCCGAACGCGCTGAAAGCGGCGCTGCCAGATGGCATCGACATCTATTTTGAAAACGTCGGGGGCGCGGTTTTCGACGCCGTGCTGCCTTTGCTCAATACCTCGGCCCGCATCCCGGTCTGCGGCCTGATCTCACAATACAACGCCACCGCGCTGCCGGATGGTCCTGATCGGATGAACCTGTTGCTTGGCAAGATTCTGCGCAAGCGCATGACGATGCGCGGTTTCATCGTCTTCGATGACTTTGGTCACCTGTACCCAGAGTTTGCAAAGCAGATGGGCGAATGGGTGAAAGACGGAAAAGTCCAATACCGCGAGGAAATGATCGACGGTCTGGAACGCGCCCCTTCGGCTTTCGTCGGACTGCTGAAGGGCGACGCATTCGGCAAGCGCGTCATCAAACTGACCGCCTGAAACATACACAGATAGAAAGGCACCAAACCCATGAAAATACTCATGATCCTCACATCGCATGACCAACTCGGCGACACCGGCAAGAAGACTGGTTTCTGGCTGGAAGAATTCGCCGCTCCCTATTACGTCTTCAAGGACGCAGGCGCCGAGGTCACGCTTGCCTCGCCCAAGGGCGGACAGCCCCCCGTGGACCCGGGCAGCGACACCGACGATGCCCAGACCGACGCGACAAAACGCTTCAAGGGCGACAAGGCGGCCCAAAGCGATCTGGCAAACAGTGCCGTGCTGTCCACGGTATCGGCAGATGGGTTCGATGCGATCTTCTATCCCGGGGGCCACGGCCCGCTCTGGGACTTGTCCGAGGATGCCGACAGCATCAAGCTGATCGAAAGCTTCGCCGCAAGCGACCGCCCCATCGGCGCAGTCTGCCACGCCCCCGCTGTGTTCAAGCATCCAAAGGGCGCAGACGGCAAATCGCTGGTCTCGGGCAAGACGGTGACCGGGTTTACCAATACCGAGGAAGAGGGCGCTGGCCTGACCAAGGTGGTTCCCTTCCTGGTCGAGGACATGCTGAAAGCCAACGGTGCAAACTACGAGAAAGGCGCGGATTGGGCGTCTTTCGTGGTGGCAGATGGCAAGCTGATCACCGGTCAGAACCCTGCTTCGTCCGAAGGCGCTGCGCGCAAACTGCTGGGCCTTCTCTGAACCGGCGTGCCTGCCGCGTCCGGTTTTTGTCCCGACGGCCCTGCGAGATCGGTTGCATCGTCTCTCGCAGGGCGCATGGTCGCTTGACGGCATGCTGGCGCCGACAGCCAGGTTGGCGCCGGTCACCCGGGCGGCGATCCGCACGGCGGGCGCCACAAGTTGCACTGATCACGCCCCGCGACCTTTCGCATCCCATACGCCGCCCCAACCGGCCAATGCCCGGCCCCCCGACACTCACGCCGTTGGCAGGGCGGCAATAGCTCAGACAAGGCCGTCGCGATCCTGCCCATCACGATCAATATGCAGCCAGAACCTCAGCACGGGGCTGGCGGGGCTTGCAAGAAGCCTTTGGGCGGCCGTGCGACCAAAGATCACCCGTTTGGAACGCGAAATCACGTTGAACCAGACCCAGCGGTGCGCGCTGCGTCCGACTAGACCCGCCACCAAGGTCACAAAGGCGACACCAAAGACAATCAGCGTGATGATGGAGAAAACGTCGCTCAGCGCCGCGTAGCCAGCCACGTTGGCACCGTAGACGGCAGCGGCGAACAGGGCGCTTCCCAAAAGGATGGCCGAGCCCAACCGAAAGGTCGAACGTAGCTGGTCATGGAACGTCACATCAAACCTCCTGAGTGCCACTCATTAATCTTTCGAACGTTGTTCCCGTCGCAGAAGCTTGCAATGGTCTTTTTCGCCACATTCGTGGCAGCCACCGCGTATGCCGATGTTAGCAGCGCTGCCTAAAAGCTGTAAAGCGGGCTAGACACTTAATTGCCGCTCTGCAGCGGACATCGCCCCGATGTGGCAAAAAAACTGACGCGCGCGGCCCTGACCGATGGTGCGCGCAAATGGAGGGCGTGCGCGACGTGACCGCCCCCGAACGGCAGCAAACCGCCGGCGTCGGGCTGCGCGATCCACAAAGGAAGTCACAGCATCAAAGCCAAAAGACCACTCACCGAGGCTGGCGCGACCTTGCAAGAGAGCCAAACATCCCTGCATTCCCCGGGCATAGCGGGTACAGAACACCCTGTAACGAATGGTAAATATCAGGCTTGCCACTGAATTGAACCGCCGTTGGCAGGCCGTCCGACCCGATCTCGGGATACCAGCCGCCCCGTTGCGCGTCGATGAAATGCGCCTGTGCAAACGTCCAAAGCCGGGTGAACCATTGTGCGTCTTGTGGTTGCGGATCGGCCTTCATCAGGGCTGAAAGGGCGCCGATCCCTTCGGTTACGGGCCACCAATACCGTGAATCGCGCAAAACGCTGCCATCAATGGCAACCGTGTAGGCAAGCCCGCCGTCGTCCAGCCATGCATCATTCAACGCCGTTTCAATCAACCGGCGCGCGCGATCGGCCAAAGCGGCATCGTCATTCCCGGTCAATTCCCGATATTGCAACAACAGGCGTCCGAACTCCAGGGCATGGCCGGGCGTTGTCCCTGCGGGCCGAAACATCGGATTTCCCTCATATTCATGAGTGAACTGCCAGTTCAGGTCATAATGCTCGGGAATGCGCCAGGCGAATTCAGGTGCGATATCTTTGGTGAAGAAATTCAGGATACGACCCGCGCGATGCAGGAAGACATCACGCCCTGTCGCCTCAAACGCGGCCAACATGGCCTCTGCGCCGTGCATATTGGCATTCATGCCGCGATACTCGGATATCGGCGCCCAATCACTGGCAAATTCTTCGTTCAGAAGCCCGCGCTCTTCATCCCAGAAGTGGCGGTCAATCACACCTTCGATATCCGTCAGAACGGTGTCGGCAAGATCGTGCCCGGCCACCTTGGCGCTCGACGCCGCCAGCAACACAAAGACATGACCGTAAGCCAGCTTGGTTACATCATGGTGCGCGCCTTGCAGGATTGACCAGGCGTAGCCGCCGTGTGCGGCATCACGATGGTGCCGCCAGATTGCTGACATGCCCGCGTCGATCATGGGGGTGCAGTCTGACGCGCCCCAGGCATGTGCCAAGGCATAGGAATGCACCATGCGGGTGGTGACGTGCAATTCCTGCGGCTGCCCTTTCATCGGTGTGCCATCGTGGTCCAGAACGTCAAAACCGCCCTCCGCATTCAGCGAGCCGCGGAAAAAGTCGATCTGCGATAGTGCATTTGCTTCAAATGCGCTGCGGATTTGCGGGTCTTGCAGCGGCCAGATTGGAGTGTTCATCTCTTTTGCTCTTTCAATTATCCTGCGGTCCACCCGCCCCCGACCCTTAGTGCAGTGCCGGTGGCCAATGCGCAGGCGTCAGACGCCAGATATAGCATTGCGCCCATGATGTCCTCAACCGTGCCCACGCGCCCCAGCTTGATCTTGCTTTCGATCCCTGCGCGGCGGTTGGGGTCGTCGAAGGTGGCTTGTGTCAGCGGGGTGAAGATGAAGGTCGGACAGATCGTGTTCACGCGGATGCCATGCGGGCCCCATTGCATCGCCTGTCTCTGTCAACCCGGCCCTTGGCGGGGTCAGTCACGCCGCCCCGTCTTCGCTGATCGCAACCTCAAAGAAACCTCTTGAACCTCTAGCTACTGAAGCTCCTATGTTTGGGGCAACGTAGATTTTTTGAGGTTTCCAATGCCCCACGACCGTTCAGACACGCACGCTCGTCAGGATGACCGGCCCAGCATGCAGCGTTGCTGCGGCCAATCGGCCGAAGGCACCGCGCAGGCCGCAGCCCCGAAGCCATCTGCCGGGCGCAGCTTTCGCGTCAACGGGCTCGATTGCGCCGAAGAGGTTGGGATCTTGAACAAGGTTGTCGGCCCAAAAGTCGGCGGCGCCGAGCATCTGGCCTTCGACGTCATCAACGGGCGCATGACCATTCTTGAAAGCGCCAAACCCCTCAGCGACGATAAGATCATCAAGATCGTCGGCGCAACGGGGATGAGCGCGAAGGTCTGGGATGCCGAAAGCGCCGTGGCGGATCAGGCCGCCCATTTCGCCAGGCAGCGCCTTTTTACCGGGCTCAGCGGCGGCTTCTGGGCTGCGGGGTTCGTCTATCATATCATGGAGACCGGCGCCGCAGGCGCGCTGCACCTCTTCGCAGGCCATGGCGAAACCGCGATGCCAATGGCCGAGATGGCGCTTTTCTTGCTGGCGGTCCTTTTCGGCGGCTGGCTTGTTGCCCCAAAGGCATGGTCCGCCGCGCGCCGCCTGTCGCCTGACATGAACTTGCTGATGATCGTCGCGGTGGCCGGTGCGATCGGGCTGGGCGAGTTCTTTGAGGCCGCGACCGTCGCCTTCTTCTTTGCCCTGTCTCTCACGCTCGAATCCTGGAGCGTGGGGCGCGCGCGCAATGCCGTGTCGGCCCTGCTGGACCTTGCGCCACCCACGGCGCGGGTCATGCGCGCCGATGGTTCCGAAACCGACGTTCCCGCCGCCGAGGTGGTGATCGGGGACCGCTTCGTGGTGCGGGGCGGGGATCGGATCCCGCTCGACGGCGAAGTGACCGATGGTCGTGGTGATGTCGATCAGGCCCCGATCACCGGCGAAAGCGCATTGGTCGCCAAGGAGGTTGGCGACGAAGTCTATGCGGGCACGATCAACGGTGACGGCACGCTGACGGTCCGGGCCACCAAGGCCGCAGCCGACACCGTGCTGTCGAAAATCACCCGCATGGTGGGCGACGCCCATTCCCGCCGCGCCGAGGTCGAACAATGGGTCACCAAATTCGCCCGCATCTATACGCCCATCGTCATGGTGCTGGCGCTTTTGATCGCTGTTGTGCCGCCGCTGCTGTCGGGCGGGGCGTGGAACTACTGGTTCTATAACGCGCTGGTGCTGCTGGTCATTGCCTGCCCCTGCGCGCTGGTCATCTCCACGCCCGTGTCCATTGTCGCCGCACTCGCCGCCTCGGCCCGCAACGGCGTGCTCATCAAGGGTGGCGCCTATGTCGAGGCCCCCTCGCGTCTGACAGCTCTGGCGATGGACAAGACCGGAACGATCACCATGGGCGAACCAGAGGTCGCGGGCCTGCATCCCCTGGGTGACACCCCCGCACGCGACCTGCTGGGTGCAGCCGTCGCGCTGGAGGCACGTTCTTCGCATCCCCTCGCGCGGGCGATCCTCGCGCGCGGCAAAAGCGACGGGCTGACGCTGTCGGCGGCCACTGACACCAGAACGGTGCCGGGCCGCGGCGTCGAGGGAACGTGGGCGGGCCGACCCGTCTGGCTCGGCTCGGATCGCTTCGCGACCGAAAAAGGGTTCGGCGCCGCGATCCCCCGCGCGCTGTTGGACCGGATCGAGGGCGCGGGCAGCACGCTCGTTGTCGTGGGCGCCGGTGATCGCCTGTTGGGCCTGATCGAATTGCGCGACCGCATCCGCCCGGATGCAAAGGCCGTCGTGGCGCGTCTGCATGCCCTCGGCGTCGCCAGGATCATCATGCTGACCGGCGACAACGAACGCACCGCGTGCGCCGTTGCCGCAGCCGTCGGCATCGACGAGGTGCGCGCCGGGTTGCTGCCCGAAGACAAGGTGACGGCAATCGAGGAACTGGTCGCCACCCACGATGTCGTGGCAATGATCGGCGACGGCGTGAACGATGCACCGGCCATGGCGCGGGCGCATTTCGCCATCGCCATGGGCGCGGTCGGATCGGATGCCGCGATCGAGACTGCCGATATCGCCCTGATGACCGACGACATCGGCAAGGTGCCGTGGCTGATCGGCCATTCGCGCCGCACCATGAACATCATCCGGCAAAACATCGGCATCGCATTGGCGACCAAGGCGCTGTTTGTCGGGTTGACGGCATTTGGCATGGCCACGATGTGGGGTGCCATCGCGGCGGATGTCGGCGTGTCGCTGCTGGTCGTCGCCAACGCCCTGCGGCTGCTGCGCGTCAGGCAAGATCCGGCCGGCACGGCCGGGCGCGATACCGGCCCCTTTGCGCCGACATCCGCCGCGAAGCCCGCGACATGAGATATGCGGCAGCCAAAGGTCAATGGGGTGAGGATTGTCGCGCAGCCGGACCTCACACCTATGTGAAACCTGTCTGGTTTCAACAGGTTGGTTCGGCTGTAATCTATCGTCGCTGTAGATCGAAAGGGCCCGCATGTTGACGATTGGCACACTCTCCCGCAAGACCGGGACCAAGGTTCAGACGATCCGCTACTACGAACAGATCGGGTTGATGAATGAGGCCGGGCGCACCGCAGGCGGCCAGCGCCGATATTTCGAGAAGGATCTCGACCGGCTGGCCTTCATCCGGCACGCGCGCCAGCTTGGCTTCGCTCTCGACGCCATCCGCGAGCTTCTGGACCTGTCGGATCACCCGTCCCATTCCTGCGCCGAGGCGGATTCCATTGCGCGGCGGCAGCTTCTTCAGGTCGAACAGCGGATCAAACGTCTGCAAGCCCTCAAGAAAGAGCTAAAGCGCATGGTTGCCGAGTGCGAGGGCGGCAACGCCGCCGAATGCAAGGTTCTGGAAGTCCTGCGCGACCATTCGGAATGCCTGACCGAACATGACGCGATTGGCGCCTGAGCACCGCAATGCCCCATCCCCTGCGGACTTCCGCTTGCATGAGTGCACAGCCGGGTTCTGGGAACGTGCAGGGGTTGCGGCGCAGGCCGGTCTTGCCTGCACTGGGGCGGGTCTGATGCGTGCAAGGGCTGCACAACACTCAGCACGCCACACGCCGCAATCGGCGCCAGCACGAATTTTGACAGGAAAAAACGCATCCGTCTGCGTGGTAGAAACAAGTCATCTGACCAAAAGGCCAGAACAATCCGATGCTTTGGGGGGAGAATTTGGTGGAGCCTAGCGGGATCGAACCGCTGACCTCCTGCATGCCATGCAGGCGCTCTCCCAGCTGAGCTAAGGCCCCACCTTGGGTGACCGTTTCGGGTCACGTCCGCTCTCTACGCAAACCGCCCGGGGTTCGCAAGGGCAAAATCGGGCGGCTGGTGCAAAAACGCGTCACCGCCTGCCGCGTCATTCAGGCCAGTCATCCGGCCCCGATATCTGGCCGGTTGCGCGCAGGATGTTGGAAATGGGGTGACGCTTTGCCGGGCGGCAGATCATTCCGGCCCCAA
The DNA here is from genome assembly GCF_014681765.1 of Roseicitreum antarcticum. Classification (GTDB taxonomy): domain Bacteria; phylum Pseudomonadota; class Alphaproteobacteria; order Rhodobacterales; family Rhodobacteraceae; genus Roseicitreum; species Roseicitreum antarcticum. Next base: position 3,117,968 of record NZ_CP061498.1, read on the forward strand.
CCCCGAAGGCTGATCTTGCCGGTGCAGATCATGCAAAGAAGTACTTTTCCCCGCCTGTGAAAGCCAGCTTTCAACCTGATCCTGTCATCAGGAATGACCCGAGGCCAGCGCCCGCTGGGGCAGGGCAGGGCAGGGCAGGGCAGGGCAGTCGGCATGCTGGGCATGACGCCCCGTCTGAAAACAAGGATCTCGCAGCCGGGCGTTGGCGATTGAGCGCGTCGGGGAATGACTTCCCGGTCCGCTGGCGGAAAACCCTTGCTTCAAGGGCTCTCCACACCATGCAGGAAACGGCCTTTGGCTCTGTCACCCGGGACCGGTGTCCGGGCACATCGGTACCCGACGTTCGGGCCGCCCGACGATCGGGTGACCGAGACCTCGGCTCACCGAAACCTCACCTCACCCAAACTTCAGGCCGCCTAAACTTCAGGCCGCCCGCAACGCTCAGTTCTCGTCGTCGTCCACCGCGACATCGGCCAGATCGTCGAAGGCGACCGAGTTGTCGTCGTCGTCTTCCAGCAGATCGTCATCCGCTTCGGTATCGTCGGCCTCGTCATCCACCAGCAGATCGTCGTCATCCACATCCGGGATCGCGGCCTTCGCCTTCTTGCGCTCGGCCTCGGCGGCCTGTGCGGCTTGTGCGGCGCCTTTGCGGCCGGCGGCGTCCAGTTCGACGATCTCACCCGTGTAGGGGCTGCGGATGGGCGATTTGTTCAGGTCGTAAAACCGTTTGCCGGTGGTCGGGCAAACACGTTTTGTACCCCATTCTTCCTTGGGCATGGCAATCCCCTTTTTCATTCGCTGCTGCTGCGTGGATCGACGCCAACTGCCACACCTGTTCCAAGGTGTCAAAGCCTTTTCATGGGGGCGGCTGATCGCCGCTGGTCGAAAATTCCGCCTTGCTGATCGCCTGGCCCACGGCTGGGCTTTTGCCCGCGCGCCGCTTTACATTGCACGCGGGCCGCATATGCTGTTCAAAAGGCCATACTCCCCTGGTCCGAGGTTCGCGTGCCGCCCGCCACATCCCATTCCGCCCTGACCCATTTGCCGCTGCCCGGCACGCCCGATATCCGCGTGCAACTGCGCCGGTCGCGGCAGGCGCGGCGGCTGTCGCTGCGCGTGTCGCAGCTGGATGGCCGGGTCACGCTGTCGATGCCGCTGTCCCTGCCTCTGGCACAGGCGCAGCGCTTTCTGGCCGACCGGGCCGATTGGGTGCGCAACGCGCTTGGCGGTGTGGCCGGACAGGTCGTCATCCGTCCCGGCGCGCAGGTCATGTGGCAGGGCGCGGCGTTGCAGATTGCTGAGGCGCCGCTGCGCGCCCCGCGCATTGACGGCACGATGCTTCTTGTCCCGCCGGACCCCGGCCACAGCCGCACCGCCCGGCGCGTCGCGGCCTTCCTGCGCATGGCGGCGCTGGAACATCTGACCCAGGCGAGCGACCATTACGCCGGTACGCTGGGGCGCGGCTACAGGCAGATCTGCCTGCGCGACACACGCTCGCGCTGGGGGTCTTGTACCGTGGACGGGCGGCTGATGTATTCTTGGCGGCTGGTCATGGCCCCGCCCGCCGTGCTGGCCTATGTCGCGGCGCACGAGGTCGCGCATCTGGCCGAGATGAACCATTCCCCCCGTTTCTGGGCGCATGTGGGCCGCCTGATGCCCGAATATGCGCAACATCGCGGCTGGCTGCGCCAGCATGGGCGGGAATTGCACCGCTATGTTTTCGATGCGCCGCAAGAGGGCGACATCGGGATGCCCCGGGATGGAGTCGCGCAGGATGCGCGCACTTAAACGGCCGCAGGATGCGCGCACTTAAATGGCCGCAGGATGCGCGCACTTAAATGGCCGCAGGATGCGCGCACTTAAACGGCCGCAGGATGCGCGCACTTAAACGGCCGCAGGATGCGCGCACTTAAACGGCCGCAGGATGCGCGCAAACCCAAGGGCGCACGACACCTGCCGATCGCGCGCAAGCCGTCGGATCTGACACCGTGCCTGAAAAACCTCGACACCCCTCTCCGCGACGACAATGGTGCCCTTTATCTCATTGAACGACCACAGCGCCCCGGGCGGACCTGGGCCATCCCCTTGCTCCGCTCTCCCTTGCTCCGCTCTCCCTTGCTCCGCTCCGCCACCCCCCGCAGCCGCCGACCCGAAAATCCCCATTGACGCCGGGCCGGAATGCGTGATCACACTATTTCATGTTGACCCCGCCCCCCCGCAGCACGCGCCCCAATGACCCGGTTTTGCCCGGCATCGCCCATGACCGGGTTTACCGCATCTTGCGCGCGCAGGTGATGCACGGAGAGCTTGCGCCCGGCCAGCCGCTGACCCTGCGCGGCATCGGCCGTACCTTTGGCGTCAGCATGACGCCCGCGCGCGAGGCGGTGCGCCGGTTGGTGGCCGAAGGCGCGCTCAGCATCTCTTCCTCCGGGCGTGTCGCCACGCCCGAACTCAGCCAGGACCGGATCGAGGAACTGGCCTCGATCCGTGCCCTGCTGGAGCCAGAGATGGCCAGCCGCGCGCTTCCCCGCGCCCATCTGGCCCTGATCGAGCGGATGGAGGTCATCAACACCGCCATTACCGACGCCGTCACGCGCCAGGATGCCGTCACCTATATCCGCACCAACCTGGAGTTTCACCGCACGCTCTACCTGCGTGCGCAAAGCCCCGCGATGCTGGCCATGGTAGAGACAGTCTGGCTGCAACTGGGGCCGACGATGCGCGCGCTGTATGGCAAGCTGCGCCGCAACACGCCCCCGCCGCATCACCGCATGATTCTGGCGGCGCTGAAGGCGGGTGACGATGCGGCCCTGCGGCTGGCGCTGCGCACCGATGTAACCCAGGGCCTGCGTCATCTGGTCGGCTGAAGTCGCGCGGCGTCCAGTCGCGCCACGTGAAGCGGGGCCGGTGAAATGGGCCCAGTGAAATGGGCAGGGCCGGGCGCAAGGCAAAGGGGCGATGCGGGGCGTCGGCTCAGTGGGCCAGTGCTGTGGGCCAGTGCTGTGGGCCAGTCCAATGTGGCCAGTGCAATCTGGCGGGTGCAATCTGGCGCAGCCCGCAGCCCGCAGCCCGCGCGCAAACGCCGCAGGCCCGGCGCCTGCGGGCCAAAGGTTAACGCCGCCAGACCCTACCGCGCGTATGTATCAAAGCCATACGGTTTCCAGACCGTTTCCAGACGGTCCGAAACCCCACGATCCGCCCGGTAAATGCCGCGTTTCCCAGCTTTACGCTGCCTTTACGATGGACAGGCTTGTCAAAACGCTTTAACTCGAATTTCATGGTCATGCAGTCATCATATCCCTCTGCCATGCGACGTCGACGCAACCGCGCCTGACGTCGGACCATCCACATGCGCAGTCGGCGCGTGTATATATCTAAACTCACCGTCTATGACACGCACAGTTGACTTGCTGCCAGCGCTTTGGCAGGTCTTGTTGCCTATCCTGAAGGGGCCTTTGATGTCTGTTGCAATTCCGTCGATTTTGCCTACCTACAATCGCGCGCCGCTCCGGTTCGAGCGTGGCGAAGGCTCTTGGCTGACCACCGATGATGGGGCCAGATACCTGGATTTCGCCGCCGGGATCGCGGTGAACGCGCTGGGCCATGCCCATCCTGAACTGGTCGCTGCGCTGACCGAACAGGCCCAGAAATTGTGGCATGTTTCAAACCTTTACGAGATTCCGGCCCAGACAAAACTGGCCGATTTGCTGGTGAAGCACACTTTTGCCGACACGGTTTTCTTCACCAATTCGGGTACCGAAGCTGCCGAACTCGGCATCAAGATGGTGCGCAAGTACTGGTCCGAAAATGCCGAGGCGCGGTCAACCATCCTGACGTTCGAGGGGGCGTTTCACGGCCGCTCGACCGGGGCGATCGCCGCCTCAGGCTCCGAGAAGATGACGAAAGGCTACGGCCCGCTGATGCCCGGCTTCAAGGTTCTGCCCTGGGGCGACATGGACGCGCTGCGCGCGGCCATGGACGGCAGCGTCGCCGCCGTGATGCTGGAGACCATTCAGGGCGAGGGGGGGATTCGCGTCCTGCCCAATACCTACCTGCGCGGCCTGCGCGACCTGTGCGATGAAACCGGCGCGCTCATGGTGCTCGACGAAGTGCAGTGCGGCATGGGGCGCAGCGGAAAACTCTTTGCACATCAATGGTCTGGCGTCGCCCCCGACATCATGATGGTGGCAAAGGGCATCGGCGGCGGCTTCCCTCTGGGCGCGCTTCTGGCCACCCAGAATGCGGCGCGGGGCATGACGGCAGGCACCCATGGCTCGACCTATGGTGGCAATCCGCTGGCCTGCGCGGTCGGTGCGCGTGTCATGGAAATCGTGACCCGGCCCACCTTTCTGGCCGAGGTGCAGCGCAAATCCAAGCTGCTCACCCGGCATCTGAACGGCCTTGTCACCGCGCATTCCCATGTGTTCGAGGAAGTGCGCGGCAAGGGGCTTTTGCTGGGGCTGAAATGCCGGGTGCCGGTTGCGGATGTGCTGGAGGCGAATTACGCGCAGCACCTTCTTGCCGTTCCCGCCGCCGATAACGTGCTGCGGCTTTTGCCGCCGCTGAACATCAGCGATTCGGATATATTTGAAGGCATTGCCCGCCTCGACCGTGCCGCCGCCACCATATCCAAGGTGGAACCCGCCTGAACCCTGGCGCCAACCCTTCCGCCCGGCGCAAGATTCCGGGCGGAAAAACAACGGCTTGTCCCGTCTGGCGCCCATCTGACGCTGATTTGAGAAGTGACCGACCATGAACCATTTTCTGGACATCCATTTGACCGATCCGCAGGATCTGCGCGGCATGATCAATGCTGCAGCGGCGATGAAATCGGCCCGCAACGGCCAGCCAAAGGCGCTGCCGGACGCCGAGCAGCCGCTGGCGGGCCGCATGGTCGCGTTGATCTTCGAGAAACCCTCGACCCGCACCCGCGTCAGTTTCGACGTGGGTGCACGCCAGATGGGCGCCCAGACCATGGTGCTGTCCGGTTCGGAAATGCAGTTGGGCCATGGTGAGACGATCGCCGACACCGCCCGCGTGTTGTCGCGCTATGTCGATCTCATCATGATCCGCACGTTCGAGGAAACCGTGCTTCAGGAACTGGCCGAATTTGCCAGCGTCCCGGTCATCAACGGGCTCACCAACCGCACCCATCCCTGCCAGATCATGGCCGATATCCTGACCTTCGAGGAACATCGTGGCCCCATCGCGGGCAAGAAAGTTGTCTGGTCGGGCGACGGCAACAATGTCTGCGCTTCGCTGATCCACGCGGCCGGACAATTCGGTTTTGACCTGACGTTTACCGGCCCGCAAACCCTTGATCCGGAACATGAATTCATCGAGCGTGCCCGCGCGGCGGGCAGCCGGATCGAGATCGTGCGCGACCCGATCGCTGCGGTAGAGGGCGCTGATCTGGTGGTCACCGACACCTGGGTCAGCATGCATGACAGCCAGTCCACCAAGGAGCGGCGGCATAACCAGTTGCGCGGCTATCAGGTCAATGCGCACCTGATGGCGGCGGCAAAGCCTGATGCCCTGTTCATGCATTGCCTCCCCGCGCACCGGGAGGATGAAGTCACGAATGAGGTGATGGACGGCCCGCAATCGGTCGTCTTCGACGAGGCTGAAAACCGCCTGCACGCCCAAAAAGCCGTGATGCGCTGGTGCCTTGGGATTTAGGGCGGTTTTCGATAAAAATTGAATAAAATTAGTAGGTTGCGCCGTGCTGGCGCAGCGTCATTCTGCTGCCCAATCCGCGCTCTGCATCTCTTGCAGGCGGCTCACGGTGCGGTCAAATTCAAACGCGCCGGTGCCTTCGGTGTAGATCTGCTCGGGCCGGTCGGCGGCGGTGATGATCAGCCGGGTTTTTGCCTCGTACAGCGTGTCGATCAGTGTGACGAAGCGCTTTGCCTCGTTGTAATTGCCCATGGAAAGGCGGGGAATATCCTCCAGGATCAAGACCTTGACCGCCCGGGCAATCGCCAGGTAATCGGCGGGGCCCAGCGGCTGACTGCACAGGTCCCAGAAGCTGGCGCGCGCGATCCCGTTATGCGCATGGGGCAGGGTGATCTTGCGGCCCTTCAGCGTCAGGGTCAGCGGCAACCCCGGGTCTCCCCCCGTCAGATCGTCCCAGATCGCCTGCACCGCCGCCCGCGCCACCGCATCGGCGGGGTGGAAATAGACCTGTGCGCCGCTCAGCCGGTGTTGGCGATAATCTGTGTCGGTAGCCAGTTCGTGCACCGTCATCCGTTCTGCGATCAGGTCGATGAACGGCACGAACAGGACGCGGTTCAACCCGTTGAGATACAAGTCTTTTGGCGGCCGGTTCGACGTAGTGACCACGACCACGCCCGCATCGAACAGCCGCTGAAACAGCCGCCCCACGATCATCGCATCGGTAATATCGGTGATCTGCATCTCGTCAAACGCCAGCAACCGCGTCTCGGCGATGATCGCATCGGCGACGGGTGCCAGCGCGTCTTGCACATTGCGCGCGCGCGCGGCGTGCATGCCGGCGTGGATGTCTTGCATGAAGGCATGGAAATGCACGCGGCGTTTTTCGGGGATATCGGTCGCAGCGACGAACAGGTCCATCAGCATCGACTTGCCGCGCCCGACCCCGCCCCACAGATACAGCCCCTTCGGCGGTGGCGGCGCCTTGGCAAACAGGCCCCGCAGCCCGGACTTGCGCTGTGGCGCCTGCAATTGCTGGCGCAGCGCCTCCAGCAGCGGCAGTGCGCTGCGTTGCGCAGGGTCGGGGCGCAGGTCGCCGCTGGCCACGCGCGCATCATAGATCTGGGTCAGGGTCTGGGTCATGAGGGCTGTTTATCCGCCTGTGCGCCGCAGGAAAAGGCCCAAAGCCGCACGGGCACGCTTGCACCAGACCGCGCGCCCCGGTACCCATGTCTTCAGGATTAAGCATGTCGCACAGTACTGGGAACCGGTTTTACATTCCCCCCCGACATGCGGCAACAAAAGCCTGGGGCGGGGCGCGCATCTGCGACACGCTTCAGTCGTGATCGGAGAATGCAGACCATGGCCGTTGATGACCCCAAAACGCTGGTTTCCGCCGATTGGCTGGCCGCACATCTGGGCGATCCCGATCTGCGGGTGCTGGATGCCTCGTGGTACATGCCGGGAAGCGACCGCGATGCCCATGCCGAATACATGGCGGCACATATCCCCGGCGCGCGGTTCTTCGACATTGATGAGATTTCCGACCATCGGTCCGAATTGCCCCACACCGCCCCGCCGGTCGAGAAATTCATCTCGCGCATGCGGGCGATGGGCGTGGGCGACGGGCATCAAGTGGTGGTCTATGACGGCGCGGGGCTGTTTTCTGCCGCGCGCGTCTGGTGGCTGTTCCGCCTGATGGGCAAGACCGATATCGCAGTGCTGGACGGCGGGTTTCCCGCGTGGCGCGCGGGCGGTCACCCGGTTGAAGACATGCCCCCCATCTTGCGCGACCGCCACATCACCGTGGCGCGTCAGGCGCATCTGATCCGCGATGTATCGCAGGTTGCGGCGGCGTCAAAGCTGGGCGACTGGCAGATCGTCGATGCGCGCTCGCCCTCGCGGTTCCGCGGCGATGAGCCAGAGCCACGCCCCGGCCTGCGCGCCGGTCACATCCCCAATTCCAGCAACCTGCATTATGCGACCCTGTTGAATGCCGACGGCACGATGCGGGACACTGACGCGCTTAAGGCTGCGTTTGACGCGGCCGGCGTGGCGCTGGACCGCCCTGTCATCACCACCTGCGGCTCGGGCGTGACGGCGGCGATCTTGTCGCTTGCGCTGGAACGGTTGGGCCACCGGCAGCACGCACTCTATGACGGCTCATGGTCCGAATGGGGCATGTACCCGGATCTGAAGGTGGTGACGGGATGACGCTTCAGCCCGCAGGCAGCACGGTTCAATACCGCGTCACATGGCTGGAAATGACGCACCGCCCAAAGGGGGGCTGGCCCCCGGCGCCGCTGGGGATGGATGGCGCGCTGTTGCGGGCCGAGACGCCGCCGGTGTGGTATTTCCTGTCGCTCTATGACGCCGTGGGCCGCGATTACGCGTGGGAGGACATTCACGCCCGCGAACACGACGATCTGCACGATTGGCTGCAGAGCCCCGATGTCGCCCTTTACACCTTGATGCAGCAGGGCTGGCCGCATGGTTTCTTCTTGCTCGACTGGCGGGAAAAGGGGGTGTGCGATCTGGCGTATTTCGGGCTGGTGCCTGAAGCCGTCGGGCGCGGCATGGGCACATGGCTGTTGCGCACCGCGATCCAGACCGGGTGGGACCGTGCGGGCGTGGCGCGCATGACGGTCAACACATGCTCGCTCGATCATCCGCGCGCGCTGGCGCAATACCAAAAGCACGGCTTCAGCGTGGTCGCGCAGGAAGACCGCAGCCGCGTGCTGACCCGGGACCGCGACACCTCGCGGATCCCGGAATGACCGGCGCCATGATGCGGGCGGAACATGATGTTTGAGGCGCTTCCCCCCGCCCAGCCCGATGCGATCATCAAGCTGATGCAGCAGTTCCGCGATGATCCGCGCGAAGGCAAGGTCGATCTGGGCGTGGGTGTCTACCGCGATGCCCGTGGCCAGACCCCGGTGATGCGCGCCGTGAAAGCGGCCGAGGGTCGGCTCCTCGCGCATCAGGACACCAAGGCCTATGTGGCGCTGGCGGGCGATGCAGGCTTTCACGCCGCCATGGCGCAACTGGTGCTGGGGCAAGATGTGGCGATGGACAGCCTCGCCTGCGCCGCAACGCCGGGCGGGACGGGTGCGCTGCGGCAGGCGTTGGAACTGGTGCGCATGGCGCGTGGCGATGCAACCATCTGGGTCTCGGACCCGACATGGCCCAACCACACCGGCCTGATCGCGGCAGCGGGCCTGCGCGCGGCGCGCTACCGCTATCATGATACGGCAGGCGGCGGGGTGGATTTCGACGGCATGATGGCCGATCTGGCGCAGGTCGGTGCGGGCGATGTGGTCTTGCTGCACGGCTGCTGCCACAACCCCACCGGGGCCGATCTTTCGGCGGCGCAATGGGCGGCCGTGGCGGATCATCTGGTCGCGCGCGGCGCGCTGCCGCTGGTGGACATGGCCTATCAGGGCTTTGGCACGGGGCTGAAGGCTGACAGCGCCGGGCTGCGCCATCTGGTGGCCCATCTGCCCGAGGTACTGGTGGGGCCGTGTCCGGCGCCAAGACCTTTGGCCTCTATCGCGAACGTGTGGGGCTGGTCATGGCCTATGGTCCGCCCGCCCAGCGTGACGGGACGGCCGCTGCGCTGGCCTGGCTGAACCGGCAGAACTTTGCCTTTCCGCCGGACCACGGGGCGCGGGTGGTCACGACCATCCTGACCGATGCGGAGCTGCGCGCTGATTGGCAGGCCGAACTGGATGTGATGCGCCTGCGCTTGCAAGACAACCGCGCCGCGCTGGCCAACGCGCTGGTGGCGGCGACGGACGGGACACCTGCCTTCGGTGCGCTCGCGCGGCAGTCGGGCATGTTCTCGTTGCTGCCGCTGTCATCCGTCCAGATCGAGGCGCTGCGCACTGACCATGCCATCTACCTGATCGGCGACGGGCGGATCAACCTGGCCGGAATCAACGACCTGACGTTGCCGCGCGTGGTGGCGGCGGTTGCCGAGGTCTGGCGCGGGGCTTAGCCCCGCCACCCGATTGCGCCGGGGCGCAAGACCCCGCGTCGCCAAGCGCCCCGGCGACACGTGGCAAAGCCCAGACACGCCCCCTTGCGCGTTACTTCCGTTCCGGCGCGGCGCTGGCGATCAGGCGGGTCGCAGCCTCGATCGCCCCGGACCCATGCGGAATGTCCAGCGCCTTCAGCCCCGCATCCATCACCGCCAGCGCGCCCAGCACCATGTGCGCATTCACATGCCCCATATGCGCCAGCCGGAAATAGCCGTGCCAGGCCGGATCTTCGGGCGGCGCCATGCCCAGTCCGATTCCCAGCGTCACCCCGGCGGTGTGTTCGCACCAGTCGCGCAAGCGGCTGCCATCGGGCGCGGTCAGCCGCATCGACGTGACCGAATGCCCCCGGTGCGCCGGATCGGCCATGTTCAGCCGGAACGCACCATCCGCAGCCCAGGCATCGGCGGCGGCCCAGACCGTGCGCGCCAGCGTGGCATGGCGTGCCCACACATTCTCCAGCCCTTCTTCGTGCACGATCATGTTCAGCGCCTCGCGCAGCCCGTAAAGGTGATGCGTGGGGGCGGTGCCGTGGAAATACTGGTAGAATTGTTCTGGCTTCGACCGGCTGGTCCAGTCCCAATAGGGCGTGCGCAGATCGGCGGATTTTCCCACGGCCCGCGCCTTGTCATTGAACCACACGAACGACAGGCCTGGCGGTGTCATCAGCCCCTTCTGGCTGGCCGCGACCATCAGATCGACCCCCCAATCGTCCATCAAGAAGGTGTCGCAGCCCAGCGACGCGATGCAATCCACCATCAATAGCGCGGGGTGGTTGCAGGCATCCATGCAGGCGCGCAGCGCGGCGATGTCGTTGCGCGCCGTGCTGGCCGTGTCGACATGGGTGGCCAGAACCGCCTTGATCTTGTGGGCATTGTCGGCTTCCAGCGCTGCGGCCACGCGCGCCAGATCGACGGGAGAGGCGCGGCCGAAATCCAGCACCTGCGCGTCGATGCCCATGCCGCGCGCCGCCTCGGCCCAGCCCAGCCCGAAGCGGCCCGTTGCCAGCACCAGCGCGGTGTCGCCCCGGCTGAAGATATTGGCATTCGCCGCTTCCCAGGCTGCATGGCCGTTGCCGATATAGATCGTCACATCGCCGGCCGTTCCCGCGACGCTGCGCAGATCTGGGATCATGCTGTCCACCAGATCGACCAGCGCGCCGGTGTAGATATTGGGCGCGGCCCGGTGCATCGCGGCCAGAACACGGTCAGGCATGACCGAAGGGCCCGGGATGGCAAGGTAGGGACGGCCGTTGCTGAGGGTCATGGTGCGATGCCTTTGATGCGGTAATTCGGAAGCGTCGACAGATGGATAGGACTGCCCCCTGCGCGCGTCAATCTGCGATTTTGGCGCAGGTGTCGGGCGCTTGCTGCACGTGCCCAAAGCGGGCCGGACGCACAGGCCCGGACGCACAGGCCCGGACGCACAGGCCCGGACGCACAGGCCCAGGAGCGCATGAAAACGGGGGCGCATGGAAGCGGGGGCGCATGGAAACGGGGCGCGCGCAAACCTGTCGTGCATGAAAAGGGGCAGCCCCATCGCTGACGCTGCCCTTTTTTAGTGTCTTCAGCGCTGCCCGGGCGGCAGGCTCAGTTCCAGCATGACACCATGACAGTCATATCGGCCGCGGTGCGCGTCAGCATCGCAGGCGTCATCGCCCCGCCACCGCGATAGGCCGAGGCGTCGATGTCGCTTTGCATCAGCGCGGTGCGGATGTCATCGGCGGCGATCGCAAAGTTCACGTCATCGGGCAGCACCCGGGCCGTGTCATCGGTGCGCGGCAGCAACATGCCCACCACGGCGCCGCGACGGTCGAACACCGGACCGCCGGAATCGCCGGGCATCACCTCCAGCGACAGGCGGCGCAGGTTCTGCTCGCCGTTCAGGCCGATCACGTCTTGCAAGGTGCCGAAGGTCAGCACCGGGCGGGTCAGCATATCCTCGAACGAGAACCCGGCGACCGCAACCTCATCGGCGATTTGCGGCGGCGTATCGAGGAACTGCGCGAAGGCCATGGGCACCAGCGGCTCCAGCGGGCGCAGCGCGGCGATGCCAAGAGCGGCATCACGCATGACGATCTGGGCGGTATAGGCTTCATCAATCGTGACGCGCCCGCAGCCCTCGATACCCGCAAGGCTGGTGACGACCGTGCCGACCGCGTCGATATAAAAGCCCGAGACGGAATGCTCCGGGCGCCGCACCTCCAGCCCTGACATCAGGTCGCGGCGCACCACGGCGCTTGCCTGACCGGCGGCATCGGGCATCGCGCCGCCAAAGGTGGCAAAGCTGTCGCCCACCATCGCCAGCACCCGTTCCATCTGTTCATCGCGTTCCGGCGTCCAGATCAGGGTGTAGCCCTTGATCTGCCCGTCGCGGAATTGCGCAAACGTATGTGACCGCAGGGTATCGTTCTGCCCGGTCAGCACGAAGGAATTGGTCTGCCGTTCCCGCGCCCCATTGACCGGCACAATCTCCAGCGTTTGCATGATTTCATAGAGGCCGAACAGCGTGGCCTGCGTGCCGGTCTGGCTGATGAGCAGGGCGCGCACGCCGCTGTCGTCGCGTTCGCTGAAATGGGCAAAGGGCGCCTCGTAGCGGTCGAACTGCACCATGGCCATGGGCAATTGCACCTCGATCCCGGCGGTCTCATCGCGCCACAATTCCATGCCCAGTGCAGCCAGCTCATCGCTGTATTCGCGGATCAGTTGCAGGCGTTGGCGGGTGGTCAGCACGCCCGTGGCCTCAAAGCCGCGATCGGCTTGATACTCGGCCATGCTGTTGCGGGTACCGGGGCCGAAGGCCGCGTCGATGCCTGCGTTATAGAAATCGAACCATTGCAGCGCGATCTGCAACGCGGCCCGCTCGTCCCGGCTCAGCAGGCTTTCGCTGCGCCGTGCCTCGGGCAGGGTTTCCTGTGGTTCGGGCTCGGGTTCGGGCTCGGGTTCGGCCAAGGGCGCTGGGAAGGCCTCTTGCGTGCTGGTTGCCGCCGGGTCCAGCGCAACTTCGGGCAGGGCGGGAAGGGTGTCGGTGGTGAGGTCCGGCGGGGTCAGCAGGCCATCGGATGCCGTGCGCTGCGCCCGCAGTTCGGTCAGGATATCGGCGCCGACGGGCCAGAACTGGGTGCGATAGCCGGTGGTATCGGTGGCGAAGGCGTCACTGGGAATTCGGCCTTCGGCGCGCAGCCGCTGGCGCACGACATTCGCGTCATCGATGCCGTCGAACGGCCCCAGCGCCAGTGCGTACCAACCGCTGGGCAGGCGAAAACCAACCACATTGCCCTGCTGCACCTCGTATTGCTGCGCACGCTCTTCCGCGACGCGCAGGGTGGGATGGGCTTCGATTTGCAGAAATGCCGCATCCTGAGCGGCGGCAGGCGACAGGCAGGCGATAAGCACAGCTACACAAATACCCGCAGCGCGGAACATAGTCTTGATCACGTTGGTCCCAGTCTTTGTTGATTCTTTTCGCCGACCCTAGCAGAGGTACCGTTACTTGCACTTCAATTCTAGGTCAGACGCGCCCCATGCCGCGTACCCGCCTGCGCCGCACCCTCGCCGCCTTGCCACTGCGCCCGATCTTGCATATGCAGACGGGGTTTTCCCGAATGCGAGAGTCCCATGACCAGCGCCACCTCAAAACCCCGCTGCTTTCAGGAGATCATCCTGCGCCTGCAAGCCTATTGGTCGGGGCAGGGCTGCGCCATCTTGCAACCCTACGACATCGAGGTGGGCGCGGGCACCTTCCACCCGGCGACCACGCTGCGGGCGCTGGGCGCGCGGCCTTGGGCTGCGGCCTATGTGCAGCCTTCGCGCCGACCCACCGACGGACGCTATGGCGAAAATCCCAACCGCTTGCAGCATTATTACCAGTTTCAGGCGATCATCAAACCCTCGCCCCCTGATCTGCAGGAGCTTTACCTTGGGTCCCTGCGCGCCATCGGCATTGATGCGGGCGTGCATGACATCCGCTTTGTCGAGGATGACTGGGAATCGCCCACGCTGGGCGCGTGGGGGCTGGGCTGGGAGGTCTGGTGCGATGGCATGGAAGTGTCGCAATTCACCTATTTCCAGCAGGTCGGCGGGCATGATTGCCGCCCCGTCTCGGGCGAGCTGACGTATGGGCTGGAGCGGCTGGCCATGTATGTGCTGGGCGTGGATCATGTCATGGACATGCCTTTCAACGACCCGCAATCCCCGCAGCCGCTGACCTATGGCGACGTTTTTCGCCAGACCGAGCAGGAATATTCCCGCTGGAACTTCGATCAGGCCGACACTGCGATGCTGTTGCAGCATTTCAAGGATGCCGAGGCCGAATGCCAGCGCACCCTTGCGGCCCCCGAGGCTGACAGCGCCGGCCGCCGGATCATCATGGCGCATCCCGCCTACGATCAGTGCATCAAGGCCAGTCACCTGTTCAACCTGCTGGACGCGCGCGGCGTGATCTCGGTGACCGAGCGGCAGGCCTATATCGGGCGGGTGCGCGCGCTGGCCAAGATGTGCGCCGATGCCTTCGTGCAGACCGATGCCGGGTCCAGCGCGAACGACGGCAGTTCAACCGGCGCCTCTTCACCCCCGGTTCCCGCTTGATGGGCAAGTTCCTGACCATCGTGCTGGTCGTCTGCGCCGCCCTGGCGGGCGGGGGCATGTACTATCTTCAGGTCTATGCCTATTACGACCGCCTGCCGCCACAAGACACCATCGCCCTGACCGCCCCGGGCGGCATTGCGCGTGCGGCGTCGGTTGCGGATTTCGAGGGGATCGATTCCGACAGCTCTCCCATCCGCTACCGTGCCTGTTTCACACTCGATTCCGTCGCTGGGGCCGCGCTCTATGAAGGTGCGACCCCCCTGATCGCGCCGCGCTGGTTTGGCTGTTTTGACGCCGAGCAATTGTCCGACGATCTGGAAGCCGGTGCCGCGCAGGCCGTGCTCAGCCAGAGCAACTTCCGCTATGGCTTCGATCGGGTGGTCGCGCATTACCCCGACGGCCGCGCCTATGCCTGGCACCAGATCAACCGTTGCGGGGAGGCGCTGTTTGACGGCAACCCGATCCCCTTCGGATGCCCGGTGCCGCCCCCCTCCTGACCCGCTGATTTTGAGAAGGCGCCACAATGCCCGATTTGCTGATTGAACTGTTCTCGGAAGAGATCCCGGCACGGATGCAACTCCGCGCGGCAGAGGATCTGAAAAAGCTGGTGACCAATGGTCTGGTCGAGGCCGGGCTGACCTATGCGGACGCGGGCGCGCTGTCCACGCCGCGCCGCCTGACCCTTTCGGTGCAGGGGCTGCTTGCCGCGTCGCCCGCGCAAGCCGAGGAACGCAAAGGCCCGAAGGTCGGCGCGCCCGATGCCGCGGTCGAGGGTTTCTTGCGGTCTACCGGCCTGACGCGCGACCAGTTGGAAATGCGCGACGACAAGAAGGGGCAGGTCTATTTCGCGCTGCTGCAAAAGCCCGGCCGCCCGGCCGCAGAGATTGTGGCCGAGGTATTGGAAACCACGATCCGCAACTTTCCCTGGCCCAAATCCATGCGCTGGGGCGCAGGGAACTTGCGCTGGGTGCGGCCCTTGCAGTCGATCCTGTGCATCTTGTCCGATGAGGGCGGCGCGCAGGTGGTGCCGTTCAGCATCGACGGGATCACGGCGGGCAATACCACGCGCGGCCACCGTTTCATGGCCCCCGACGCCTTCGCCGTTACTGGGTTTGACGATTATGCCGCCAAGCTGAAGCGCGCCCATGTGGTGCTGGACCCGGCCGAGCGTGCGGCGCATGTCTGGGCGGATGCCACCGCGCAGGCCTTCGCGCTGGGGCTGGAGGTGGTGGAAGATGCGGGCCTGCTGGCCGAGGTCGCGGGACTGGTCGAATGGCCCGTCGTGCTGATCGGGCAGATCGATGCGCGCTTCCTCGACCTGCCTGCAGAAGTGCTGCAAACCTCGATGCGCGAGCATCAGAAGTTCTTTTCCGTCCGCGACCCGAAATCCGGGCAGATTGTTCGATTTGTGACAGTAGCGAATATCGAGGCGGCGGATGCCGGCGCCACGATCCTTGCGGGGAACCAGAAGGTGCTGGCGGCACGGTTGTCAGATGCAAAGTTCTTCTGGGACAATGATTTGCGCGCGATTGCTGACAAGGGCATCGAGGGGATGGCCGCCGGTCTGGCCGATGTAACCTTCCACAACAAGCTGGGCAGCCAGAAAGACCGCATAGATCGCATTTGTGCCCTGGCGGGCGAGATCGCACCGCAGGTTGACGCCGATGTGGAAGAGGCCAAGCTGGCCGCACGGGTGGTCAAGGCAGACCTGCAATCGGCGATGGTGGGCGAGTTCCCCGACCTGCAGGGCGTGATGGGCGGCTATTACGCCCGCGCCGCCGGGCTGTCTGATGCCGTGGCGGCGGCCTGCAAGGGCCATTACCAACCGCTGGGCCCGTCGGACGACGTGCCGAATGATCCGGTGACGATTGCCGTTGCGCTGGCCGACAAGATCGACACGCTGACCGGCTTCTGGGCGATCAACCAGAAACCCACGGGGTCGAAAGACCCCTACGCGCTGCGACGGGCTGCCTTGGGGGTTATCCGGTTGGTGTTGGGGAATGGGGTGCGATATAGTCTACTTAACTATATTGAACCTGCAATGCGGCGTGCGATGGCAGCGTCTGCACCTGAACGTGATTTGTCGCTTTCGCTTAAAGAGCTTGATGATCGGGTCTCTATTGTGAACCTGATTGACTTCCTCCACGACCGTCTCAAAGTCTACCTCCGCGACCAAGGCATACGCCACGATGTCATCGACGCCTGCCTTGCCATGCCCGGCAATGACGACCTGACCCTGTTGGTCAAACGCGCCGAGGCCCTTGCCGCCTTCCTGAAAACCGACGACGGCACCAACCTGTTGCAGGGCTTCAAGCGCGCCAACAACATTCTGAGCCAGGCGGAAGCCAAGGACGGGGTGGAATATTCGTTCGGGCCTGACCCCAAACTGACCGAGGACCCAGCGGAAAACGCGGTTTTCGCGGCGCTCGACGCCGCCGAGGAAGCCATCACCCCTGCCATGCAGGCCGAGGATTTTG
Organism: Roseicitreum antarcticum; assembly: GCF_014681765.1. Classification (GTDB taxonomy): domain Bacteria; phylum Pseudomonadota; class Alphaproteobacteria; order Rhodobacterales; family Rhodobacteraceae; genus Roseicitreum; species Roseicitreum antarcticum. The sequence goes on from NZ_CP061498.1 coordinate 3,134,741, forward strand.
GCGCGGCGATGCGCGCCATGGCAGCATTGCGCGGGCCGATCGACGGGTTTTTCGAGGCGGTTCAGGTGAACAGCGAAAACCCGATCATCCGGCGCAACCGGCTGAACCTGTTGCACCGCATCCGCGCGATCTGCCTGCAAGTGGCGGATCTGACGCGGGTAGAGGGCTGATGCGGGTAAAGGGCGGAGGCGGCTTTCCAGTCGACACATGCACCCGGTCAACCGGGGTGCGTGCCTGCGGCGGCGGGGGAACAGCGCGCCCTTAGGCGGTGCGTGCCGGGGACGGCTGCGCCGCCCCACCACGCACCGCCCGCGGGCGCCCTGTGGGGCCATTGCGGCCCCGGCCCGTGGTGCTGCGTTCATGCTGAACCACCCGCAGCGCTTGTTTTGGGCGGCAAACGGCGTATCTTGCGGGCAAATGAAGGATTGCCGCAGTGCAGAAATACATGTCGCTGATTGATTACGCAGAAATCACCAACTCGGCCCCGATCACGCGGCGCAGCCATGGCTGGCGCGCGAAATGCCTGCAACGGCTGATCCGGCTGGACATGCCCGTGCCGCGCACCGTGGCGCTGTCGTTCGGGGCGGTGCGGTCGATTGCGGCGGGGCAGGTGCCCTCGCTCGGCGGGTTGATGAGCGCGTTTCCGAAGGGGCAGTTGCTTTCCGTGCGCCCCAGTTCGGAAAACACCGCCTGGGGCGGGCCCGGGGCGATCCTGAACATCGGCATGAACGACGCCAAGCATGCCGAGATTTCCGAGACCTGCGGCGAGCCGGTGGCGACGGCCTTGTATCTGCGTTTCGTGCAGGCCTATGCCGCGTATGTCGCCCGCCTTGACCCCGATATGTTTGACGTTACGGAACCCTGCCTGCCCGCATTGCAGGCCGCGTTGCGCGACTACGAATCCGAGATGGAAGAGCCCTTTCCCCAACACCCCATCGCCCAGTTGACTGAGGTGTTGCGCTCTATGGCGCGGGCGTGGGAGGGGACATCGGCGCGGCTGTTGCGGCAGGCGAAGGGTGCGCCGTTGGAGGCCGGGCTGGGCCTTGTGGTGCAGGCCATGGCGGGCGGCATCGGGCGGGGCGAAAGCGGCGCCGGGATCATCCAGTTCATCGACCCGGTCACGGGCGCGACGCAGATCACCGGGCGCTACAAATCCGAGGCGCAGGGCCGCGGCGATCTGGGCCCCGATGCGGATGTGATGTACCTGACCCATGACAAGCGCGGCGCTTCGCTGGAAGATCGCTGCCCGCAGGCTTTTGCCGATCTGGTGAGGTTCGGCGCGATTGCGCGCGTGAAGCTGCGCGAGGAAATGCAGATCGAATTCACCATTGATGATGGCGTGTTGTGGGTGCTGGATGCGGTGAAGGTACCACGCTCGGGCCGGGCGGCGGTGCGCACGGTGGTGCAGTTGGTCGCCGACAAGATCATCCCGAAGGATGAGGCGTTGCTGCGCGTGGCGCCCAATGCCTTGTCCGAACTCTTGCACCGGCAGGTTCTGCCCAAACGCGGCAACACTGTGTTTCTGAAGGGAATTGCCGCCAGCCCGGGCGCCGCCCATGGCAAGCTGGTGTTCGATTCCACGGCGGCGCAGGCCAGTGCTTCGCGCGATGAGCCCTGCATCCTGGTGCGGCGCGAAACCTCGCCCGAGGATATCCGCGGCATGCACGCAGCCTCGGGCGTGCTGACAGAGCGCGGCGGCATGACAAGTCATGCGGCGGTGATCGGCCGGGGGCTGGGTCTGCCGTGTATCGTTGGCGCCTCGGGGATGCGGATTGACCGGCGCGCCAAGACGCTCACCGCCGGGGGACAGGTGTTTCGTGAAGGCGACGTGATTACCGTCGATGGCACGCGCGGCGAGGTTTATGCCGGGGCGGTCGATCTGCTGGAGCCCGCGCTGGACGACAGTTTTCGCACCCTGCTGGGCTGGGCCGATGAGGTGCGGGACATCGGCATCCGCGCCAATGCCGACACCCCCGCCGACGCCAGAATCGCGCGGGATTTCAAGGCGCAAGGCATTGGCCTTTGCCGGACCGAGCATATGTTCTTCGAAGACGATCGCCTGACTGTCATGCGCGAGATGATCTTTGCGGATACCGCGCCCGATCGGCGCGCGGCGCTGGACCGGCTGCTGCCGATGCAGCGCGCCGATTTCACGGGGCTGTTCGAGATCATGCAGGGCCTGCCGGTCTGCATCCGCCTGTTCGACCCGCCGTTGCACGAATTTCTGCCCCACACGCGCGAAGGGCTGCGGCAATTGGCCGACGCGCTGGACAAGCCTCTGTCAGAGATCACCCGTCGGGCAGAGGCGCTGTCGGAATTCAACCCGATGCTGGGCATGCGCGGTGTGCGTCTCGGCATCACCCTGCCTGAGATCTATGACATGCAGGCCCGCGCGATATTCGAGGCGACCGTGGCCGCGAGTTCCACCGGCGCGCCGGTGGTGCCAGAGATCATGATCCCGCTGGTATCGGCGATGCGCGAGGTAGAGATCGTCAAGGCGCGGGTGGATGCGGTTGCTGCCGCCGTGCGCGCCGAGCAGGGCGCCGAGTTCGATTACCGGCTGGGCGTCATGGTGGAAACACCGCGCGCCGCGCTGCGGGCAGGAGAGATCGCGAACCATGCCGCGTTTTTGTCCTTTGGCACAAATGACCTGACCCAGATGACCTACGGCCTGTCGCGCGACGATGCCGGACGCTTCATGTCGGAATATGTACAGCAGCGGGTCTTCCCCGAGGATCCGTTTCACATGCTGGATGTGGATGGCGTCGGCGAATTGCTGCTGCTGGGCGCGGCGCGCGGCCGGGCCACGCGCCCGGGCCTGACCGTGTCGATGTGTGGCGAACACGGTGGTAACCCCGAATCGATAGCCTTCTGCCGAGACGCCGGATTCGACTATGTCTCTTGCTCACCGTTTCGCGTCCCGGTTGCGCGTCTGGCTGCGGCACAACTGGCGATACGAGAGCGCGACGCGAAGAATTCGCGCTGACAACGAATTGAAAATAAACAAGAACCCTAACGCATCGCTTGGGGCCAGCCTGCGACATCGGCGGAAAGGCGCCGGTCGGTTCGACAATTTACCAAAAGTTAGCTAACAGACCGCACGATGTGTCTGATGAAGTGCCCGGATCTTCGGGTTTTCAACGCGGGGATTTCAGGATTTCGCGGGTTTTTCGGATCGTGTGAGGAATGTGGAAATGCGTCGTTTTATGATCATGGTCGCTGCGGCGGCCACAATGTATGTTCCGCTTCTGACGGCGCCGACCTTCGCGGGAAATGTCACCGAACAGGCGATGGCGCTGTTGTCCGCCGAACGCACGGGCATGAATGTGATGAGTGCGCAGAAAATCGCCCGGCTGACGCAGCCCGCGACCCGCGCCGCCGAACCTGCGCTGTCGCCCCGCTACGATGCCGCCTGGCTGGCCCTGCTGCCGGTCGCTGGCCTTGACAGAGAGGCTCAGTGCCTCGCCACCGCGCTCTACCACGAAGCGCGGGGCGAAAGCGTTGAAGGGCAGTTTGCTGTGGCCGAGGTCATTTTGAACCGGGTCGATAGCGACACTTTCCCCAACAGCATCTGCAACGTCGTCTACCAGGGCGCGCGCAATGGCCATCCTGGGTGTCAATTCAGCTTCGCATGCGACGGCGCGTCAGAAACGATGCGCGAAGTCGGCGCCGCTGATCTCGCGCGCCGGATCGCACTTTTGATGCACGCTGGTGCCCCGCGTGCGCTTACCGATGGCGCAACCTATTTCCATACGCGCCACGTCAGCCCGCGCTGGGCGCGTGTGTTTGAACGCACGGCGCAGATCGGTGCGCATCTGTTCTACCGCGATCCGGTGCGCCTGTCGTCGCGCTGAAACGCCAGACCGGGGGGCGTCTGACGTCCGCAGAGTTCGTGTCGGGTCTTGCCGCGCCTTGCCCTGTCTCCCCAAAAGGTCCAGCGCCGATTGTGAACGCGCCCGCTGGGTGCGCAAAATCACGCCGTCCTGCCCGGTTTGGGGGTGTGCGCCCTCCTGTGACGCGCTACACCGGGGCCAGATGAACAGCACCACAGGCCGTGCCGATGACCAATGAAATCCAGCTTGCCTTCGCCCATCCCGAGGTGCGGGCCGACAGCACCACGCGGCTTGACCCGCGCGACCGTATCAGCCTGCGCGACCACATCGTCCCGGTCGAGATCGGGGCCTTTCAGGCCGAACGCGGCACCACGCAGCGCCTCTGTTTCAACATCGTGGTCGAGGTGCGGCCCCATCCCGCGCCGCTGCACGACGATGTCGACCGCATCCTGTCCTATGACCGGATCACCGAGGCGATTGCCGCCGAATTCTCCTCGGAACGGCTGAACCTGCTGGAAACTCTGGCCGAACGCATCGCCGACCGGATTTTTCTGGAACCTCAGGCGATGCGTGTGTTTGTCAGGATCGAGAAACTTGACCGTGGCCCGGGCGCGCTGGGGGTTGAGATCGTGCGCTCGCGCGCTGCAAGCCCGGTGCAGGCTTTGGCGTCCGATGGTTCGCAATCGGCGGTGCACCCCCTGGTGGTGCTGATGGCGAATGACCAGATCCTCGCCTCCGGGCTGTCGCAGCAGCTTGACGCGCTGCAAGCGCTCGGCTTGCCGGTGGTCCTGTGCGTCGGCCTGCCGGATAGCGCGCGCCCGCAGGTGGCCCTGCGCCCGGTGCAGCGCCGCATTGACCTTCTGGCGATGGAACAGAACGCCTGGCAACTGGCGGCGCGTGATCCGCGCTGCGTCGTTGTGCAAAGCCGGACCGAGATGGACTGGGCCATCCGGCGCGGTCAGATGATCGTCTGGGCGCCGTCGAAACTGGTGCTCGACGCCACCGATGGCCCCGGGCCGGACATGGGCGACGGGGTTGTCCTGTCGGTCTGGTTGGCCGAAATGCTGGCCGCCGACCGTATCCTCCTGCCCGCCGATGCCCAGATCCCGCCGGGCACGCGCATTCCGTCCGTGATCTGGGGCGGCGACGGCTCGCCTTCGCCTGCGGAGAAACCTGAATGACACTTCTACGACCCATCGCCCAGACCGGATCGCGCCCCGCGCAGGGCGCGCTGCCGTTGGCGGGCAGCGACACCGTATGGTTCGCGCACAGCGTCGATGCCGGGGGGAGAGATGTCACCGCACCCCCGGTCCTGGCCGCCCTGCGCGCGCCGGTGGACGGCCTGACCATGACGCGCCCGCGCCTCATGGGGATCGTCAACGCCACGCCTGACAGCTTCTCGGACGGCGGGCGATACACCAGCCTCGATGCCGCCACGGCGCATGCCCATGCGCTGATCGCAGCGGGGGCCGACATTCTGGATATCGGCGGCGAGTCGACGCGGCCCGGCGCGGTTGATGTGGCCGAAGGGGAAGAAATCAACCGCACAGCGCCAGTTATCGCCCGTTTGCGGGCGGAAAATGTCACAATTCCAATTTCGATTGATACGCGCAAGGCTGCGGTGGCGCAGGCCGCCATCGACGCGGGCGCCACCATCGTGAACGATGTCTCGGCCATGACCTATGATCCCGAGATGGCCGCGACGGTCGCCCGCGCCGGGGTCTGGCTGTGCCTGATGCATGCGCAGGGCGCGCCCCGCACCATGCAACTGGCGCCGCGCTATGACGATGTGGTCGCGGATGTGTACGGATTTCTTGCCGAACGGGTGGCGGCAGCCCATGGGGGCGGCATTGCGCCCGACCGGCTGATCGTCGATCCCGGTATCGGCTTTGGCAAGACCACTGCACATAACCTTGCGCTGTTGCAGAACCTGTCGGCGCTGCACGGGTTGGGTTGTCCGATCCTGCTGGGTGCGTCGCGCAAGCGCTTCATCGGCGAGGTCGGCGGCGCCGGCATCGCCGCCGCGCGCATGCCCGGATCGGTCGCGGTGGCGCTGTTCGGGGCCGGGCAGGGCGCGCAGATCCTGCGGGTGCATGACGTTGCCGAAACCCGGCAGGCGCTGTATCTGTGGCAGGCGTTGTCGGACCCGGCCCGGGCCACGTCCGGCGGTGCGCAGGCAGATGAAAGAACACGGGGCACAGCATGACGCGCAAGATTTTCGGGACGGACGGGGTCCGGGGCCAGGCCAACAGCTTTCCGATGGATATCCAGACTGTGCTAAAACTGGGGGCTGCTGCGGGACGGTTTTTCCGGCGCGACGGGCTGAACCGCCACCGCGTCGTGATTGGCAAGGATACGCGGCTGTCGGGCTATATGCTGGAAAACGCGCTGACCGCGGGTCTGACATCGACCGGGATGAATGTGCTGCTGCTGGGCCCGGTGCCGACGCCTGCGGTGGGGTTCCTGACGCGGTCGATGCGGGCGGATCTGGGCATCATGATTTCGGCCAGTCATAACCCGCATCAGGACAACGGCATCAAGTTTTTCGGCCCCGACGGGTTCAAACTGTCCGACCATGCCGAGGCAGAGATCGAGGCCAGCCTGAATGCCACCATCACGCCCGCGCAACCCGCCAATATCGGCCGGGCGAAACGCATCGAGGACGGGCGCGGCAGATACGTCGAATATGCCAAGACGACCTTTCCACGCGGGCTGAAACTGTCGGGCCTGAAGGTGGTGATCGACTGCGCCAATGGTGCCGCCTACAAGGCCGCACCCGAGGTGTTGTGGGAACTGGGTGCCGATGTCACCGCCATGGGCGTGGCCCCGGATGGGACGAACATCAACCTTGACTGCGGCTCGACACACCCCGAAGCGGCCGCGCAAAAGGTGCGCGAGGTCGGCGCCGATCTGGGCATCTGCCTCGACGGCGACGCTGACCGCGTGATCTTGATCGACGAACTGGGCCGCATCGCCGATGGCGATCAGATCATGGCATTGTTCGCCCGCCGCTGGGCCGAAGAGGGGCGGTTGCGCGACGGCGTTCTGGTGTCCACCGTCATGTCGAACCTGGGGCTGGAACATTATCTGCACGGGCATGGCCTGCGGCTGGAACGCACCTCGGTCGGCGACCGCTATGTGGTGGAACGGATGCGGCAGGGGGGCTGGAACCTCGGCGGTGAGCAATCGGGACACATCGTGATGACCGATTACGCGACGACCGGCGACGGGCTGATCGCGGCCTTGCAGTTCATGGCGGCGATGGCCACGACCGGGCTGCCGGCCTCCATGCTCGCGCGCAGCTTTGAGCCAGTGCCGCAAAAGCTGGAGAATCTGCGGTACGCGGCCGGTGTTGACCTGCTGGGCCGGGCGCATGTGCAGCGCGCGATAGCCGACGCCGAGTCGCGTTTGCAGGGGCAGGGACGCTTGCTGATCCGGCGGTCGGGCACCGAACCACTGATCCGCGTCATGGCGGAATGCGAAGACCCGCAACTGCTGGACGATACCGTCGCGGGTGTGATCGCCGCGATGAAAGCGCCCGCCTGATGCACGGCCTGCGGCCCACCCTGCACCGCTGAAACAGCGGCGCCGCCCTTGCCGGGCGGCACACGATTTTGCGGTCGCCTGCGGCGACTCTGATTTGGTGGCTGGTGCAACCTTTGCGCGGTCGGGCGGCGGCAAAGCAACGTCGCGGCTTTTCACCATGCGAAATGGGCGCTAAACACCGCCAAACCCTGCCGACAGCCGAAGGATATGCCGCATGCCGATGGAAAAGACATTTGACGCGAATGCCGCCGAAAGCCGCATTGCCGCAGCCTGGGACAGCGTGGGCGCTTTCGCTGCCGGGCGGAATGCGCGCGATGGGGCCGACAGCTTCAGCATCATGATCCCGCCGCCCAATGTCACCGGCAGCCTGCATATGGGGCACGCGTTCAACAATACGCTTCAGGATATCCTGGTGCGCTGGCACCGGATGCGCGGCTTCGATACGCTGTGGCAGCCGGGGCAGGACCATGCGGGTATCGCCACGCAAATGGTGGTCGAACGCGAACTGGCGAAGGCGGGCCAGCGCCGCACCGATTTCAGCCGGGAAGAATTCACGGCGAAGATCTGGGAATGGAAGGCGCAGTCGGGCGGCACCATCATCAACCAGCTCAAACGGCTGGGCGCCAGCTGCGATTGGTCGCGCAACGCCTTCACCATGTCTGGCGCGCCAGGGGCCCCAGCGGGCGAGGATGGCAATTTCCACGATGCCGTCATCAAGGTTTTCGTGGAAATGTATAACAAGGGCCTGATCTATCGCGGCAAGCGGTTGGTCAACTGGGACCCGCATTTCGAAACGGCGATTTCCGACCTTGAAGTTGAGAATGTGGAAGTTGATGGCCAGTTCTGGCATTTCAAATACCCACTGGCGGGCGGCGAAACCTATACCTATGTCGAACGCGACGCCGACGGGAACGTGGTGCTTGAAGAGGTGCGCGACTACATCGCCATTGCCACCACGCGACCTGAAACCATGCTGGGCGATGGCGCGGTGGCAGTGCATCCCGATGATCCGCGCTATGCGCCCATCGTTGGCAAGATGGTGCATCTGCCGCTGTGCGACCGGCTGATCCCGATCATCACCGACGAATATCCTGATCCTGATTTCGGATCGGGCGCGGTGAAGATCACCGGCGCGCATGATTTCAACGACTATGCCGTTGCAAAACGTGGCAATATTCCGTGCTATCGCCTAATGGACACCCGCGGCGCGCTGCGGTCGGATGGTGGCGATTATGACGCGGCTCCCGCCCGCGCCAAGGAAATCGCATCAGGCAGCACGACGACCGAGGCTGAGGTTGATGCCCTCAACCTCGTGCCAGCCAAGTATCGTGGGATGGACCGCTTTGACGCGCGCGCCGCCGTGGTCGCCGATATCGACGCGTTGGGCCTGATGATCGCGGTTGAGGATAAGAAGATCATGCAGCCTTTCGGTGACCGCTCGAAGGTGGTGATCGAGCCGATGCTCACGGACCAGTGGTTTGTGGATACGTTGCAAATTGTACAGCCCGCCATCGACGCGGTGCGCGACGGCCGGACGCAAATCCTGCCCGAACAGCATGAGAAAGTGTATTTCCACTGGCTGGAGAATATCGAGCCCTGGTGCATCAGTCGCCAGTTGTGGTGGGGGCACCAGATCCCCGTCTGGTACGATGCCGAGGGCAAGCAATATTGCGCCGCCACCGAGGCCGAGGCGCAAGCCATGGCGGGCGGCAGCGCCCTGACGCGCGACCCCGATGTGCTGGACACTTGGTTCTCATCCGGGCTCTGGCCGATCGGCACTTTGGGTTGGCCGGAACAAACCCCCGAACTGCAACGCTATTTCCCGACATCGGTGCTGATTACCGGGTTCGACATCATCTTCTTCTGGGTGGCCCGGATGATGATGATGCAGTTGGCGGTGGTCAATCAAGAGCCCTTCCACACTGTCTATGTCCACGCCCTTGTCCGTGATGAAAAGGGCAAGAAAATGTCGAAATCGCTGGGCAATGTCCTCGACCCGCTGGATCTGATCGACCAGTTCGGCGCCGATGCGGTGCGCTTTACCCTGACCGCCATGGCGGCGATGGGACGCGACCTGAAGCTTTCCACCGCGCGGATCGAAGGTTACCGGAATTTCGGCACAAAACTGTGGAACGCGACACGGTTTGCCGAAATGAACGGGGTTTTTGCTGATGATGTGCCGCAAACCGCCACGATCCCGGCGGCGGACGACTTCCATACGGTCAACCAATGGATCATTGGCGAGACTGCCAAGGTCCGGGTCGAAGTAGATGCGGCGTTGGAAAGCTACCGCTTCAACGACGCGGCGAATGCGCTTTACGCCTTCGTCTGGGGCAAGGTCTGCGATTGGTACGTAGAATTTGCCAAACCGCTTCTGGCCGATGAATCAACGGCTTCCGAGACGAAGCTGGTGATGCGTTGGGTGCTGGACCAATGCTATATCCTGCTGCACCCGATCATGCCGTTCGTCACCGAGGAGCTTTGGGGCCAGACCGGCGCGCGCGCCAAGATGCTGGTGCACGCCGACTGGCCGACCTATGGCGCCGCGTACGTCAACCCTGATGCCGACCGCGAGATGAACTGGGTGATCTCGTTGATCGAAGGCATCCGGTCTGCCCGGGCGCAGATGCGCGTGCCGATGGGGCTGAAACTGCCAATGTTGCAGGTTGATGGCGACGATGCAGCGGCACAGGCGCTGGCAAGCAATGCGGCCCTGGTGCAGCGGCTGGCGCGGATCGACAGCATCACGCCTGCCGCCGCAACGCCCAAGGGTGCGATCACCGTGGCAGTGGAAGGCGCGACCTTTGCCCTGCCGCTGGAAGGGGTGATCGACATCGCCGCCGAACAGGGGCGGCTGTCGAAGTCGTTGGAAAAGCTGGAGAAAGAGCTTGGCGGCATCCGCGGCCGGCTGAACAACCCGAAATTCGTGGACAGCGCGCCCGAAGAAGTGGTGGCGGAAACCCGCGAGAAACTGGCGCTGGGCGAGGAAGAGGCCGGGCGCCTGTCCGAGGCATTGCGCCGTCTGGCCGAACTGGCCTGACCGGGCGCGCCGGGGGCGGCATTCAGCCCCCCCCGGCGCGCCAGCGACCCCATGAAAAACGCCCCGGTCATGATGACCGGGGCGTTTTTCATGTCGTCAGATCAGAGGCTTGCCCCTGGTCGGGCCTCAGCCCTCCATCTGCTCGGCGGTCAGTTCTTCGCCGGTTTCCTGGTTGACCATCTTCATGGCCAGCCGCACCTTGCCACGATCATCAAAGCCCAGCAGCTTTACCTTGACCTCTTGCCCTTCTTTCAGGGCGTCCGAGGGGTGGTTCAGCCGTTTGTTGGCGATCTGGCTCACATGAACCAACCCGTCGCGCTTGCCAAAGAAGTTCACGAAAGCGCCAAAATCGACCACTTTGACAACTTTGCCGGTGTAGATCTTGCCTTCTTCCGGCTCTGCCACGATCGAATAGATCATGTCATAGGCCTTCTTGATCGATTCCGCGTCGCTCGATGCGATCTTGATCGTGCCGTCGTCGTTGATGTCGACCTTGGCGCCCGACAATTCCACGATCTCGCGGATGACCTTGCCGCCGGTACCGATCACTTCGCGGATTTTATCGGTCGGCACCTGCATGGTTTCGATCTTCGGCGCATAGGCGCTGAAGCCTTGGGGCGCGGAAATCGCCTTGCTCATCTCGGCCAGGATATGCATCCGGCCGTCTTTGGCCTGGGCCAGCGCCTGTTCCATGATCTCGGGCGTGATGCCCGCAACCTTGATGTCCATTTGCAGGCTGGTGATGCCGTTTTCGGTACCCGCAACTTTGAAATCCATGTCGCCCAGGTGATCTTCGTCACCCAGAATGTCCGACAGGATCGCGAATTTGCCGTCATCTTCCAGGATCAGGCCCATTGCCACACCGGCGACCGGCGATTTCAGCGGCACGCCCGCATCCATCATCGACAGCGATGCACCGCAGACCGTCGCCATGGAGCTGGAGCCGTTGGATTCGGTGATCTCTGACACGATCCGCACGGTGTACGGGAAATCGGTTGCTGGCGGCAGCACCGCTTGCAGCGCGCGCCATGCCAGTTTGCCATGCCCGATCTCACGACGACCCGGAGGGCCGAAGCGCCCGACTTCGCCCACCGAATACGGCGGGAAGTTGTAGTGCAGCAGGAAGTTCATCTTGCTGGTGCCGGTCAGCGCGTCGATGAACTGTTCGTCATCGCCGGTGCCCAGCGTTGTGACGACCAGCCCTTGGGTTTCCCCGCGCGTGAACAGCGCCGAGCCATGGGTGCGCGGCAGCACGCCGGTTTCGCTGACGATCGGGCGGATCGTCTTGGTGTCGCGGCCATCAATGCGCGGGGCGCCGTTGATGATGTCGCCGCGCAGGATCGACGATTCCAGTTTCTTGAACGCCGCGCCCAGGTTTTCATCGGCCAGTTGTTCTTCGCTCAGCGCGGCCTTGACGGTGTCGCGCGCGGCGGAAATCGCGGTGGTGCGTTCTTGCTTGTCTTGCAATGCAAACGCGCCGCGCATCGCGTCCTCGCCTGCTGCTTTGACCGCAGCATAGATGTCGGTGTAATCCGGCGGGGTGAAGTCGAACGGCTCTTTCGCGGATTCCTCGGCGAAGTCCACGATCATGTCGATCACCGGCTGGATGGCGTCATGCGCGAATTTCACGGCGCCCAGCATTTCGGTTTCCGACAGCTCATAGGCTTCGGATTCCACCATCATCACGGCGTTTTTCGTGCCGGCAACCACCAGATCCAGGCGTTGCTCGGGGTTTTCGCGCAGCTTCATCATGTCGTCGCATTCGGGGTTGAGGATGTATTCCCCATCCACAAAGCCCACGCGGCAGGCGGCAATCGGCCCCATGAAGGGCGCGCCGGAAATCGTCAGCGCGGCCGATGCGGCGATCATTGCCAGCATGTCGGGTTCATTTACCAGATCGTGGCTCAGCACGGTGCAGATGATCAGGACTTCGTTCTTGAACCCATCAACGAACAGCGGGCGGATCGGACGGTCGATCAGGCGCGAGGTCAGGGTTTCTTTTTCGCTGGGGCGCGCTTCGCGTTTGAAGAACCCGCCGGGCACCTTGCCCGCAGCGTAATAGCGTTCTTGGTAATGCACGGTCAGCGGGAAGAAATCCTGCCCGGGCTTCACCGCTTTGGCATATGTCACGTTCGCCATGACCGAGGTTTCACCCATCGTGGCGATGACCGAGCCGTCCGCCTGCCGTGCCACACGGCCGGTTTCCAGCGTCAGGGTCTCTTCGCCCCATTGGATAGATTTTTTCGTAACGTTAAACATTCATCGGTTCCCAAAAGAGGCGTCTGGTCGGCCCAGCCCTCTGTGATATGTAGCGGCCCCATTGCCGCCGACCCCATCCATCATTCCCAAGGCGCCGGGGTCAGGGCGCCACGTCTCAGATAGGCGGGGGCATACATGAAAATGCCCCTTATGGGAAGAGACGGCGCGGCGCGCGGGTCGCGTGCTGAAAAGTGCTATTATGACCGCCATCAGCCACAACTGAACCTGAACTGATCAGGAAAAGCACGGCTGTTTCCCGCCCGCGCGCAGATCACGCGTCAGCATGGGTGCTCCGACCAGCACGTAGCGATGCCTGCGCCCACCGGGACAGGCGCGGGCGGCTTGCCGGGGGACAATCAGCCCCCATGGTGAAAGCTCACACAGCATCGCGCGGAAAATGAACCTTACCCGCATAAAAGGCCGAAACTTTCCAGAGGAACGACCTTTTCACCATCCCGGCCCGCTCTAGGCAGGTGCTACGTCGATGCCCTGTGGCTTTGCCTTGTGGTCCGGTTCCACATGGATCGTGATGATCGCCTGCGGAATGGCGCCGATCAGCGCGGCCTCTACCCGGTCGCAGACTTCATGCGCGTCATCGACGCGGGTGTCGCCCGGCACCACAAGGTGAAAGTCGATGAAGGTAACACTCCCTGCATGCCGGGTGCGCAGGTCATGCGCCTGCACCGCGCCGGTGGCATGGGTGGCGATCACTTCCCGGATGGTGTCCAGTGTGTCTTCGGGCAGCGCCTCATCCATCAGCGCGCTCAGCGCACCCTGAACCACGCGACCGCCCGACCACATGATATGCAGCGCCAGAAGGCCCGCCATCAGCGGGTCGAGGAACCACCAGCCGGTCATCAGCGCCAGCACCAGCCCCACCATCACCCCGCCCGAGGTGATGACATCCGTCATCAGATGCCGCCCGTCGGCCGCCAGCGCGGGGGACAGCAGCGCGCGCCCGCGCGTGATCAGCACCCAGGCCCACACCGCGTTCAGCACGCTTGCCGCGCCGTTCACCGCCAGCCCCAGCACGGGGGCGGCCAAGCTGTGCGAGGTCATCAGGCCCACATAGGCCTCGCGCAAGATGACCAGCGCGGCCAGGATGATCAGCAGCCCACTCAGCGTTGCGCTGAAGAACTCCGCCTTGTGGTGGCCATAGGGATGCCCCGCGTCGGGCGGCTTGGCGGCCAGCCGCACCGCGATCAGCGCCGCCAGCGCAGTGACGACATTGACGATACTTTCCAGCGCATCCGACAGCAGCGCGATGGATCCCGTCAGCCACCACGCCAGCGTCTTGAGGCCCAGCACCGCCGCGCCGACAATCAGGCTGCCGATGGCCAGTTTCAGCGCCGGGTTGATCGTGCCCGATGTGGCGTCCGGCGTCGCATTTGTCATGGCGGCGGCCCCCGTTTCCTGCGTCATCATCATAGCAGCAATCCATCCGGACCCATAGCAGGCGTATGTATCAAACCCATACTGAATCCATACCGTTTCCATATCGTGAAAATTGACGAATTTCAGAAGGTTGACCCGGTTTGCACACTGGGGCGGAATTTGCCATCAACATATTCTTCAGACGCAAAACGCCCGCCGGTGGGGCGGGCGCTTCGGGTCCGTTCATCGGGCTCTGTCGCGTGGGTCGAGGCCCCGCGCAGATCGCCTTAGCGGCGGATGTTCAGCCGGGTAATCAGGTCTTTGTAGCGGGCTTCGTCCTTGCCGCGCACATAGTCCAACAGCTTGCGGCGCGTTGCCACCAGCTTCAGCAAGCCACGACGCGAGTGGTTGTCTTTCTTGTGCGTCTTGAAGTGCTCGGTCAGCGTGGTGATCCGGTTGGTCAGCACGGCAACTTGCACTTCGGGCGAGCCGGTGTCGCCTTCCTTCAGTGCGAACTCTTTGATAACGCGGTCTTTTTCAGCAGGCGTAATCGACATCGGGGGTCTCCTGTCATGTCAAAAGGGTGAAGGCGCGGGCCGGGATGTCGTCCAGCAAGGCCTATGGAGCGGCATGTGCCAAAGCACAAGCAGCGTCTTTACGACAATACGGCGCGTTTGGAAAGGGCCGTTCGGCGGCCGTTTCACACCATTGATTTCACTGCGCAATCCGGCGACGCAGCGCCTGTTTCGCCAGGTCGACTGATGGCTGATACTGCACCAGCGGCGGCTTGATTCCCTGCGCAAACAGCTGCACCCGCGTCGCATGATCGGTACAGGCCAGCACCACCGCAACGCCGTTCTTGCGGGCTTTGTGTACCATGCCCTCGATCAGGTTGGCCGCGCTGGAATCGGTAAAGATCACTTCCGAGAAATCCAGGATCAACCCCCGGTTCTGCGCCGCGATTCGGTCCAGCACCGAGCTGATCGAGGCGACCGAGCCAAAGAAGAACGCCCCCCGGATCTGATAGACAACGATATCGTGCTCGACCGCTAACCCATTGGCATCCCCATCATTTTCTGGCGGCGTCGAAGTATGGGCCCGCACTTCGATGGCGCTGGACATGCGGTGGATGAACAGGACCGATCCCAGCGCGAAGCCCACCACGATTGCCTCTGTCAGGTCGCGGAAGATCGTCAGGAAGAAAGTGACCAAAAGCACCGCCGCATCCCCGCGCGACGCGCGCAGAAGCGCGCGGATCGCCTCGCGCTCGATCATGTTCCAGGCAACGACGGCCAGCACCCCGGCAAGGGCTGCCAGCGGGATGAAACTGGCCAGCGGCGCTGCAACCAGCAAGAAGCAAAGGATAAATCCTGCGTGCAACATGCCTGCGACCGGGGTGATGCCGCCCGCGCGCACATTGGTCGCCGTGCGCGCGATGGTCCCGGTGACTGCCATGCCACCAAACAGCGCCGAAGCCATATTGGCCGCGCCCTGTGCCACCAGTTCCATGTTGGAATTGTGTCGCCGTCCGGTCATGCCATCTGCCACGATCGCCGACAAAAGCGACTCGATGGCGCCCAGCAGCGTGAAGGCAATTGCGCTGGGCAGCACCGCGCCCAGCTTTTCAAGTGAGATTTCGGGCAGTCCCGGCAGGGGCAGATGCGACGGTAACTCCCCGAAAACGCTGCCGATTGTTGCCACGGGCAGGTCGCCCAGCATCGCCGCCAGCGTGATTGCGATGACCGCGACCAATAGCCCCGGCACCGCCGGCGCAAGCCGTTTCAGCACCACGATAATCGCCACGGTGCCCGCCGACAGCGCCAGCGTCGCGGGGTTCAGCGTCGGCAGGCTGGCCCAGATCACCGGCAACTTTTCCAACAACGGCCCGGGTTCCGGCGCGCCCAGGGTCAGGCCCAGGATCTCCTTGATCTGGCTGGCAAAAATGATGACAGCGATCCCGGCAGTAAACCCCACGGTGACCGGATAGGGCACGAATTTGATGTAGCTGCCCAGCCGCAACACCCCCAGGCCCGCCAGCATCACGCCCGACATCGCGGTGGCCAGGATCAGCCCGTCGATGCCGTGCAGGGCGACCGTCGTGGCCATCAGCACAATGAATGCCCCCGCCGGGCCACCGATCTGGTGGCGGCTGCCGCCCAGCAGTGAAACGAAGAAGCCACCGAAAATCGCAGTATAAAGCCCCATTTCCGGCGTGCCGCCCGCTGCGATCGCAATCGCCATCGACAAGGGCAGGGCCACAATGGCAACCGTCAGCGCCGCAATTGCATCGGCCCGCAGCCGCGCCGCACCATAGCCTTCGCGCAATGCGAGAATCAGGGCGGGGATCAGCAGAGAATCATCGGGTGGACGGGCAGGCTCAGGCGGGGTGTTGCGTGGCATGGCGAGGTCCGATCTGTTGATTCAGCACATATTTGCATGACACATATAGAAAGGGGAATGTAAACAGAGCAAAATTTTTATTGGCCGCCGGGCCGCGCCTAGACCTCGGAAAACTCCCCGATTTCGGGATCATAGACATGCAAGGCGCCGGGCCCGATGTCATGCCAGACCCCATGCAACGTCAGGTTGTCCGTAAGGACCGCACTCTCCACAAACGGGAACGACATAAGATTTTCTAATGAAATCAATACTGACTGCTGTTCCATCGCGCGCAGCCGGTCGGCGCGTGTATCCAGCTTCGAGGTGGCCTCATAACCGGGGCGCAGGATCTCCATCCAGCGCCCGACAAAGCTGCTTTGGGCCTCCAGATCCGGTGCAACACCGGCACACATATCGTGACACCCTTCGACACCCCCGCAGTTTGAATGGCCAACCACGATAAGATGTGCAACCTTGAGATACCTGACTGCGTATTCCACGGCGGCAGAGGTGCCGTGGAAGTCACCGTCGGGGGAAAATGGGGGAACCAGATTGGCGATATTCCTGTGAATGAAAAACTCGCCCTGATCCGCGCCGAAGATCGCGGTAACATGCACACGGCTGTCGCAGCACGCGATGATCATGCTGCGCGGATGCTGTCCCTCCTGCGCGAGGTGGCGGAACCAGCTTTTATTTTCGGCAAATGTTGTCGCTTGCCATCCTTTGAACCTATTTGCCAGATACGATGGCAGGCGGCGGGCGTGTTTCATGCGATGTGACCTGACTGAAAATACTCTTGTGCAGGTACGCTAATGTTGGATTAAATTCGAGGGGTTTTCGTCGTGGGCGGAAATGATTTGTTAGGGGGCGACGTGCATCTTGGGACGTGGGAATAAGGTGTAAAGGGTGAAATGGTGACCAATCTAGTATCTATAACTCCTTCTGAACACGTCGTTTTTGACAGCCGTCGGCTGCGCAGCCTGTGTGCTGAATATGGTGTGCGCGGTGCTGAAGCGGTCGTTATGGACGCTGTCGAAGATATATCTGGCAGCCTGTTCGTCATTGAGACCGCCTGCCGCCGTGACCGCGTGTCCGAGATCCCGGCAACCGCGCGGCATGTGTCGCAGATGGCGGCGGAAATCGGTATGCTCAGCCTTGCGCGCGTGGCACGCGATCTTGGCATCGTGGCGCAGCGGGGCGATATCGTGGCCTGCCGCGCGATCTGGGCGCGGGTCGTTCGCATCGGCGATCAGTCCCTGGCCAAGGTTTGGCAGGCCCCCGGCCTGTCGATGTAGGCGCGGGGTTGTTGGCTGACGCCCCGGCTGGGGCGGGTCAGGCGCAGGGCGAAGGCTGCATGCTGATTTATTGCCCTTGTGGGCGCGTGGGACCTGTAAACTCCTCCTGAAATTGCTTTAGACTGCGGATATTCGCTTTTCAGAAGGTCCGCATGATGTCCCAGAACGCTCCCGCCATTGGCATCCATGAAATGATGCGCTTTGCCCCGCCGTCAGATGCGGCAGTGCCGCTGCACGCAGTCTTTGCCGAGGATCTGGCGGCGTGGCGCGCGACGCTGCCCGACACTGCGCAGCACTGGCTGACCGCCACGGGTTTTGCCGCCCAGGCGGGGCAGGTGGCGCTGGTTCCGGGCGCCGATGGCGCGTTGGCTATGGCCGTGGTGGGGATGGGCGGGCCGCAGGACCGCGCGCGGTTGCGCTTTGTTCTTGGCGGCGCCGTGGCGCGGCTGCCTGCCTTGACCTTCTCTCTTGCCACCGATCTGCCGCCTGACTTGCGCGAGGCTGAGGTTCTGGGCTGGCTGCTGGCTGCCTATCGCTTCACCCGTTTCCGCCCCGTCACACCGCAAGAAATCGCACGCCTCGTTGCGCCTGAAGGCATCGACGCGCCCCGGTTGGAGGTGATGGCCCGGGCCGAGGCGCTGATCCGCGACCTTATCAACACCCCCGCCTCGCATCTGGGCCCGGAAGAGCTGGAGGGCGCGGCCCTCGCCGTCGCTGAACCCTTCGGCGCGCAGTTGCGCGTGATCAGGGGCGAAGATCTGTTGACGCAGAACTTCCCGCTGATCCATGCGGTGGGCCGCGCCGCCACCCGTGCGCCACGCCTGCTGGACATGACATGGGGTGCGACAGGTCCGCAGATCACGCTGGTCGGCAAGGGGGTATGTTTCGACACTGGCGGGCTGAACCTGAAGCCCGGCGCCTCGATGGGGCTGATGAAGAAGGACATGGGCGGCGCGGCGCATGTGCTGGGGCTGGCGCAGATGATCATGGCGCTGAACTGGCCGGTGCGGCTGCGCGTGCTGATCCCGGCGGTCGAGAATGCCGTTGCGGGCAATGCCATGCGCCCCGGTGATATTCTGATTGCGCGCAATGGCTTAAGCGTCGAGGTCAACAATACCGATGCCGAAGGGCGGCTGGTGCTGGCCGATGCGCTGAGCCTTGCCGACGAAGCCGCGCCCGACCTGCTGGTCTGCATGGCCACGCTGACCGGCGCGGCGCGGGTGGCGCTGGGCGGCGATCTGGCGCCGTTCTTTACCGATGACGTGGGCCTTGCCGCTGCCTTGATGCAGGCGGGCGGGCAGATGCACGATCCCGTGTGGCAGATGCCGTTCCATGCCCCCTACGAGGCGCTGATCGAACCCGGCATCGCGGATCTGGATAATGCGCCTGCGGGCGGCATGGGCGGGGCGATCACGGCGGCGCTGTTCCTGCGCCGGTTTGTCGCGCAGACCCCGCGCTTCGTGCATTTCGATGTCTATGGCTGGCAAGCCAGCGCCGCTGCCGCGCGGCCAAAGGGCGGGCTGGGGCAGGGGGTGCGTGCCCTTCTTGCCGCGATCCCTGACGTGCTGGACGCGGACAAACAGGGGTGAGCGATCCGCGACTGACCCCCGCCAATGCCCACGTGGTGCATGACAGTCTGCGCGATCGGTTTCCCGAATTGCGCGCGGTCAGTGGCGTATGGGCGCGCGTCTTGGTGCCGGTGGCCGACCTTTGTGCCAGCCCCGGGGGGGGGCGCGCGCGCCAGATGCTGGCAGGCGCGCGGTTCCTGACGCTGGACCGGCAGGGCAACCACGTCTTTGGGCAGGCTGCCTATGACGGCTATGTCGGTTGGCTGGGCAGCGATGCACTGTGTCCGGACCATGGCGTGACGCACCGGATCAGTGCGTTGGCCAGCCACATCTATCCCAGCGCCGATATGAAGACCGGCCCCATCGGCTGGTTGCCGCATGGTGCTTTTGTCGGGGCGGCTTTGAACGGGGGGGCGGGGGATGCCGAAACCTCGGATGTCAGCGCCTCAGTCGACAGCAGTCGACAGGGCGGCGGCCACGCCAGCGCCAGGCATTTTCTGGCCTTGCACGGCGGAGGCTATGTCCCCGCGCAGCATCTGGCACCGTTGACAGCCGCCGCGCCGGATCTGGTGGATGAGGCGATGCGCTTCCTTGGTGTGCCCTACCTATGGGGGGGCAACAGCCCGATGGGGATTGATTGCTCCGGCCTCGTACAGGCGGCCTTCCGGGCCTGCGGGGCGGCGTGTCCTGGCGACAGTGACCTGCAGCGTGCGACCCTCGGCACGGTGCTGGACACGGGCGGGACACCGCAGCGCGGCGACCTGATCTTTTGGGATGGGCATGTGGGCTTTTGTGCCGGGCCAGACCAATTGCTGCACGCCAATGCCCATCATATGGCGGTGACACTGGAAAACCTGTCTGCTGCTTGCGAGCGCATCGCGGCGGCCGGTGTCGGCCCGGTCCGGGCGATCCGGCGGCTGCCGATCTGAGATCAGGCGTGTCGCGGTGCGCTGCTGGAAGCATGGTGAAAGCCGCTTGGCTGAATTCCGACACGGCACCTTGGCACGCGCTGCCAGAGCGCTGGGGCGCAGTTTGGCGTGCTGGTGGTTTGCCCAGACGGGGCCTTTCGCCCAGGGTAAGGCCCCGTCAGTCGCTTGTTGACACACTGCGGATCAGCTTACGCTCCAGCACGCGCAACACGGTTTGCAGATCATGTCCGCGCCGCAAGATCTGGCCGCCCGGCGCGATCACGGCGAACATGCCTTGTTTCGCCCGCAAGCGGGGGTGTTTCTCAATCCGGTACAGCGGGTGTTCCGCCGTGCGGCGAAACACCGAAAACACCGCCCGGTCGCGCAGGCAGGAGATGCCGTAGTCCCGCCATTCGCCCGCGGCGACCATCTGGCCATAAAGCCGAAGGATCGCACCAAGCTCCCGGCGGTCAAAACTGACCTGTTCATCCTCACTTGACCCACGATCGGGCACAGATTGCATGTTCATAACCCGTAGCATGTCGCGCCTGCGCGCCGAAATCAAGATTTCTGCGCAGGCTTGCGTCGTGGCGTATTCAAAACTGCCCCTTTAAGTGACATTAAAGTGAAGCAGGTCCTAACGCGCTAACCAACGGGCGGGCGGATCGTGTAGTATGGGTTTCCGTGTATGAGTCGCGGTGTTGCGGGTAGGGGTTTCTTGATGGCGATGTCTCAAGCAGATGTGGTTTTGCACGCGGGTGCGACCAGGTGGCCGTTTGCCGGGCGCGGTCTGGTGCGCAGAGGCTTTTGCGCCATGCTGGCGGCGCTGTTGGTGGCAAGCGTGGCGGCGGTACCGGTGCGCGCCCAGCAGGCCAGCAACCCGGTGGTGGCGGAACGCATGCGTCTGATGTCAGATATCGGCGCCGCCTCGAAGATCATGGGCGATATGGTCAGCGGGCGTTCCGCGTTCGATGCCGCACGCGCCGCGCAGGCGGCTTCGACGCTGGCGCAGCTGTCGTCCCGGGTGCCCGATGCCTTCACCGCGAATGAGACCGACCCGGCGAGCGAGGCTTTGCCTTCGATCTGGGCGAACTGGTCCACCTTCACGGCCCGCGCTGATGCGATGCGCACGGCGGCCCAGAATATTGACACATCGTCGGAGGGCGGGCTGCGTGCCGGGCTGGCAGAGCTGGGCGGCGCCTGCCGCGCCTGCCACACCACGTTCCGGGAATAGAAGCAGCGGCGGCACGCGCAGCACTTGGCGCGTGCGGTTCTTTATGCCAGAGGGGGCGCCAAGGGACTGACCTGTCCCGGCTGACCTGTGGAACCAGACGATGACTGACATGACCCTGCGCCCTGTAGCCCCGGCTGATGACCCGGCCCTGTGGGACATGCTGCGCCCGGTTTTTCGCGCGGGCGACACATATGCGGTGGACCCTGGTATCGCGCGTGATGCGGCATTGCGCTACTGGCGCGCGGGCAGCCACACTGCCTTTGTCGCCGAGGACGGGACGACCCCACTTGGCACCTACTACATCTGTCCCAACCAACAGGGATTTGGCGCGCATGTGTGCAATTGCGGCTTTGTCACCGCAGCACAGTCTGCCGGACGCGGCGTGGCGCGGGCGATGCTGAACCATGCGCTGGACACCGCGCGGGCCAGCGGCTACCGGGCGATGCAGTTCAACTTTGTCGTGGAAACCAATGCCCGCGCGGTTGCGCTTTGGACGCGGGCGGGGTTTGATACGGTCGGTCGCCTGCCAGGCGCATTCCACCATCCCGCGCATGGTTTCGTCGATGCGCTGGTGATGTATAAAACCCTGTGAAAGGAGGCCGCTATGGCCCGTGCCGGTATCCCGCTTCTCGCGGTTTTGATTGACGCCGACAATTCCTCGCCCAAATGGGCCGAGGCGATTTTCGATGAGATTGCCAGTCTGGGTGAGGCCTCGGTCCGCCGGATCTATGGCGATTTTTCCAGCCCGCATTCGCGCGGCTGGCAGGAGAAACTGCCGTTTCTGGCGCTGGTGCCCCACCATCAGCCCGCCAATACGGTGGGCAAGAATTCCAGCGATATTGCCCTTGTGATCGACGCGATGGACCTGCTGCATTCGGGCCGGTTCGACGGTTTCGTGCTGGTCTCCAGCGACAGCGACTTTACGCGCCTGGCGTCGCGCATCCGCGAACAAGGGCTGGATGTCTACGGCATCGGCCAGCAAAAAACCCCCGAGGCGTTCCGCAAGGCCTGCAAGCGTTTCATCTTCGTGGAAAACATCCTGGCGGAGGCAGAGCCCGAGAGCGACCCCGATCCCGTCACCCGCACCGCGCGGCCCACCAAGCTGCCGCCCGCCGACGCTGCCCCGCTGATCCGCGCCGCGATGAAGGCTGCGGGGGATGAGGATGATTGGGTCGGCCTGGGCCCCATCGGGCAATACATCACCACCGCGCATCCTGATTTCGACAGCCGCAACTACGGCTGCTCCAAACTCAGCGAACTTATCGCGCGCGCGGGCCCCTTCGAGGTGAAGAAGGGCATGGGCAACCACATGCTGGCCCGCGTGAAACCGTAAGCGCATCTGGACAGCCGGCCCCGCAATCCCTATTTGCAAGGGATCATGGTACAGAAATCAGACCCCAACTATAAAGTCATCGCCGAAAACCGCCGCGCGCGGTTTGATTACGCGATTGAAGATGACATCGAATGCGGCATCATCCTGGAGGGGTCCGAGGTGAAGTCCCTGCGTATGGGCGGTGCCAACATCGCCGAAAGCTATGCCAGCGTGGAAGAGGGAGAGTTGTGGCTGATAAACAGCTACGCCGCCCCCTACAAGCAAGCGAAGACCTTCGGCCATGACGAACGCCGCAAGCGCAAGCTGCTGGTCAGCCGCAAAGAACTGTCGAAGCTCTGGGCGGCGACGGCGAAGGACGGCATGACGCTGGTGCCGATCGTGATGTATTTCAACCATCGCGGGCTGGTGAAGCTGAAGATCGGCATTGCCAAGGGCAAGAAGCTGGCGGACAAACGCGCCACCGAGGCCAAACGCGACTGGGATCGCCAGAAGCGGCGCCTGATGAAGGAACTGGGCTGAGGCAGGCGCGGGTCCGGTGCATGGCTGCCCGCCGGTGGGCCGTCGCGAGAGCTGCGCGAAGCCTTTCCACAGATGGACGCACGCCTCCTTTCGCCTTGGGATCACGCCCACGATAACGTGACTTCTGCCACGGAGGCGCGTCGTCGCACAATACCCGGCCCGGCGCTACATTTTCCAAAATACCAAAAGGAAAGCCGCGTTCATGCCCACAATGCCCACCAACCTCAGCGATCTTGTGCTGATTGGCGGCGGGCATACCCATGCGCTGGTCCTGAACGCCTGGGCGGGCGACCCGCTGCCCGGCGTGCAGCTGACCCTCATCAACCCCGGCCCGGGCGCGCCCTATACCGGCATGCTGCCGGGCTATATCGCCGGACATTATGCGCGCGAGGATTTGCAGATCGACCTTTCGCGCCTGTGTGAACGGGCGGGCGCGCGATTGGTTCAGGGCCGTGCGCAAGGGATCGACCGCGCGGCGCGTATGATAGATGTGCCGGGGCATCCGCCCCTGCGCTATGACGTGGCGGCGTTGGATATTGGTATCACATCAGACATTCCCAGCCTGCCGGGCTATGCCGATCACGCGCAATCCGCCAAGCCGCTTGGCAGCTATGCCGCAGCGTGGGCAGGGTATCTGGACCGTTTGCGCGCGGGCACTGCCGATCCGCGCATCGCCATCATCGGTGGCGGTGTGGCGGGGGTGGAACTGGCCATGGCAATGGCCTTCCGGTTGCGCGACCATGCGGGCGCGGAGGTGACGGTGCTGGAGGCCGCGCCGAATGCGCTGCCCGCCGTGGGGCGTGGCGCGCGGGCGCGGCTGTTGCGGCACATGGCGGGCTTTGGCATCGCGGTGCGCACCAACGTGCGTGTGGTCGCGGTCGATGCGGACGGGGTGCAGCTGGCCGATGGCGGCCGGGTAGCGGCAAGTCTGGTGCTGGGCGCGGCTGGATCGCGTCCGCAAGACTGGCTGCGCGATACCGGGCTGGCGCTGAGCGACGGCTATGTTGACGTCACGCCGTCCCTGCAATCCGTGTCAGACCCCCGGATCTTTGCAGTCGGAGATTGTGCCCACATGGTCCATGCGCCCCGGCCAAAGGCGGGCGTTTATGCCGTGCGCCAGGCGCCGCTCTTGCGGCAAAACCTGCGTGCCGCGCTGGGGGCGGGGGCGTTCCGCGCCTACCACCCACAGCGCGATTACCTGAAGCTGATCTCATTGGGCGACCGCAGCGCGCTGGCCGACAAATGGGGCCTGCCGCTGGAAGGGCGCTGGCTGTGGTGGTTGAAGGACCGGATCGACGCGCGGTTCATGGGGCAGTTCCGCTGAAGGTTGCGTAACCGCGCGTCTTGCCGTCCGGGGCGGGGGGCTGTCCGCCGTCAGTCCTGCGCGCGCAGAACTTGCGCTGGCCGGGCGGCCAACGGGCGCAGGGCAAAGCCCAGCCCGGCAATCAATGTGGCCACCACGCCGCCGACCACAATTGCTATCGCCGACACAGGCTCAAACCGATAGGTCGTTTCCATCACGAAGGTGATGACCGCCCAGGACCCCAGCGCGCCCGCAGCAATAGCGACACCGCCCGCCGCCGCCCCCATCAGCGCCGAGCGCAGGGCGAAGCTGGCCAGGATGCTGGCCCGTGTGGCACCGATGGTTTTCATGACTGCCGCCTCGAACACGCGGGCACGCTCACCCGCTGCCGCTGCCCCTATCAGCACCATGAAGCCGGTCAGCAGCGTCGCCCCTGCGGCGTAGGAAGTCGCCGCGGCGATCGCTGTCAAAGCCTCGGCCACG
Organism: Roseicitreum antarcticum; assembly: GCF_014681765.1. Classification (GTDB taxonomy): domain Bacteria; phylum Pseudomonadota; class Alphaproteobacteria; order Rhodobacterales; family Rhodobacteraceae; genus Roseicitreum; species Roseicitreum antarcticum. The sequence continues at coordinate 3,159,815 of NZ_CP061498.1, forward strand.
CGGGCGGCGGCTTCGGCCACCCGGATCGCCGTGATGTTGGGATAGGCGGTGGCCAGATCGCGCAAGATCGCACCTTCGGCCTCGGCCTCGGCATAGACTGTTGCGATATGGGTGTGGGGGGCGGCGCTCAGGGCGTCCGGCGTCATGGTCATCACAAAGCCGATGCCACCGGTCGAAAAATCAACCTCGCGGAAATTGGCGATTTCGGCGGTGATGTCGCGGCCCAGCACGTTAACGGTGATCGCATCGCCAATGCTGAGGCCCAGTTCGGCACCCTCTTCGGCGCCAAAGCTCAGCAAGGGCGGGCCGTCATAATCTTCGGGCCACCAGGTGCCTTCGGTCAGTGTGACGCCTTCGGCCTGCGTGGCGGCATAGGTCAGCCCCCGGTCGCCGCGCAGCACCCAATGGTCCAGTCCCATCTCACGCGGGTTCTGGCCGTTGATCGCCGTGACCACGCCGCGCAGCATCGGCGCGGTTTCCACGTCCGAGACCATCGGATCATTCTCCACGCGGTCCATGAACCCTTCAAGCTGGCTGGATTGGATGTCCACGAAGAAATAGGACGGCGCACGGTCAGGCAGGTCGCTGGCGATGGCGTTGCGCAGGTTGGCGTCGATCTGGCCCACGGCTGCCAGCACGGTCAGGCCGAGGCCCAGCGACAAGATCACCGCCATTGCGCCTTCGCGCGGCCCACCGACGGCGCCCAACGCAAGGCGCAGCGCAGTATGCCCCCGCACCCATGTCGCCCGTGACCCGCGCCGCGCTGCAAAGCGGATGATGACGGCGGCCACCGACAGCACTGCCAGCGCACCCAGGATGCCCACCGCACTGGCCAGCGCCAGCTGCGGCACGCCGGACCAGAACGCAGCCGCCCCCACCAATGCGACCAACGCCAGCGCCATCAGCGCCAGATAGGGCAGGCGGGGCAGGCCCGCGCCCTCATTGCCCATGCCGCGGAAAATCGCGGCGGCGCGCACCTGTTCGGTACGGGCCAGCGGCCAGAGGGTGAACAGAAGCGCCGTCAGGACGCCGTAGAACGCGGCCTCCAGCAGCGGTGCCGGGTGCAGTGTGAATGCCACGGGCAGCGGCAGGTTCGCCTCGATCAGCGGGGCGACGGCGAGGGGTAGTGCGGCACCCAAAGCCATGCCCAGCACCACGCCGACAGCGGTCAGAAGGCCGATCTGGATGAAATACACCGCAAAGATCGTGCCCGACGTCGCGCCCAGCGTCTTCAGCGTGGCGATAGTGTTGGTCTTGCCGTCAAGATAGGCACGCACGGCAGCCGACACGCCGACCCCGCCGACCGCCAGCCCCGCGAGGCCAACCAGCACAAGGAACGAGCCGATACGTTCCACGAAGCGCGACACGCCTGGCGCGCCGTTGCGGCTGTCGCGCCAGCGCACCCCATTGCCGTCCAGTGCCGCCAGCGCTTCGGCCCGCGCGGCATCAAGGTCGATGCCCGGCGGCAGCATCAGGCGGTAGTTGCTCTCATAGAGCGTGCCGGGGCCGAGCAGTTCGGAATTGGCCAATGCCTCGGTCCGCACCAAGGTGCGCGGGCCAAAGCCGAAGCTTGCCCCTGCGCCGTCTGGTTCGCGCATCAACACGGCAGACAGCACAAAGTCCTGCACGCCAAGCCGGAAGGTGTCACCGACGCTCAGGCCCAGCCGGTCCGCCAGCAGCGGGGCCATTACCGCGCCGGGCAAGTCCCCTGTCCCCTCAAGCGCGTCGGCAAGCGGAATATCGGGTTCCAGCAGCGCCGTGCCGATCAGCGGATAGGCAGTATCGACGCCTTTGACCTGAGTGACCGAGCGCTCGGCGGTATCACCAGACCCGCTGACCGCCATGGACCGGAAATCGACGATTTCCGACACGGCAAGGGCGTTGGCATCCATCCATGCGCGTTCGTCCGGGTCGGCGAAGCGGTAGGTCAGGCGCAGCTCGGCATCGCCGCCCAGCAGGGCCGCGCCCTCCCGCTCCAGCCCGGATTCGATGGCTGCGCGCACGGTGCCAACGGCGGCAATCGCGCCCACGCCCAGCGTCAGGCAGGCCAGAAAGATCCAGAACCCCTTCAGCCCGCCGCGCAGTTCGCGGCGGGCAATGCGGGCGGCGACCATCAGGTTCATTCGGCTGCCCTTTCAGCTTTGGGTCCGCCAGACGGGGTCCGCGCTGCTGTATTGCGGTCTTCGCCCTCGATCAGCCCATCGGCCAGCCGGATAACCCGGTCGCAACGCGCCGCCAGTTCCGGCGAATGGGTCACCATGATCAACGTGGCACCATGCCGGTCACGCAGCCCAAACAGCAGGTCCATGATCGCCTGCCCGTTCACGCCGTCAAGGTTGCCGGTAGGTTCATCCGCCAGCAATAACGCGGGGCGGGGCGCGGCGGCGCGGGCCAGCGCCACGCGCTGTTGTTCGCCGCCCGACATCTGCGACGGGTAATGGTCCAGCCGCGCGCCAAGGCCTACGGCGCGCAATTCTTCTGCCGCGCGCTCGAACGCGTCCTTGCGCCCGGCCAGTTCCAGCGGTGTTGCGACATTTTCCAGCGCGGTCATCGTCGGAATAAGGTGGAAAGATTGGAACACCACCCCCATGTTAAGCCTGCGGAAGCGGGCAAGAGCGTCCTCATCCAGCGCGGTCAGATCGTGATCCAATGCGGTCACACTGCCGCCGGTGGCACGCTCCAGCCCGCCCATCAACATGAGGAGCGACGATTTGCCCGACCCCGAAGGACCGACCAGCCCAAGCGTTTCCCCCCGCGCGACATCCAGCGTGATCCCCCGCAGAATATCGACCGGCCCGGCATTGCCTTGCAAAGTCAGTCGGGCGTCAGTCAGGGCAAGAACGGTGTCAAGCATGGGGCGCTTCCTTCATACGGCTTTCAGCCTTGGATATGGGGCAATCGCGCCGTTTCGCAAGCGCAGCATCGGCGTGGCTGCCGCATTAACGGCGCTGGCGCTCGTTTCCGTCGCAAATCCGGCAGCGGCGGCGGATCCGGTACGCGTTGTGGCGTTGGGCGACAGCTTGACGCAGGGCTATGGCCTGCCGCCCGAAGAGGGCTTCGTGCCGCAATTGCAGGGCTGGCTGGACGCCGAGGGGCATGACGCGATCGTGATCAATGCGGGCGTCAGCGGCGACACCACGGCGGGGGGGCTGAACCGCCTTGACTGGACGTTGGCCGACGCGCCGGATGCGATGATCGTGGCGCTGGGCGGCAACGACCTGTTGCGCGGGCTCGACCCTGCCGGTAGCCGCGCCAACCTTGACGCGATCTTGCAGCGCGTCACGGCGCAGGACATCCCGGTTTTGCTGGTCGGCATACCTGCCCCGGGCAACTATGGCCCCGATTTCAAGCGCGACTTCGAGGCGATGTACCCAGAGCTTGCTGCTGAATATGATGTGCGCCACTATCCTAACTTCCTGCAACCGATGACCGACAAGCAAGAAGCCGGGCAGTCCTTCACTGACCTGATGCAGAGCGACAATATCCACCCCAATGCCGCTGGTGTCGCCCTGATTGTCACAGCCATGGGGCCTGAGGTCGCAGCACTGATTGGGGAAGTGAAAGCGCAGGCGGCACCCGCGACGCAATAGCTGCAGTCCTGCCAAGCCCCCGGCTACCCCGCGCTGGGATCTGCCGATGGGGACAGGCCAGTATCGGCACCCGGCGCATTGACACCCTGCGGCGGGCCTGTATAAGCGCGCAGTCTGGCCCCTGAAGGGGTCCGGGCATATTGGTGTTGGTGGACCCCGCAAGGGGAACCCTGTCGCAGATAGGCCGCGCGTGTTGCGCGGTCTTGATGAGAGGACAACGCCCTTCGCCATAACAAACACATCCGGGCACCGGCCCGTGGTGGACACACAAACGAAGGAGATCAGCCGTGACGAAACGCACCGCTGCCAAACACAAACTTGACCGCCGCATGGGCGAAAACATCTGGGGTCGTCCGAAATCCCCGGTGAACCGCCGCGAATACGGCCCCGGCCAGCACGGCCAGCGCCGCAAGCAAAAATTGTCGGATTTCGGTACCCAGCTGCGCGCGAAGCAAAAGCTTAAAGGGTACTACGGTGATCTGACCGAGAAACAATTCCGCCGAATCTTTGCCGAGGCCGAGCGGGTCAAAGGCGACACGGGTGAAAACCTGATTGGTCTGCTGGAACGTCGCCTGGACGCCATCGTCTACCGCGCCAAATTCGTGCCGACCGTGTTTGCTGCGCGCCAGTTCGTGAACCATGGTCATGTCACCGTGAACGGTATCAAGGTCAACATCGGCTCGTACCGCTGCAAGGAAGGCGACGTGATCGCCGTGCGCGACCGCTCCAAGCAACTGGCGATCGTGCTGGAAGCTGTGGCCTTGGCCGAGCGTGACGTGCCCGATTACGTTGAAACCGACCATTCCAAAATGACCGCCACGTTTGTGCGCACCCCCACCTTGGGCGATGTTCCGTATCCGGTCCAGATGGAACCGAACCTGGTTGTGGAATACTACGCGAAGAACTGATCCCTTTTTCGGATCGCGAACAGACAAAACGCCCGGTGGCTTCACCGGGCGTTTTTTTGTTGCTGGGGTGCAGTTTGTCAGCAGCTGCGCGGAGGGGGTGGGTCGCAAAAGCCGCTCTTGCAAAAGGCCGCCCCGGCCCGCTCAGGGCCAAGTCTGCAGGTGTCGCAACAGCAGGCGCTCAGCCTGTCTTGACCTTCGCCTCGTATTCCGCGGCCTCGGCCAGCCACTCGGCGGCGTAGTCCACGCTCTGCCATTCCTTGAACCACGGCCCGCCACGGGTGTGGTGCACGGCTTGCGGATAGCCGGTTTCGGGCTTGGCGTAGTGGCCTTCCAGCCAGTTCCAGCCGGTGGGCAGCTCGCCGATTTCATCATCTTGCGCCCATTGCATCCGGTGCAGATAGGCGCCGCTTTCGCGGTTCACCACCTCGGGCGTCAATTGCCGGGTCGAGGGGTGGGCGCAGTTGAACAGCATGAAGGACGACCAGTTCTTGCGCGGATAGGCCGATTGCGGCACGCCATCCATCTTGGTTGTCTCTTTCGGGCGGTAGTCGTGGTGCACGCAGCGGACCGCGTATTTCGGGTCCATATACTCCTGCAACTCGGCCACATCGCCAAAGAACAGGAAGTCGCAATCCACGAAGACTGCCCAGCCGGTATAACCCGCCAGATGCGGCACGAGGAAGCGCGAATAGGTGAATTCGGTCGAGGCCAGCGGGTCCACCTCGCGCGTGTAAAGCCCCTGATCCACCAAGTCGGGCAGTTTGATCGCGATGACCTCCACCGGGATCGAGGCGTGCTTTTCCAGCGACTGCTTTGCGACCTGAAAGGCGATGTCTTCGCGCGAGTCCCAGCCGATATAGATGCGAAGCGTGTCCATTATATGTCCTTTTCAACTGCGCGTCGGTTGGGCGCGACAGTATGCAATGCCTGGCTGCGGCGCAAGGCGCAGGCCGCGGGCCTGCGCGCTATTTCGCCCGGTCCAGCAGGGCGTCCACGGCCCCAAGTGCTACGTCCAGCGGGCGCTGGTTGGCGGCGCGCGCGGCTTTGGCAGCCGCGAGGTAGGGCGCACGGAAGGCCGGGTCCTGGGCGGCCACAACCGCCCGGCCCAAGTCTGCCGCGTCGGTTACCATTAGCGTTGCACCTTTTTCGTGCAAGGCATCATAGCTGTCGGCGAAGTTGGTGGTCTGGGTGCCATGCACAACCAGCGTGTCCAGCGACAGCGCCTCAAACGGGTTCTTGCCGGTCATGTTCACCCCTTGCACAGGCAGCGACTGACCGATGTAGGACACTGGCGCCAACCGGTACCACAGGCCCATTTCCCCAATCGTATCGGCCAGATACACTTCGGTTTCGGGCGTGATCGGGGCGCCTTCGCTGCGCCGCGCAACATGGGTGAAGGCGGCGCGGGCGTATCCCTCGCTCTGATCGGCGGTTCGGGTCTGGCGTGGTGCGTGGATCAGCAGCAGCTCAGGGCAGAGGGCGCGCGCGACGCGATGCGCTTCCATCACGGCGGTTTCTTCTTCGATCCGGGTAGCGGCGGCTAGCCAGCAGGGGCGGCCCGCGATCTGTGCTGCCATGTCGGCGCGCGCATCGGGAAGGTCCGGCAGCGGGCTGGAGGCGCTTTTCAGCACGCCCATCACCCGCATGCGGTCGCGCGGCGCGCCCAGTTGGGCAAACAGATCTACCGATGCGGCGTCTTGCACATAGATCGCGTCGAATAGGCCCATAAGGTGGCCGTTGCTGGCCACGATTTTGCTGCGGCGGCGGAAACGGCGCGGCGTGACATGGGCATTCAGCAAGATCATCGGAATGCCGCGCTTGTGCACCGCGTCCAGCGTCAGCGGCCACATGTCGGCCTCTGCGATCACGGCGGCTTCGGGGCGCCAATGATCCAGAAAGGCACGCACGGCGGCAGGGTAATCGGCAGGGGCGTATTGGTGGATCACCCGATCGGGCAGCGCGCGTTTTTCCAGCGCCTGACCCGATGCCAAGGTCGAGGTTGTCAGCAGAATGTTCATTTCGGGGCGGCTATCTGACAGTCGCTGGATCAGGGTCAGCAGCGAAAGGCTTTCGCCGACGCTGACCGCGTGGAACCAGACCAGTCGGCCTGCGGGGCGGCGCACGGAGGGCTCGCCCAGTTTCTCGGCCAGGCGCGCGCCGTCTTCGCGGCCCTGACGCAGCCGCCGGCGCAGGGCCAGGCGCCACAGCGGGGCGGAGAGTGTGGCAAAGGCCATGTAGAGGGTCAGGGCGAGGGGGCGTTGCATCAGGTCACCTTGCTGTCAGACTTGACCACCGCCCACGTTTGGGCGGGCGTCGGGTGCGCTGCATCGCGGCTTTGGCGGCGCCCCGGGCGGAAGCGGGGCTGGCGGGGCGCAGGATGCCTTGCGCGCAAGGGCTTACCCCGCCGGGCCGCCGGGGACAAGGCCCGAGCGGCGCGGGTACCTCGCGGCAAAGCACCACCGGCGGCCGATTCTTGCATACCGCCCTATCGCCCTGTTCGGCCATACCTACCGCTCAACGGCAAGTCTCGCTGTTCATCTGCCCCGTCTGACACGCCCTTGCGACAAACACACCTCCCGTTGAAACGTGGGGCCCGCCTGGTTCCTCTGCATCAAGGGAAGTCCTTTGCGGTGCGATCTGCCCCGCCAGTAGCGTTCCGCCCGATAGCCTCGGCGGCCTTCGTCATGGGGCCCCCCTTCCTTCAGAGCGGGCGCGTGCCACCTTCCGGCTCTTGCGTATCCTCGCCTTCTGGCGCCCTTTCGCGCTTTGGCGTATGACAACCCAATGACCTGCCTTGCCTGACTGGAGTGTCTCATGCCGTCACCGCCTACCACCCCGCTGCCGACCACCCCGCATGCCGCTGAACCCTCCATGGCGCGGACCTATGGTGATACGGTGCTCAGGCTGGAGGCGCGCGCGCTTGATGCGCTGGCGGACAGCCTGTCTTCCAGCTTCGATGATGCCTGTGCGGTACTGATGGGCACGAAGGGCCGGGTGATCGTTTCAGGCATGGGCAAATCCGGCCATGTCGCGCGCAAGATCGCGGCGACGCTGGCTTCGACCGGCACGCCCGCGCATTTCGTGCACCCCGCCGAGGCCAGCCATGGCGATCTGGGCATGATTACGGTGGATGATGTGTGCCTGCTGCTGTCGAATTCGGGCGAAACGCGGGAGTTGCACGATCTGGTCGCCTATACCCGCCGCTTCGCGATCCCGCTCATCGGCATATCGAAGAACGCCGACAGCACGTTGCTGCGCCAGTCCGATGTGGCACTGGTGCTGCCTGACGCGCCAGAGGCCTGTGCCATCGGCATGGCGCCCACGACGTCGACCACGCTGTCTCTGGCATTGGGTGATGCGCTTGCAGTCGCCGTGATGCGGCTGCGCGGCTTCGGACGTGATGCCTTTCACACCTTCCACCCCGGAGGCAAGCTGGGCGCGCAGTTCCTGACAGTGGCCGAACTCATGCATACCGGCGACGGCTTGCCGCGCGTCACCGAAACCGCAGGCATGCCCGAGGTGCTTTTGCAGATGACCGGCAAGGGGTTCGGTGTGGCGCCGGTGACCGATGCGGGGCGGCTGACCGGCATCATTACCGATGGCGATCTGCGGCGCAATCTGGAGGGGCTCATGACCCGGCGCGCCTGCGACGTGGCGACCCGAACGCCGCGCAGCATCGCCCCCGGCGCGCTTGTCAGCGAGGCCGTGCGGCGGATGAACGAGGCGAAGGTGCATGCACTCTGCGTGGTTGATGAGGGCGATATGCTGGTGGGGTTGATCCGCTTGCATGATTGCCTGCGTGCGGGGGTGGTCTAGCGCAGCGTTGGGAAACAGCGCAACTGTGCCTGATCCGTCTGGGCCCGGTTGTCGTTCATGGTTGTACCGGGTGCAATTCCCTTTACGGGCGGCATTTAAATCGGCGTTTTCAATACTCTCTTTGCGCCGCGCCTAGGGGAACGGTGCCCGATAGCCTGAGGTGCTGGCACCTTGGTGGAACCTTAGAACAGACCGAAGCCGCCGTCATCCTCGCCAATATCGCCCAGCCCGCCACCCGCGCTGGTGTCCTCTGCCCCCTCCAGCCCCAGATCGTCCGCGACGACGGCAAAGGCCTCGGACATTTCATCCGTGATGTCCCACCCGGCCAACAGATTGCCCAGATAGGCCCCGCCGAATGCGGCCATGCCCAGACCGAAAAGCCCGGTCCCCGCCGAAGGCGGTACGCGGGCGGGGTCCTTGCCCGTGGCTTCCAGCAGGTGCAGCCGGTTGATCAGGTCGGGATTGCCCGAGCTGAGGATCTTATCACGCGCGGCCTTGGCGCGGTCGGATGTGTCGGACATGGCGATCCCTCCGATCGTTGGGTGCCTACATCATACCAGAACGGGGCCTGCACTGAAACGGACAAACCGGCGCACCCGACCCGCATACCAGACGCGCGCCCCTTGAACCGGATGACGCGAAGCAGGTTGAAGCGCGCGCCCAGTGCAGGCTTTTCATGAGCGCGTCCAAAACGCCGCCGTGCTGTTGAAAGCTGGGGGCTTTGGCCGAAACCGGGGCTGCGCCGATGGCATATGGTCGGATGAACGGCCTTGCCCGGAAGGTCCGGCGAAGGCGATCCCTGCATCACATTCTGGCGCAACGACGGCCACAACAAACCGGCCCGCCCCAAAGGGCGCATGCCGAAGCGCGCCACGCCTTGTCGGCGCGGCGCCCGGATGACTCAGGCGCGGGTGCCGGAAAAGCGGGCTGCCCAGTCTTCGCGCGCCGCATCGGTGATCTTGGCGAACATCACTTCCGGAACGGTGAAGGCATGGCCTGCGGGCAAGGTGGCCAGCGCGGCGTCGATGTCGCCCGGCCATCTCCAGTCGGCGCAATCCATGGCTGTCATCATGTTCTGCGCCGCCGTGGGGATGAAGGGCTGCGACAGCACCGCGTAAAGCCGGATCAGGTTCAGCGCCAGGCGGATCTGCATGGCGGCTTTTTCGGGGTCGGTCTTGAAGGTGGACCAAGGCGCTGCCTCTTGCAGGTATTCATTGCCCAAGACCCAGATCGCGCGCAGCTCTGCTGCTGATTTGCGGATTTCCATGGCGGACATATGCCCCTCATAGGCCCGGATGCGGGTGGTCAGGGCCTGGACCAAAGCGGGCTCTGCTTCTGACCAAGCCCCCCCCTCGGGCACAACCTCGCCGAATTTCGAGCGGCAGAACTTGGTAACCCGCGACACAAGGTTGCCCAGCACATCGGCCAGGTCCTTGTTGACCGAGGCTTGAAAATTCTCCCATGTGAACTCGCTGTCCGAGTTTTCGGGCGCGTGCGACAACAGCCACCACCGCCAGTAGTCGGCGGGCAGCACCTCCAGCGCCTGATCCATGAAGACGCCGCGCCCCAGCGAGGTCGAGAACTGACCGCCGTCATAATTCAGGTAGTTGAAGGATTTGATGTAATCCACCAGTTTCCACGGCTCGCCCGAACCCATCAACGTGGCGGGGAACGACAGGGTGTGGAACGGCACGTTGTCCTTGCCCATGAACTGCACATAGCGCACGTCATCTGCGCCCATGTCGGTGCGCCACCAGCGTTGCCACGCCTCCGCATCCCGGCCGTGCCCATCAGCCCATTCGGCGGTGGCGGCGATGTATTCGATGGGGGCGTCGAACCAGACGTAGAACACCTTGCCCTCCATCCCCGGCCAGGGATCGGTGCCGCGCTGCACCGGCACGCCCCAGTCCAGATCGCGCGTGATGCCCCGGTCGCGCAGCCCGTCACCGTCATGCAGCCATTTCTTCGCGATGGAGGTGGTCAGGATTGGCCAGTCGGCCTGCGCGTTGATCCAGTCGTCCAGCCGGTCGCGCAGCACGGACTGACGCAAGAACAGGTGCTTCGTCTCGCGCACCTCCAGGTCGGTAGAACCTGAGATGGCCGAGCGCGGGTCGATAAGGTCCACCGGCGACAGTTGCTTGGTGCATTCCTCGCACTGGTCGCCGCGCGCGCGGGTGTAGCCACAGTTGGGGCAGGTGCCCTCGATGTAGCGATCCGGCAGGAAGCGGCGATCGGCGTTGGAATAGACCTGACGTTCGGACACCTCCTCGATCAGCCCGGCATCGGCCAGACGGCCCGCGAAATGCTGGGTCAGTTGACGGTTCTGCGGGCTGGATGACCGGCCGAAATGGTCGAAAGACAGCCCGTATCCCCGCGCCAGTTCTGCCTGGACCTCGTGCATCTCGGTGCAGTATTCGGCCACGGGTTTCCCCGCCTTGGCCGCAGCCAGTTCAGCCGGGGTCCCGTGTTCATCCGTGGCGCAGATGAACATCACCTCATCTCCCCGCGCGCGGCAGTAGCGTGCATAGAGGTCGGCAGGCAACTGGCTGCCCACCAGGTTCCCCAGATGCTTGATTCCGTTAATGTAGGGCAGTGCCGAAGTTATGAGGATGCGCGCCATGGTGCCGGGGTCCTTTTGTCCGCGTTTGGCCCCGTCTAAAGCAATTTCTGATGGAGTTGAACGACTTTTTCCGCTTGTCGCGGTGCCGCTGCCATGCACGTGTATGGGGGTGCAACCTGCGGAAACTTCAGCGAAATCATTGCAGGTTGCTGCGTGGGGCTCTCGGGGCGGGCAGGGGCTTTGCGGGCCGGGCTGTGCGACCTGCACCCTCTGGCGGGTGCCGATCACGATTGACGCCACCGGCGTTCCGCGTCACGATCCCATTCCGTTGTGTGGCGGGGCATACCCTGGTGTCAGCGGCGAAACATGCGTGGTGTTCGACGTATTTCGGGTTCTGGCTCAGAGATAGCCGGGGTGCGGCAGTAGATTTTGGCAAAATGGCGGGATTTGAACAGATGACGGTTTTTGACACAGTGAAACACGGGGTGCTGGCGGCAGCGCTGGTGGCAGGCTCTGCTGGTGTGGCATGGGCCGATGGTCCGGTCAGCGCGGTGGAATTTGGCGCCGAGCTGGAGGGTTACGGTGCCGAGCGTGTGACCTGGCAGTTCGATGCCTCCGCCATGGAACCCGCTGCTGCCTTTGTGCGCGGTTGCGAAGGGTTTGTCCCCGCCGAGGGGGCGGGCATGGCGATTGCGCTTCTGAACCCGCGTGAGGCGCTGCATTTCACTGCTGACGGCGAAGATCTGGCTGGTATGGTGCTGGGCACGCCCGACGGGCTGTATCGCTGCGTTCTGGCCGAAGACGGACTGGCGCAACTGGATGCAGGGCCCGCCCAACCCGGGCGCTACAGCCTGTGGCCTGCGGTTGCGACCGAAGGCGGGCCCGTCAGCGCGCGGGTCATCGCGTCCGAATCGATGATCTCGGCGGTGGAGATGCGCGGACTGGACATGGCATCGCTGGGCGCGCCGCGTCTGGGCCGTTTCCGTTTTGATGCGCAAACCGCCGAGGCGCAGTTGATCGGTTCCGGGGTGCTGGTCGCCGAGACTGCCGCCGATTTTCTGTCCCCCGACTATTGCGCAGGGCTGATCGGCCTTGATGCGCCGGATGCAACCGTCGTGGTAGATGCGGGCACCGGGGCGTTCAGCCTTTATGCCACCACGCCCGGCGATGGGGTGATCGCGATTTATACGCCATCGGGGCGCTGGGTCTGCAATGACGACATGCAGGGGTTGAACCCGGGTATGACCTTCGATGCGCCTGAGGCCGGGGATTACCTCGTTTGGGTCGGCTCGCTTTATGAAGGTGGCGCGGAAACCTTTGAGCTGTCGGCCCGGCTGGGCACGCCCGACTGGGGATTGGTGACGCCCGATGCTGATGCAGAGCCGCGCTATGGTTATGTCACGCTGGTACCGGCCCAGGCAGAGTCGGCGCAGTTGTTGGCACGCGGCGATCTTGCGGCCTATTCGGCGGCGGAAACCCTGTCGCCCGACCAGTTTTGCAACGGTTATGTCAATCCGGATGGGCCTGAAATGGTGCTGTCACTTGACGGCGATACCGCATCCTTCAGCCTGTTCGCCGACAGCGATGTGGATCTGGTGATGGCCGTGCGAGATCCGGCGGGCCTGTGGCACTGCAGTGACGACGCAATGGGGTCAAACCCCGCCCTCACGTTCGATGCGGGCATGGCTGGCGAGTATACCATCTTCGTCGGCGCCTTCAGCGAGGCGTCGCAGGGCCGGTTCGAGCTGTTCGTCAGCATGGGCGCGCCCGAGTGGACGGCCCTGCCCCCCGCAGCGATGGATGATATCAGCGTGCCGGACAGCTTTTTCGATGTGACGCTGGGTCTGGATGCCGCGCCCACGCATGGTACCGTTAATTTCCCCGAGATGGCTGATGCGCGCGTCCCGTTCGAGATCTTGCCCAATGGCGATGATTATTTCGGCCTGGGGCAGGGCTGTGTCGGACGGGGCGCCACTGCGCAACCCGATCTGGTGGTCGAGGTCGCCGAGGGTGCCGCCGCGCTCACAATCTATGCCGTGGCCGAGGCCGACAGCACCCTGATCGTGGTGGACCCGTCGGGCACCATGCATTGCAGTGACGACCTTGAAGGGGCCAATCCTGGTCTCAGCTTCAGCGCTGCGGAACCCGGGGCCTACCGTGTCTTTGCAGGGACCTATGGCGGTCAAGGCAGCGCTGCCATTCTGGGCGTGACCGCAGGTACCCCCGACTGGACGATGACGCCGGGTCGATAACGTGGGGGCCGCAGGCGTGTCGGGCATGACCTTCGCAAGCCGGGCGCATGAAGTCGCCCGACTGCGCTGGGGCTCGGCCTTGGCGCGCCCCGTATCGGGCATAGCTGTGGTGCGGCGGGCCGCAATGGCGGCGGTATTGGCGTCATGCTGGGCCGGGGGCGGGGCGGGCTGGCTTGCCGGCCCTGCCTACGGCCAGACACCTGACAACAGCTGCCAATGGGCGCGTGACGGTGTATGCGACGAGGTGCGTTTTGGGGGCGACGGGGCCTGCGACGTGCGCACCGATACCGCTGACTGCGCGGTTGCGGCGGGTGACCTGATGGCACGGCTGTCGCGTGTGGTGCAGGCGCGGCTGGGCGATGACAGTTGCAACTATGCCCATGATCTGGAATGCGATGACATCCGGTTCGGCGGCACGGGGGCCTGCACCGCGGGCACTGATGCGACCGACTGCCGCGCCGCGGCGCTGGGCGGCGACGATTCCTGCGGCTATGCGTTCGACGGTGAATGCGATGTGCCGGGCATCGGCACCGGCCTGTGTCCGACCGCGTCCGATACCGCAGATTGCGCCAGCGTTGCGTATCTGGCCGGGCGCAGCAACGCCTGTGCCACCGCGTTCAACAATATCTGCGACGAGCCGGGGCGCGGCGGCTCTGGCAGTTGCGCCGCCCTGAGCGACACGGCCGATTGTATCGGGCGCGACCGGCCGCCTTCGGCGCGCGACCATTTCTTTGGCCGCGACGACCGGAAGCTGATCGATCCGGTGCAGATGCCCTGGCGTGCGGTGGGCTTGCTGTCAGGCCCCGACATGGATTGCACCGGCACCCTTATTGCGGAACGGCTGGTGCTGACTGCGGCCCATTGTGTGTCCGAGGGGGGGCAGATCACCCTGCCCGAAATTTTTCGCGCAGGGGCTCATGGCTTTGAGGACTTGGGGCAGGCGGGGGTGGTCGCGGCCTATGTCGCGCCGGGCTTTCGCGATCTGGATGTCGGGCCGGGGCTGGGCAATGGCGACGATTGGGCGATCTTGACGCTGGACCGCGACCTGGGGGCGATGGCGGGGATTGTGCGGCCGCGGGTGTTGGGCGCGGACGATCTGGCGCAGATCGACGCGGGGACTTTCCGTGTCGATCAGGCGGGCTATAGCTGGGATACGGGCGCATGGCTGTCGGGTCATTTGCGCTGTCGGGTGCTGACCGCGTATTCCGACAATACGCTAAGCCATGATTGCGACACGGCGGTGGGCGACAGCGGCTCCCCCCTGTTCCATTACGACGCAGCGGGCTGGTCGCTGGTCGGCATTGACAGCCGCTATACCGATCCCCTCCCGCAGATGGCGGCGGGCTTCAACAGCTCGAACCTAGCGGTAGATACCCGCGCCATGGTGCAAGCGCTGCGCAAGTTTGGCGTGGCGGACTGACGGGGCGCTTCTTGCTGCGGGCCGAGGGGGGGCATGCGCCCGGACAGCCGCCGCGCGATGAAGGATAACCCATGGCGTCGCAGGGCCGCGCTTGCAGATGGCCCGCACTGACGTCGGGCGTCAAGCGGCAGCCCCGCACCGCGCTGATGCGCGCCCTCGTTGCGTGGGCAAAACGCCCAGTCCCCCGTGCCCTGCCGCTATTGCAAGAACGGCATCGGATCGACGCTTTCAAAGCCCTCGCGTACCTCGAAATGCAGGAAGCTCGGATCGCCCGCGCGCACGGTACCGATGGTCTGGCCACGGGTGACGCGCGCATTGCTGTCGACCCGTACGTTATCAAGGTTTGCATAGACCGTCAGCAGATTGTTTTCATGCCGGATCACCACGATCGTGACCCCATCAGTGTCGCGGGTGATGGCGGCGACGGTGCCTGCGGCGGCGGCATTCACCTCGGTGCCCGCACTTGCAGCGATGCCGATCCCGTCATTGCGGCCCTTGTTATAGGCGCGGATGATGCGGCCCTGCACCGGCATGGCCAGGCGGGCGGCAGATGCCTCGGTCCGCTGGGCGGCGAGGTCAGGCGCTGGTGGGGTTGCGGCGGCGACTTCTGCGGCGCGCTCAGCGGCGGGCGCCTCATCCACCGGCAGTGGCCTGGAGGCGCTGGGCGGCGTCGGCGTCGGGCTGCCCGCGCCGGGCAGCGAAGTCTGAGCGGGGGCCGGGGCAGCGTTTTGCGGTGCCTGCTGGCTTGCAACGGGGATCAGCAGATACTGGCCTTCGCGCACCCGCATTTCGGCGTCGAGCCCGTTCCATTCGGCGAGGGACCGCGTGGTGACATTATACTGCCGTGCGATGATGAAGGCGGTCTCGCCGCGCTGCACCTGATGGCGCACCGGCTCGGGGCCTGCCTGCGTCACCGGCGCGGGGGCAGCAGTGGGTGTCGCGGTGCCTTCGGCGCGGTTGATGGCATCGCCCGCCAACGTGGTAATGTCGATCCGGTCGCCCGGGCGGGCACCTGTGGCACGGCTGGGTTCTGCGACACGGCCGGGCAGGGCCAGTACTTCGCCGCCGCGCAGCAAGATATCTTGCTCCAGCGCGTTGTGGCGCGCCAGTTCGGCCGGGTCCAGCCCGACACGGCGCGCGACGGCAGCGACAGTATCGCCGCGCTGCGCCACCACGACCTGATAGCCGGGGTAAGAGATCACGCCACGGTTGTCGGGCTGCGGGCGTGGTTCGGTTGTCTGCTGCGCCGCCTCGGCGGTGGAAAAGCCGTTGTCGCCGTTACGCAGATCCCAGTCGAGAACCGGCCCGTTGCAGGCGGCCAGCGCCAGCCCCGAAAGCCCCAGAAGCCAGAACCGTGCAATCTTGCCGTCAAATGTCGAAATTTTCAAAACGCTGCCCTTATGTTGCCTGACTGAAGTTGCCGACGACTTTGCCGGCGGTCCGCGTCTGGTCCGAACCTTGTGCCCCGAGGCGTCGTTTTCCTGCCGTTTCGCCGCCAAAGCCCTTTCGGTCTGATTTGCTCGCAAAGCCCCTTAGTCCTGTCCCATGCCTTCAATCAAGGGGACAAAGCGGACGGGCCGCAATTCCTCATAGTCAAATCCTGTTTCCAGCCGCGTCACCCGGATCAAGCTTTGCACCGCATCCGATTGACCAACAGGAACCACCATTATACCGCCGATCCGCAGTTGCGCCAAGAGCGGGCCGGGCGGGTCTTCGGCGGCGGCTGTCACGATGATGCGATCAAATGGCGCCTGTTCGGGCAGGCCGAAGGACCCATCCGCCGACAGCGCGGTGATATTCGTCAGTCCCAGCGTGTCGAAAATGCCGCGCGCGGCGGCGACCAGCCTGCGGTGACGCTCCACGGTATACACCCGCCGCGCCAGGTGTGACAGCACCGCCGCCTGGTAGCCCGAGCCTGTTCCGACCTCCAGCACCTTGTCGCGCGGGCCGACATTAAGGGCCTGCGTCATCTGCCCCACGACCGAGGGCTGGCTGATCGTCTGGCCGCAGGCGATCGGCAGGGGCATGTCTTCATAGGCGCGGTCAGCAAAGATGCCCTTGACGAAGACGCCGCGGTCGATCCGCTCCATCGCGGCCAGAACCCGTGCGTCCGTGACTCCGCTGGAGCGGATTGCAAACAGAAAACGCATTTTCTGTTCGGCGTCGTCCATCATTCCAGCGCAGTCCGCAGGGTTTCGAGCGCGTCATAGGCGGTCAGGTCGGCGCGCATTGGCGTGACCGAGATATAGCCGTCAAGATTGGCCGCCGCATCGGTTCCGGGGGCGGTGGGCAGGTGTTGCGGCCCGCCCTTGATCCACAGGAACTTGCGTCCTGATGGGGAGATCTGCGCCTCGACCCCCATGAAGGTGTCCTTGCGGTAGCCTTGGGTGGTGACGCGCAGTCCCTTCACATCCGCGCCGGCGATCGGCGGGAAGTTGACGTTGTAAAACAGCCGGTAATCGCCGCCGTCCCACTGTGCCTTGTCAAGAAGCTGGCGCACGACAGCAGCGCCATGCACGATGGCGGCGTCGAACATGTCGGGCAGGTCTTCGGTCAGCGGGCCGATGTATTGCGACAGTGCAATCGCAGGCAGGCCTTGAAGTGCGGCCTCCATCGCGCCGCCGATGGTGCCGGAATAGAGCACGTTTTCCGCCGCGTTATTGCCCCGGTTCACGCCTGACAGCACCAGATCAGGGCGCGCGCCCTGCAACACATCGTAAAGCCCCGCCAGCACGCAATCGGCGGGCGAGCCTTCGGCGGCATAGCGCCGTGTGTCCAGCTTGGCGATCATCATCGGATGGGTATAGCTTATGCAATGCCCGACGCCCGATTGCTCGAACGCGGGCGCGACGACCCAGACCTCGCCCTTCGGCCCGGCGATTTCATGCGCGATTGCTTCGAGCACCTTCAGGCCGGGGGCGTTGATACCGTCGTCATTTGTCACCAGAATACGCATGCGTCTGCCCTGTCGGTTGTTGCGTTCTACCGTTAGTCCAGCGCGGGCAGAACGACAAGGGCGGGGGCCGTCTTTCCGCAGGGACAGTGGCGCGGCGGGGCCGGATTACGCCAGTTTCGTGACCTTTGGCGGGGGTGTGAGGCCCGGGTGTCATGCCGCGGTTACCAACGGCGCGCAAAAGGTTGCGCGCTACGCCCCGGTGGGGATCTGCATCAGGTTCAAGCGCGCCACCACGCCCGGGCCGAAATGTAGCGTGTTGCTGGCCTTGTGGCGCTGTTGCGACAGATCATCGCCCAGAGCGGCATTGGGGTTCACATCAAAGCGCGGGAAGTTCGAGGACGACACCTCTAGCCGGATGCGATGCCCGGCGCGAAACAGGTTGGCGGTCGGATACATCGGGATGGTCAGCGTGACTGGAGTGTCGGGTTCCAGAGGTAGTAGCCGGTCAAAACCTTCGCGGAACGGTGTGCGCAGAATGCCATCGCAAAGGTTCATTGCAAAACCGTGCGGGAACTCAGCCGTGCGTGGCCAGACATCGACCAGTTTCGCGGTGAAATCCGTCGTTGGCCGGTCGGAAGAGATTGTCAGATCGACCGAGACATTGCCCGCGACCGCCACATCCTGCGCCAAGGGCTCAGATTCGAATACCAGAACATCCGCGCGGCTGGTCAACGGCATGCCGGGGGCGCGGCTGCCGAAGAAGGCCGCTTCCTCGCGCTGATCGAAGGCCCCGCCAACCATGACTGGCGCGCCCGAGGTGATGGGGCCGCCGATTGTGGGCACCGGGTCTTCGGGATCGAAGATATAGCCCACGGTGCCCGCTTCACGGGGCAGCCGGGGGTCCAACCCGCCCTGCGGTGTCAGGTAAAGCGGCATCGGGGTGGCGTCTGGAGGCGGCCAGTCCTGCGCCGTGATCCACCTGCCGCCGTGATCCAGCCGCCCTTCCGCCGTGTGCTGCCCGCTGCCGCCGCCCATCAGGAAGAAGCGCACAGGCTGTTCAGCCCCATCGTCGGCACCTTGCAGATGTCGGCTGAAATAGGCGATGCGCCAGGCGACGAAATCGCAGCCGGTCGCGGCCTCGAACGTGGCGTCGGGGCCGAAATCGACCTTCCCCGCGTAGGTACGCGAGCGGTTGCCGTGGGTCCAGGGCCCCATGATAAGGCGCGCGGGATGGCCAAGGGCACGCAGCCCGCTGAAGTTTTTGATCGCGGTGCAGGCATACGGGTCGTACCAGCCTGACATATGCACCGAGGGCACCGGGGGCATGCGATCATGATAGCCCGCTGCATAGAGCGCCGGGATCTTCCAGTAGTCGTCGAACAGGGTGCGGTCCCACTGATCGAACAGGTAATCCTCATAATCCGGGATCGGTGAAAGCGGCGAATGCCCGCGCTTCCAAGGCATCCGGCGGAACCATGCGGCGATGTCGGTGGCTTCCAGCGCGGCCTTGGCCACCGGGTCGGCTGCCGCCGCGCGCGAGCGCAGGGCATGGCGGAAAGCCCAGGTGACCTGCTTCAACTCCAGCGCGCCGCCAAAGCGGATGCCGCCCTGATAGGCGTTGGAAAATCCGCCGCAATCCAGCACCATCGCGGCCAGCCCTGGGGGGGACAGGGCGGCGGCGGCCATCTGGGTATGGGCGGAATAGGACATGCCCATGGTGCCGATCTGGCCATCGCACCAATCCTGTGCTGCGATCCAGGCCAGCGTCTCAGCGCCGTCCTCAGCCTCGCCCCGGTATTTGGTGAAGCGCCCTTCCGAGGCATAGCGGCCCCGGCAGTCCTGAAACACCACGACGAACCCGGCGGCGGTGAAAAAACCCGCCAGCTCGCGGCGGCCGAACACCTGCGGATGCGCGACGGTGTATTCGTTGGTGCGTGGCGCGCGCTTGTCGTAGGGCGTGCGTTCCAGCAGCACGGGCCAGGGGCCTGTGCTGCTGTCTTCGGGCAGGAATATGTCACAGGCCAGCCGAACGCCATCGCGCATCGGCACCATGATGTCTTGCATGACGCGCGCGGACGCGGTGTGCTCGGCGGGTTGTGACATGTCAGGCCCTTCCGTTCAGTCGAGGCTGATGTTGGTCATCAACGACCGGCCATCGGGGCTGGGCGTGAAGCTGTAGTTAGCCCGGACTGCCCAGTTGTTGCCTTCCCAGTACAGTGGGATCACTGCGACATCTTCGGCGGCAATGCGCGCGGCTTCTTGCAGGGCGGCCTCGCGCTCGGCATCATCAAATGCCTCGAACGCTTCACCTAGGGCGGCGTCGAACTCGGGGCTGGAGTAGCGGAAGCGGTTGTTCGACCCCCAGCCGCGATCTTCGTCAAAGCTGCCCAGCACGTTGCGCAGTGCCAGCGAGGACTCCCCGGTTGTGATGCCGAAGGCCACCATGAAGGCCGAGAATTCGCGCGCGGTCGCCTGCCCGAAATACACGTTGGTGGGGACGGATTCGACCTCGACATCCAAACCCAGTTGCGCCCACATCTGACCGACCGCCAGCAACACATCGGTGTCGTTGACATAGCGGCCCGCCGGGCCGTGGATCGTCATTGACCAGCCATCCTCGTAGCCGGCCTCGGCCAGCAATTCACGGGCGCGTTCGGGGTCATAGGTGGGGGTGGGCAGGTCCGGGTTGTGGCCAAAGATGCCTTCGGGGGCAAACTGGTTCGCGGGCGCCCCTGATCCGAACTGGATCCGGTCGATAATGGCTTCGCGGTTGATGCCGAGGCTCAGCGCCTCGCGGACCCGAACGTCAAGGAAGGGGTTGCCCACCGCCGGGTCGATCTGCACGGTCGTATCTTCCAGCTGATCGACGCCCATGTAGAGCATCCGGGCCGAGGGAGCCGAGATCACGTCGATTCCGTCATCGGCGCTCAGGCGCTGCAGGTCGTTGGGTGGCACGGCGTCGATGAAATCCACCTCGCCTGCCTGAAGCGATGCGACGCGGGTGGCGGCGTTGTCGAGGAAGCGAATGGTGATTTCCTCGAATGCAGCGGTTTCGCCCCAATAATCGTCGTTGCGCGCGATCACCAGTTGCTCACCCGGGCTGTAGCTGACCATGCGGTAGGGGCCAGTACCCAACGCGGCGGTCCCCCGGTCGAAATCGGCGCTTTCCGCATCGCCCGCGTCGCGCGACACGATGTAAATGGTCGCCAGGTCGCTGATGAGCACCGGCGCGGGTTCGGCGGTGGTGACGACCAGCGTCTGGTCATCCACGGCTTCGACGCTGGAAATGGCGGCCAGGCGCTGGGTGAAGGGCGCGGGGCTGTTGGGCACCTCTGGAATACGCTCGAACGTATAGACCACGTCATGCGCGGTGAAGGGGCTGCCGTTGGTGAAGGTCACGCCTTCCCGCAGGGTGAAGGTCCAGGTCAGGCGATCCTCGGACACTTCCCATTCGGTCGCCAGCCCCGGCGTGAAATTGCCCGCCGCGTCGATGTGTACCAGGCGGTCATAAAGGTTCATGGCCAATTGCTGGTTCTGCCCGGTTGTGGCGAAATGTGGGTCCATCGAACTCGGCGCGGCCGACAGGCCTGCGGTCAGGGTTTGTGCACTTGCACTGCCCGCGCACAGGGCGGCGACGGCGGTGGCGGTCATCAGTTGGGTCAGTCTGGTCATTGTTATAGCTCCCATGGTGGTGATTATGCGACTTTGTGGCACGCAACGGTGCGTCCCGCGGCAACCTTGCGCAGGGCCGGCCGCTCGGCGCGGCACTGGTCATCGGCAAGGGGACAACGGGGGTGAAAATGACACCCGGACGGCGGGTGCAACGGTGACGGGATTTCGCCCTTCACCGGGGTGTAGCGGCGCTTGCCGGTCGTCAGCCGCGGCACCTCGGCCAACAGGGCCTGTGCGTAGGGGTGCAGCGGTTCGCGATACAAATCAGCAACAGGTGCGCTTTCGACCACGCGGCCCAGGTACATGATGACCACCCGGTCAGCGATATGTTCCACCACGCCCAGATCGTGGCTGATGAAGAGGTAGGTCAGCCCGAATTCTTCGCGCAGGTCCATGAACAGGTTCAGCACCTGCGCCTGCACCGACACATCCAGCGCCGACACGGCCTCATCACAGACAATCAGTTCCGGGCGCACGGCAAGGGCACGGGCAATCGCGATGCGCTGCCGCTGCCCGCCGGAAAACTGGTGCGGATAGCGCTGGCGATAGGCCGGGTCCAGCCCGACACGCTCCAGCAGGTCGGCGACGAAGGCATCCTTCTCGCCCGCAGAGATCTGGCCATGGAACACCGGCGCCTCGCCGATCACCCGGTCGATCCGGTGGCGCGGGTTGATCGAGGACATCGGGTCCTGAAACACCATCTGGATGCGCAGCCGGGCCTTGGCTTCCGCTTCCAGGGGGGCGCCCTTCCACAGCACTTCGCCATCGGACGGTGCGTGGATCCCCGCCGCCACCCGGCCCAGTGTGGATTTGCCGCAGCCGGATTCGCCCACCAGCCCCACAACCTCGCCCGCGGCGATGCCAAGGCTGACCCCGTCGACGGCATGCACGGTTTCCGCCGAAACCTTTGCGCCCAGCTTCTGCGCGAGGCGCCCGGCAAGGTCGATGTGCTTCGAGAAACGTTTAGAGACGTTATCGAGTGTCAGTAGATCGCTCATGCCAGCACCTCCTGATCTGCGCAGGGCAGGGCATCGGTGCGCCAGCAGCGCACGCCGTCGCGCAGGGCCTGCGGTACCTCGCAGCCCTCGGCACGATAGGCACAGCGCGGCGCGAAGCGGCAGCCCTTGGGGCGGTTCAGCGGTTGCGGTGCGGCGCCAGGGATCTGTGCCAGCCGCACGCCACGCTGGTTTCGCGACGGCACCGATCCGATCAACCCGCGTGTATAGGGGTGTCGCGGGGCGGTGATGATATCGTCGACGCGCCCGTCTTCGACCACCTCACCGGCGTACATGACGGCCACGCGGTCGGCGAAACCAGCGACCACCGACAGGTCATGCGTGACCCACATCAGCCCCATGCCCCGGTCTTCGACCAGCCCCTGCATCAGGTGCAGCACCTGCGCCTGAATGGTCACGTCAAGCGCCGTCGTCGGTTCATCCGCGATGATCAGGTCGGGGTCGTTCAACAGCGCGATGGCAATGGCCACACGCTGGCGCATCCCGCCGGAAAACTGGTGCGGATAGGCGCGCATGCGTTCATCGGGGCTGGGAATGCCGACGCGCCCTAGCGCATCGCGGCACAGCGTCCACGCCGCGTCATGGGGCATCCGTCGGTGCGCGTTGATGGTTTCCAGCATCTGCGTGTCGATGCGCAGCACCGGGTTCAGCGTCATCATCGGGTCTTGAAAGATCATCGCGATCCGCGCGCCGCGCAGCGCGCGCATCTGGTTGGCCGGTGCATTGGCGATCTGCGTGCCGTCAAACCGGATGGTGCCGCCGACGATCCGCCCTGGCGCGCCGATCAGCCCCATGACCGACAGGCCCGTGACCGATTTGCCCGACCCGCTCTCGCCGACCACGGCCAGCACCTCGCCGCGGTCCACGGCAAAGCTGACGCCGTCGATGGCTTTCACGACGCCCGCATCGGTGAAGAAATGCGTCGCCAGATTGTCTATTTCCAGCAAGCTCATCGGATATTCCTCGGGTTCAGGACATCGCGCAGGTGGTCACCCACCAGGTTGATCGAGACGATCAGCAGCAAAAGCGCCAGACCGGGGAACACGCTGATCCAGTATTGCCCCGACAGCACGAACTGAAAGCCGTTCGAGATCAACAGCCCCAGCGAGGGCTGGGTCGCGGGCAGGCCGACGCCCAGGAAGCTCAGGGTGGCTTCCAGCGCGATGGCACTGGCGATTTCCACCGTATAAAGCACCATCAGCGGGGGCAGGCAGTTGGGCAGCAGATGCCCTGAGATGATGCGGAAGCGTGACAGGCCCAGGCTTTCCGCCGCCTCGACATATTCGCGCTTCCTCTCTGAAAGGGCGGTGGCGCGGGCGACCCGGGCAAAGGTCGCCCATTGCACCACGATCAGCGTGAAGACGATCTTGTCGACCCCGCGGCCCAGCACGGCCAGCAAGATCAGCGCGACCAGGATCGGGGGGAACGACAGGTGCAGGTCCACCAGCCGCATGATCAGCGTATCGACCCGCCCGCCCGAATAGGCGGCAATCAGGCCCAGCGTCAGCCCCAGCATCAGCGCGGCGGTGCAGGCGATCACGCCCACGCCAAGCGAGATGCGCAGCCCATAAAGGATCGCAGACAGCATGTCGCGGCCCTGTCCATCGGTGCCCAGCGGATAGGCCGCGCCGGTAAACCCGGCCTCGCCAGGGGACAACCGGCTGTCCATGATGTTCAGGCTGCGCAGATCGTAGGGGTCCTGCGCGGCCAGAAGCGGCGCGAAGACCGCTGCGAAGACGATCAGGGTGAACAGGATCAGCCCGGCCACCGCGACCTTGTTGCGCATGAAGTCGCGGAGCACGCGGCGAAACGGCGCCTCGGTCGTGGCAACGGGTGGCGGGGAATTGGCGGTTTTAGGTTGGGTGATGTCGGTCATGCTTTGCCCCCGTCGATGCGGATGCGCGGGTCGATCAGCGAATAGAGCAGATCAACCACCAGATTGATGATGATGAACAGCACGACGATTACGATCAGGTATGCGACCACCACCGGCCGGTCCAGCAACTGGATCGAGTCGATTATCAGCTTGCCCATGCCCGGCCAGGCGAAGATCGACTCGGTCACCACGGCAAAGGCGATCAGCCCGCCGAAGGACATGCCGACCACCGTGACAATCGGGATCAGGATGTTGCGCAGAATGTGGACGAAGACGACCCGCCGCTCGCTCAGGCCCTTGGCGCGGGCAAAGCGGATGTAATCCTGCGGTTCTACCTCGCGCACGCCAGACCGTGCCAGCCGGATCACCAGCGCAAGGTGCCCGATGGCCAGATTGACTGCGGGCAGGGTGATGTGTTGCAGCCCGTCCAGTGTGAACAGGCTGGATCTGATTCCCAGGAACTCTCCCACCTCGCCCCGCCCGGACACCGGGAACCAGCCCAACATCACGGCGAAGACCATGATCAGCATGATCGCCTGCCAGAAATTCGGCACCGAAAAGCCCAAGATGGACCCTGCCATGATTCCCTGGCTGCCGACCGAACCCGGCCGCAACCCGGCATAAACACCCAGCGGCAGGCCCAGCACCACAGCGATCATGATCGCGGCAAAGGCCAGTTCCAACGTCGCAGGCATACGTTCCAGGATCAGCCCCAGCGCGGGGCGGTTATAGATGAAGGAATTGCCGAAATCGCCCTGAAGGACATTCCCCATGAAGACGAGGTATTGTTCATGGAATGGCCGGTCGAGGCCCATCTGCGCAATCAGGCGCAGACGCTCGGCCTGCGTCGCCTCGGGGTCGATCAAGATGTCGACCGGACTGCCAACGGCATAGATGCCCGCAAACACCACAAACGACATGACCGCCGCCAGAAATACCGCCTGCATCAAACGTCGAATGATATAAACCAACAGGAGCCTCTATTCTTGTGGCAAAGGGGCGCCGCCCCAACTTGTGATTCAAAGGCTTGCAGATAAGTCAATTTGGCGCAATCATATGAATATCAGAAATACGAGTATTCATTTGGCGGATACACTTGGCATCGAATTGCGACATCTTCGGGCGTTTCACGCCGTGATGACGCTGGGGTCGACCGTACAGGCGGCCGAACGGCTGGGTGTGTCGCAGCCCACGGTCAGCAGGTTGGTGGCGGAACTGGAAACCGCCAAGGGGGATCGCCTGTTTCAGCGTGTCGGCGGACGGCTGGTGCCGCGCCCGGGGGCCGAGATGCTGCTGGCCGAAGTGGAGCGCGCGCTGGGCGCTTTCGATACCGTCACCGGGGTGGGCACCGGGGGGGCGGCGCTGCGATTGGCCGCGCCCGTGGGGCTGATCACGGCCCTGATCGCGCCTGCGTGTCAGATGCTGGCGGCGGAATTGCACGGGCTGCGGCTGGCGGTGGATGTCATGTCCTACCGCGATACGGTCGATGCCGTTGCGCTGGGGCGGGTTGATCTGGGGCTGGTCAAGGGGCCGATAGATCACCCCGCGATCGTCGCCGAGCCGCTGATGACGGTCGGCACGCAGGTGATCTTGCCGGGCACGCATCCGCTGGCCGCGCAGGCGCGCATCTCTCCTGCTGATCTGGCCGGGGTGCCGCTGATCTTGCTTGGCCGTTCGCGTCCTTTCCGGGTCGAGGTCGAGGATGCGCTGGGTCGCGCGGGCGTGACGCCGAATGTCGTGATTGAGACACAGGCGGTCAACGCGGCCTGCAGTTTCGTGGCGCAGGGCATGGGGCTGACGCTGGCCAATGCGCTGATGGCCCGGTCGGAACTGCGCGACGGGCTGGTTGCGCGCGCCTTTACCGTGCCGATCCGGCATGCGTTCTTCGTCGTGCGCTCGCACGACACCGCGCGGCCTGCGTTGCTGGACCGGGTGACGGCCTGTATCGCCCGGGTCGCGCAAGCTTTCGCGCCATTGCCGCCTGATTGACGGGGCGCGCCCCGCCTTTCCAGTAAACTCGCCTTTCCAGTAAACCCGTCTTTCGAGTAAACTGGCCTTTCCATCAAACCGGCCTTTCCGCTAAACCCGGCGCTTGCGGCCCATTTGCCATGGACCCCTGCGCGGTGCTGCGCTATCACCCGCGCATTCAGAAGTGATGAGGCGCGAAAATGTCCGGCCATGGCACCCCGATCCCGATGACCGCCCGCAAAAGCCCGCCGCTGCGCGGAGTGGCCGAGGTGCCTGGGGATAAATCTATCTCGCATCGTGCGTTGATCTTCGGTGCTATGGCGGTGGGCGAGACGCGCATCACCGGCCTTCTGGAAGGGCAGGATGTGCTGGACACCGCCGCCGCCATGCGCGCCTTTGGCGCAGAAGTGGTGCAGCACGGCCCGGGCGACTGGTCGGTATTTGGCGTCGGCGTGGGCGGGTTTGCGGAACCTGACCGCGTGATCGACTGCGGCAATTCCGGCACCGGGGCGCGGCTGATCATGGGTGCAATGGCCACCTGCCCGATCACCGTTACCTTCACCGGCGATGCCAGTCTGACCAAGCGGCCCATGGGCCGGGTCACCGATCCGCTGGCGCTTTTTGGCACAAGGGCTGTGGGCCGCGCGGGCGGGCGGCTGCCAATGACCTTGGTAGGCGCGGCTGATCCGGTGCCTGTGCGCTATACCGTGCCGATGCCCTCGGCGCAGGTGAAATCTGCGGTGTTGCTGGCGGGGCTGAACGCGCCGGGCCAGACCGTAGTGGTGGAGCGTGAGCCGACGCGCGACCATACCGAACGCATGCTGCGCGGCTTTGGTGCCGAACTGACAGTCGAGGACACGCCTGAGGGGCGCGTCATCACCCTGACCGGCCAACCCGAGCTCAGGCCGTTGGATGTCGCCGTGCCACGCGACCCGTCCAGCGCGGCCTTCCCGGTCTGTGCGGCGCTGATGGTGCCGGATTCCGATATACTGGTGCCCGGCGTCAGCCAGAATCCCACGCGGAATGGTATTTATCTGACATTGGTGGATATGGGTGCCGACATCGCGTTTGAGAACCCGCGCGAAGAAGGTGGGGAGCCTGTCGCCGATCTGCGCGTTCGTTTCGGCCCCCTGAAGGGCGTGACCGTCCCGCCCGAACGCGCCGCCAGCATGATCGACGAATATCCCGTTCTTGCCGCTCTTGCCGCCACCGCGCAGGGCACCACGGTCATGCGCGGCGTCAAAGAGCTGCGCGTGAAGGAATCCGACCGCATCGACGCCATGGCCCGGGGCCTGGAGGCTTGCGGCGTGCGCATCGAGGAAACCGAAGACAGCCTGACTGTGCATGGCATGGCCAGCGTCCCCGGCGGCGCGACGGTGGCCAGCCATCTCGACCACCGCATCGCGATGGCTTTCGTCTGTCTTGGCCTTGTTGCGGAAAAGCCGATCCGGGTAGATGATGCAAGCCCGATCGCGACCTCGTTCCCGCTGTTCGAGGGGCTGATGACGGGACTAGGCGCGCAGGTCGCGCGGGACAACGGATAAGGGGGCAGACCATGGGCTTCACAGTAGCCATCGATGGGCCGGCGGCGGCGGGCAAGGGTACGATCAGCCGCAAGATCGCTGATCAATTCGGGCTGGCGCATCTGGATACCGGGCTGCTTTATCGCGCCGTGGGGAGGATGGTCGCCGAGGGCGCTGAGCCACTGGCCGCCGCACAGGCGCTGACCCCTGAAGATCTGAACCACCCCGACTTGCGCAGCGCGCGGGCGGGCGAGGGGGCCAGCCGTGTCGCTGTGATCCCCGAAGTGCGCGCGGCCTTGCTGGCCTTCCAGCGCAGCTTTGCCGCGCGCGATGGCGGCGCGGTGCTGGACGGGCGTGACATCGGCTCGGTCATCTGCCCGGACGCGGATGTGAAGCTCTTTGTCACCGCGTCTGATGCGGTGCGGGCGCACCGCCGCTGGCTGGAACTCTCGGCCAAGGGCGATCCCATCGCGGAATCCGAGGTGCTTGCCCAGTTGCGCGCCCGCGATGCCCGCGACGCGGCGCGCGATGCCGCGCCGATGATTTCTGCGGACGATGCAGTCTTGCTTGACACGACGGAACTGACTATAGACGCGGCTGTCGAGTTGGCGGCTGACCTCGTGTCACAACGGATGCGCAAAGGTCTCGGGTAGTCTGCCCGTGGCCATTTGTGCGTTTCAGTCCCCTGACAACCATAACCCAAGACCGGCGGAGCCAACCGTCAGGCCTGAATAAATCGATCTGAAAAGGAAACTGTTATATATGTGCGCTAAAGCAACCATGGAAGAATTCGAAGCCCTCCTGAACGAGAGCTTGGAGATGGACACGCCGGCCGAAGGGTCAGTGGTCAAAGGCAAGGTTATCGCGATCGAAGCGGGCCAGGCCATCATCGATGTCGGCTACAAGATGGAAGGCCGCATCGATCTTAAAGAATTCGCAAACCCGGGCGAAGCGGCCGATATTTCGGTCGGTGATGAGGTCGAGGTGTTCCTTGACCGCGTCGAGAACGCAAAGGGCGAGGCTGTCATCAGCCGCGAGAAAGCCCGCCGCGAAGCCGCTTGGGACCGTCTGGAAAAAGCCTATGCCGACGAAGCGCGCGTTGAAGGCGCGATCTTTGGCCGTGTCAAAGGCGGGTTCACCGTGGATCTGGGCGGCGCAGTTGCCTTCCTGCCCGGCAGCCAGGTCGACGTGCGCCCCGTGCGCGACGCAGGCCCGCTGATGGGGCTGAAACAGCCTTTCCAGATCCTGAAAATGGACCGTCGTCGGGGCAACATCGTTGTGTCACGCCGCGCAATCCTGGAAGAATCGCGTGCCGAACAGCGCGCCGAAGTCATCGCCAACCTGACCGAAGGTCAGATCGTCGATGGTGTGGTCAAGAACATCACCGAATACGGTGCGTTCGTTGATCTGGGCGGCGTTGATGGTCTGCTGCACGTCACCGACATGGCATGGCGCCGGGTAAACCACCCGTCCGAAATCCTGTCGATCGGCGAGACCATGAAAGTTCAGGTCATCAAGATCAACAAGGATACCCACCGCATCAGCCTTGGCATCAAGCAGCTTCAGGCCGATCCGTGGGATTCGGTCGAAACTTCCTATGCGCTGGGTACCGTGCATGCGGGCCGCGTGACCAACATCACCGATTACGGCGCATTTGTTGAGCTGGAGCCTGGTGTCGAAGGTCTGGTCCACGTCTCGGAGATGTCCTGGACCAAGAAGAACGTGCATCCCGGCAAGATCGTTTCGACCAGCCAGGAAGTTCAGGTCATGGTTCTGGAAATCGACAGCGCCAAGCGTCGCGTGTCGCTGGGTCTGAAACAGACCATGCGCAACCCGTGGGAAGTCTTTGCTGAAACCCATCCCGCCGGCACCCAGATTGAAGGTGAGATCAAGAACATCACCGAATTCGGTCTGTTCGTCGGTCTGGAAGGCGACATCGATGGCATGGTTCACCTGTCCGATCTGTCATGGGACCAGCGTGGCGAAGAGGCCATTCAGGACTTCCGCAAGGGCGACACCGTGACTGCGGCCGTCCTGGAAGTCGATGTCGAGAAAGAGCGGATTTCCCTGTCCATCAAGGCGCTGGAAAACGACAACTTCTCGGATGCCGTTGACGGCATCAAGCGCGGCTCGGTCGTGACGGTCGCTGTCACCGCGATCGAGGATGGCGGTATTGAAGTGGAATACAACGGCGCCAAGTCGTTCATCCGCCGCTCCGATCTGGCCCGCGACCGTGCGGACCAGCGCCCCGAGCGCTTCCAGGTCGGCGACAAGGTCGATGCGCGCATCACCAATGTCGACGCGAAAACCCGCCGTCTGGGCCTGTCGATCAAGGCGCGCGAGATCGCCGAAGAGAAAGAGGCCGTCGAGCAGTTCGGTTCCTCGGACGCCGGTGCATCGCTGGGCGACATCCTGGGCGCAGCTCTGAAAGACCGCAGCTGATCTGTAGCGCTTCGACGCAATAAAGAAGGTCAGCAACGGCCCCGCGGTTTCGCGGGGCCGTTTTCTTTTGCCGAATCGCGCGGACGGGGGAGGGCAGGATCAGACGTCGCACCACCCCGCAGGCGCGGATGGCGGGCCTGTAGTGCCGCATCTTAAAGGCGCGCAGCAGAGGATTGTCGCCGGGCGCGGCGGCAATCCGCCCGATTGACTGTGGATTGCGCTTTGTGTCGCTGGCAATTCCCCCTATACTATCGCATAAATGGTGTATTCGAGGTGCCGACAACAAAGGAGGGCGGGATGATCCGTTCTGAATTGATTCAGAAGCTTGCGGAGGAAAACCCGCATTTGTTTCAACGGGATGTCGAGCGGATCGTGAACACCGTCTTTGAGGAAGTCATCGAGGCGATGGCGCGCGGTGACCGGGTCGAGCTCCGGGGCTTTGGCGCGTTTTCGGTCAAGCATCGGGATGCGCGCGTTGGCCGCAACCCACGGACTGGCGAATCGGTCGAAGTCGACCATAAGTATGTGCCATTCTTCAAGGCGGGCAAACAGCTGCGCGACCGCCTTAACGACCAATAGTACCGAAGGGCCCAATGAAATATATTCGCTACGCTTTCTGGACCTTGCTTGCGCTGGCATTCGTGATTGTCGCGCTGGCCAACCGCAACGTGGTCACGGTGTCATTGCTGCCGCAGGGGCTGGGCGATCTGATCGGGTTCAACATCAGCCTTACCATGCCACTGTTTCTCATTCTTGGGGGGGCTATTGCGACCGGGTTGCTGTTGGGGCTGGTCTGGGAATGGCTGCGCGAACGCGGCTATCGCAAAGACGCGACCGCTGCCCGGGCCGAGGCTGACAATCTGAAAACCCAAATCACCCGCGAACGCGCCTCGGGCGTACCGGTGGTACAGCGCGATGATGACGTTCTGGCGCTGGTGGATGGCCCCAACGTGTCTCGCTGACGCCCATGGTACCATCTGCACGGGTGAAAATCTGCGGGCTGACCCGTCCGTCTGACATGCGCGCCGCAGTCGAAGCAGGCGCCGGATATGTCGGGCTGGTATTCTTTGAAAAATCGCCCCGGCACCTCGCTCTGGACACAGCGCGCGAGGTGGCACTTGCCGCCGCTGACGGTGTGGCGAAGGTGGCGCTGACGGTGAATGCGACCGACGCGCAACTGGACGCAATTTGTGTTGCTGTCCCGCTCGACATCTTGCAACTGCATGGTTCGGAATCGCCCGCACGCGTCGCTGCGGTGCAGGCGCGCTATGGGTTGCCGGTGATGAAAGCCGTGGGCGTTGCCGGGGCAGAGGATCTTGCCACCCTTGAAACCTATGCCACGGTGGCTGACATGCTGTTGGTGGATGCCAAGCCGCCGAAGAATGGTGCGTTGCCCGGCGGCAACGGCCTGACCTTCGACTGGCGGTTGATCGCGGGCCGACAATGGTCGCGGCCATGGATGCTGGCGGGGGGCTTGACGGCTGTCAACGTCGCAATGGCCATGGAAATGACGGGCGCCCGGCAGGTGGATGTGTCCTCTGGCGTTGAGCGCGCGCCGGGGGTAAAAGACCCCGATAAAATGCAGGCGTTCGTCGACGCCGCGAAAGGAAACGTGCCATGCCCGAAGACCTGATCAACTCTTTCATGACCGGCCCGGATGAGAACGGCCGCTTCGGCCAATTCGGCGGGCGCTTCGTGTCGGAAACCCTGATGCCGCTGATCCTGGAGTTGGAAGCCGAGTATGAGCGGGCGAAGACCGATGACAGCTTCTGGGCGCAGATGGACGACCTGTGGAAACACTACGTCGGCCGCCCCTCGCCACTGTATTTCGCCGAACGGCTGACCGAACATTGCGGCGGCGCGAAGATCTATCTGAAGCGCGATGAACTGAACCACACCGGCGCGCATAAGATCAACAACGTGCTGGGTCAGATTCTGCTTGCGATGCGGATGGGCAAGACCCGGATCATTGCCGAAACCGGCGCTGGCCAGCATGGCGTTGCAACGGCCACCGTTTGTGCGCGGTTCGGCCTGAAATGTGTTGTCTACATGGGCGCGCATGATGTCGAACGGCAGGCGCCCAATGTGTTCCGCATGAAATTGCTGGGCGCGACGGTTGTCCCCGTGACCAGCGGGCGTGGCACGCTGAAAGATGCAATGAACGACGCGCTGCGCGACTGGGTAACCAACGTGCGCGACACATTCTATTGCATCGGCACGGTGGCCGGTCCGCATCCGTACCCTGCCATGGTCCGCGATTTTCAAAGCATTATCGGCAAGGAAACCCGCGAACAGATGATGGAGCGTGAGGGCCGCCTGCCCGACACGCTGATCGCCGCGATCGGCGGCGGGTCGAACGCCATGGGGCTTTTCTATCCTTTCCTCGACGACAAGTCGGTGAATATCATCGGGGTCGAGGCGGGCGGCAAGGGCGTTAATGAAAAGATGGAGCATTGCGCCTCGCTGACAGGCGGCCGTCCCGGCGTGTTGCATGGCAACCGTACCTATCTGCTGCAAGATGATGATGGTCAGATCCTGGAGGGGTTCAGCATCTCGGCTGGTCTCGACTACCCCGGGATCGGCCCGGAACACGCCTGGCTGCATGATATCGGTCGCGCGCAATATGTGGCGATCACCGATGTTGAGGCGCTGGAGGCGTTCCAGACCTGTTGCGCGCTGGAAGGCATCATTCCCGCGCTGGAACCCAGCCACGCGCTGGCCCACGTGCTGAAGATCGCGCCGGACCTGCCCTCTGACCACTTGCTGGTGATGAACATGTGCGGGCGCGGCGACAAGGATATCTATACTGTCGCCAAAGCGCTTGGGTTTGAGTTGTAGCATGGCGCATAACTATGACGCTCAGCGACGCGAAACTTTTGAGACTTTTGACAGCGCCCCCCCCGGGTGGGTCCCAGAAAGCGCCGTGGTCGATTTTCTGTTCTTCGTTGAAGAACTGGATGCCAACTGGGACGCGTTCGAAAAAGCGCTGCGCGCCAAGGGCTTCCGCACCATTCGCGATGACGATGGCGAGACCCTGATCGCCAGTTTCGGCCCCATCGCGGTCACGGCGGCATCGGTCTGGGCGCAGGAGGAAATCTCCACCCGGATTGCGTTGGCGCATGACTTTTACCCCGATGGCTGGGATCTGGGGCTCGCCGACGCGGAGTGATCCTGGGCGCGTCGCCAAATCCGGGTCCATACGCGGACGCCACCGCCAGAAGCGGCGCGTTGCAAGTCAGGTCGCGAATGCGATCACCCGGGTCCGTCCCGCCGCACGCGGCGCCAACCCACCCGGCAATGCCCGTCCCCGCCGATGGCCCATTGCCCCACCCTTGAGGACCATCATGTCCAAAAGCCGTTTCCAGACGATCACCCATGTCGCAACCGATCTTGCGGTGCGGTCGGTGCTGGGGCTTGCGAAGCTGTTGCCTTATCGCTGGCGGGTGCCGTTGGTGGGCTGGTTCGTCGCGCGGGTCTTCGGCCCGCTGGCAGGGTGGCCGCGCCGGGTGCGCAACAATCTGGCCCATGTCATGCCCGATCTGCCCGAGGCCGAGGTGAATCGCCTGACCCGCGCGGTGCCCGACAATGTGGGCCGTACCTTGATGGAGATCTATTCGGGGCACGAGTTCATCCGCCATGCCGCCTCGAACCCGGTGCGCGGCCCCGGTCTTGCTGCGCTGCAACAGGCGCGGGCAGACGGGCGGGCGGTCATTCTGGTCACCGCACATATGGGCAATTACGATGCAGTGCGCGCACATCTGGTGGCTGCGGGCTATCCCATGGGCGCGCTATACCGGCGCATGACCAACCCATATTTTAACAAACACTACGTCCGCGCCATTTCCACCATCGGCACGCCGATGTTTAAGCAGGGTCGCCGGGGCATGATGCAACTGGTCAAGCATCTGCGCGGGGGCGGCACCCTTGGGATACTGACAGACTTGGCCGCGATGGATGGTGCGTTGATCCCGTTTCTTGGGCGCCCTGCCTGGACCTCGCTGGTAACGGCGGAAATGGCGCTGAAATACGATGCGGTGCTGATTCCGGCGTTCGCGCTGCGCGATGCCTCGGGCCTTGGCTTCGACATCCAGCTTCAGGAACCTATCCCGCATACCGATCCGATGGCCATGACGATCGCCATCAACGAACGGGTCGAGGCTTTGGTGCGCGCGCATCCGGAGCAATGGTTCTGGGTGCATCGGCGCTGGAAGGGGCCGCACCGCAGCAGCGCTTGAACGCGGGCGACGGATGGCCCATAACCTGAGCATCCAGATTGACCCGGAAGGCATGATGTCGTGAAAACCGTGATTGTGATCCCTGCGCGCTATGCCTCGACCCGGTATCCCGGCAAGCCTTTGGTGGAATTGCGCGGCCCCGATGGCATCAGTCGCACGCTGATCCGCCGCAGCTGGGATGCGGCTCAACTGGTCCCGGGGGTAGAGGGCGTGTATGTCGCCACGGATGACGACCGTATCCGCGCCCATGCCGAGGGCTTTGGGGCGCAGGTGATCATGACCTCCGAGGCGTGCGAGAATGGCACCATGCGCTGCGCCGAGGCGATGGAGAATGCCGGGCTGGATGCGGATCTGATCATCAATCTGCAAGGCGATGCACCCCTGACCCCGCCGTGGTTCGTCTTCGCGCTAATGGAGGCGATGGCCACGGACCGTTCGGCACAGATGGCGACGCCGGTGATCCGGGTTGATGCCCAGACCTATGCGAATTTCCGCGCCGACCGCGCGGCGGGCCGCGTGGGCGGCACTACGGCGGTGTTCGGGGCGGCTATGCAGGCGCTCTATTTCTCGAAAGAGGTCATTCCCTATCTGCCCGATGGCACACCGCCGCCGCTGCCGGTGTTCCACCATGTCGGCGTCTATGCCTATCGTCCCGCTGCGCTGCGGGCCTATCGCAACTGGCAGGCAGGCCCGCTGGAACTGAATGAGGGGCTGGAGCAACTGCGCTTCCTGGAGAACGGCACGCCGATCCTGTGCGTCGAGGTCGAGGCGCAGGGACGCGTGTTCTGGGAGCTTAACAACCCCATCGACGTTGGCCGTATCGAGGCCGTGCTGAAAGGCAAACCATGACCGTGTCCAAGATCACCGATACCCGCCGCGTTGCCATCGCCGATTTTCAGGTGGGGGGCGCGCTGCCCTTTGGCCTGATCTCGGGGCCGTGTCAGTTGGAATCCCTGGACCACGCGCGGATGATCGCCGAAGGGCTGGCGCAGGCATGTGCCCCCACGGGCACACGCTTCGTGTTCAAGGCAAGCTATGACAAGGCTAACCGCTCCAGCCTTGGGGCAGAGCGCGGGGTAGGGATCGACGCGGGGCTGGAAATACTCGGCCGCATCCGGGAAGAATTCGGCTGTCCGGTCCTGACCGATGTGCATGCCGCCGATCAATGCGCCCGTGCGGCCGAGGTGGTCGATATCTTGCAAATCCCCGCCTTTCTGTGCCGCCAGACGGACCTCTTGTTCGCCGCAGGCGAGACCGGGCGGGTCATCAACATCAAGAAGGGGCAGTTTCTGGCGCCCTGGGACATGGCCAATGTTGCGGCGAAGGTCGCGAGCACCGGGAATGAGAATATTTTGCTGTGCGAACGGGGTACGTCGTTTGGCTATAACACGCTGGTCACAGATTTTCGCGGCCTGCCGACCATGGCGGCCAGCGGCTATCCGGTAGTGTTCGACGCGACGCATTCGGTGCAGCAACCCGGCGGCCTTGGTAGCAGCAGCGGCGGGCAGCGGGAATTCGCGCCGGTTCTGGCGCGGGCCGCCTGCGCGGTGGGGGTCAGCATGGTGTTTATCGAGACGCATGAAGACCCGGACCGCGCGCCCTCGGACGGACCAAACATGATCCCGCTGGACCAGATGCAGGGGCTGATCAGTGATCTGTCGGCGTTTGACCGGCTGACCAAGGGGCAGATGATCCGCTGAGGCTTCGCTGTCGCGATAGGGCAGGCGCATAGCCAGACAGGCAGCGCGGGTCACCTGCGGCCACGCCATTGGCGCAGGCTTTTCCAACCGCATTCCGGGAATGACTGCAGCGCGCGTTTACGCGCGCGGACTGCGTTTATGCATGCGTGATCGCCCAATGTCTTGAACCAGGGTCTATTTCCGACCTGTCGGACCCGCGCGGCACGCCATTGGCCCCGACGATGGCTCGGTGGTTCGAAGGGGCGTTGCCGTCAGGGATGCTTTCGCCCTGCCGCAACGCCCAGTTTTCAGAAGCTCAGCGAGATGTCGCGGTGTTGAGACAGGCAGCGTGCCACGCTCAGCGCGGTGTTGCGTTCCAGCCGTTGCTGTTCGCGTAGGCCCAAGGTGTGGCGGGTTTCTGCTTCCAGCGCGGCAAGGGCGGGCAGGGCGGTCGGTTGCGCCTGCATGCGCCACGCGGCCTCGGCCTGCGCTACGGACAGCGCTTGCGGCGCAAGTTCCATCGCCGCTTCCGGCGATGCCCGCCGTCCGCTGATCGCCCCGCGCAGATCGCTCAGCGCGCTGCGTAGGGTTTCGCCGCCGGCCTGCGCGGATGCCTGGCTTTCCAGCGCGCGCAGCGCGTCGGCCAGCACCTCGGGGTCTTCGCCCGTGCCGACCCTGGCGACCAATGCCTCCACCTCGGGAATCAGGGCTTCGAATTCACCGGCAGCGGCGATTTCGGCAGCGGTGTCGCGGATCGCCATGTAGGATTGTTCGGCAGCCGACCGGAAGGCGCGGCGGGCATCCTGCTCCGCCCGGTTCAATGCCTGAAACGCGTCTTCGGCGGCCTCCCATCCTTCGGGGATCGTGGCACGGATCGCAGCGATTTCCTGGGTCAGTGCCTCGATGCGCGCGGTCAGCCGCGCGCGGGTCTGGTCTGCTGCGGGTGTTTCGGCCCGGGTGCGGGTGCGTTGCAGGTCCAGTGCTTCGGCCTGACGCTGCAACCGATCCACTTCTCGCCTGATCGCACGGACCTCCTGATGCTGCGGGCGATAGGCGGGCGATGCCGCAGCGATGTCGTCGCTTGTCGCCTCAAATGTGGCCAGCAGCGGGAAGCTCTCGTCATAGCCTGCCAGCGCGCGCGCGATGTCGCGCTGCCGACCCTGTGGCAGCATCGCCAGATCCACCGCAGCCACATCGGCCATCAGCGCGCGTACGGCGACTTCCTGCGCGGGGATCTGGTCAGCCAGAAGTTGTTCGACGCAGTATTGCAGACGCGGGTTGCGCGGCGGCGGGGCGTTTTCTGACAGCAGTGAGATGCGTGCGGGCAGATAGTTCACCAGCGGCGGCACATAGCCCACGATGACCAGCGCGCCCAGTTGCATGAGGATGAAGGGGATCACGCCCTTATACATGCTGAGCGTCTTGACCGATTTGTCCGCCACACCGCGCAAGTAGAACAGCGCAAAACCGAAGGGCGGTGTGAGGAACGAGGTCTGGATGTTCAGCCCGATCATCACGCCGAGCCAGATCGCGGTCACGTTCGCCTCGGGGTTCATCAAAAGGATCGGGGCGACGATGGGCACGACGACGATGGCGATCTCGATAAAATCGAGGAAGAAGCCCAGAAGGAAGATCACCGCCATGATGATGATGAACTGCCCCCAGAAGCCACCCGGCAGGCCGGTCAGGTAATCCTTCACTAGATGTTCACCGCCAAACCCGCGGAATGCGGAAATCAGCATCGCTGCGCCCAGAAGGATGATGAACACCAGCGCCGAGGTCTTTGCGGTTTCCAACATCACGGCGCGCAGCGTTTCATCGACGCGGTAGGTGCGCAATGTGCTCCATCCAAGCGCCAGCAGCAGGGCGGCGACCACGGCGACTGCCATGTAGACGCCGACATGATCGCCCGAGGTTTCCAGCTGACGCACGTTCAGGTTATAGGCATTTCCCAGCGCCCAGATCGCTGCCAGCGACACGATGGAAATCGCCACCGGCCAGTATTTGCGCGCGCCGCCATGCAGCTTGTAGCCCGCCATGACAGTGGCGCCTGCCGCGCCTACAGCGCCAGCCTGCGTTACCGTCGCGACCCCGCTGATAATGGAGCCGAGGACCAGCACGATGAGCAACAGCGGCGGCACGATGGCAAAGATCACGTCGATCCAGAACTGACGATCCATCCGTCCCTCGATCGGGACTGACGGGGCGTTTTGAGGCCGCAGCAGCGCATAGCACAGGATATACACGATATACATCCCAACCAGGACCAGCCCGGGAATCAGCGCGCCCATGAACATGTCCCCCGCCGAGGTAGGCACGACTGCCAGCTCTGACGGCATGGAAAATTCGCCCGTCGCCTCGCGGTATTCCGCCAGCCGCATCTGGCCCGCCTGATCGACTGCGCTGGACAATTGATCGGCCAGAATGATCAGCACGATGGAGGGGGGGATGATCTGGCCAAGCGTACCGGATGCCAGCACTGTGCCGGTGGCCAGCGACTGACTGTAGTTGTTGCGCATCATGGCTGGCAGCGAGATCAGCCCCATCGCCACCACGGTCGCGCCGACGATCCCCGTGGTCGCGGCCAGAAGCGCGCCCACCACCACGACGGAAATACCAAGCCCGCCGGGCAGCCCGCCGAAAAGCTTCGCCATGGTGACCAGCAACTCCTCAGCGATCTTGGAGCGTTGCAGCATGATCCCCATGAAGACGAACAGCGGAATCGCGATCAACGTGTCGCGGTCGGCCTCCCAGTAGACCCCGCGGAAGTTCGTCACCCCCGCGCTCAGCCATTCGGTCGCGGTACCATTGGCGAAATAGGCGCTGGAGTCGCCCGCAAAGATCAGGCCCGACCCGGCGGCAAGGCCGATGGTCAGAATGGCCGACCCGGGCAGGGCGAATGCTACCGGGAAACCGATGCCCAAGGTAAACATCATCATCAGGACCAGAACGGCCAGAAACACGACTTCCATAGAGTGCTCTTATCCTGCCACGAAGGCTGTCTGAGGGGTGGTGTCCGGCTCATCGCGCCAATCGGCGGCGGCCTTCAACACATAGGCGGCGAACTGGAACAACATTGTCATGGCGAAAATCGCCAGAAACACCGCCATCCAGTATTTTGTCATCATGCCATAGGTCTGTTGGCCCTGTTCATAGCGCAGCACCGGGCCGATGATGGGGCTGGCGCTGGTCGGCGTGCCAAGGATCAGAATGGTCCACATCATCACCATGCCAAGGACGACTGAGCCTATGCCATTTACCACGGCCTTGGCCCGGCGCGACATGCCCGCAAACAGCACATCGACGCGGACATGCCCTTCCTCGATCAGCGTGAAGGCTGATGCGAAAAGGAAGAGGCCCGCGTACCACATCCGCACCAGATCGGATACGAATGCCTGCTCATAAGAGAAGATGAAGCGGCCCAGCACGATCACCAGTTGGACGACAACGACGAGGAGCGCGAGCCAGATGAACCCCAGCCCCCGCGTTACCAGTCCCAGCAGAAGGCCAAGTGCGGCCAGCGGCATGTGCACATAGGGCCCGCGCCACTGTGCCTGGCCCAGTTGAGTTTCGAGGTCAGGGCTGACAAACAGCGGCAGCAGCCCCTCGATCCGCAGGAAAGAGATGGTGACATCCACGACGCCCAGCAGCAAGACGATGAAGAAGGCGGAACGTGCGAGGTAAGTCACCAACCCGCTGATCCGCGCGCTGTCGTTGCGCAGCGATCCGGCCTGGCCGCGCAGCGCCAGCATCACGGCAACAACTGCCGCCACGACATAGCCTGCCGCCGCCGCCAGCCCGCCACCACCGTGAAAGATGCTGCGGGCCGCAGGCAGGTTTTGCCAGTGGATCAGCCAGTTTTCGAACATGAAAGCGGTAGCGATGGTGACCGTGCCCCAAGCAAAAAGCCGCAGCGCAAGGGCCGTCATGTCGCGCGCGGGCGCGGCGGGGTCAGTCATTATGGTATCCACCCTGCAGGACTGGACGCGCTATTTTGAATTTTGTTGGCGCGCGCCCGGTCGAAATGTGTCGCGGGCGCGCATCACTGCGCGCCCCTTCGTCGTAATGGAAGCAATGCCCCGGAGGGCCTTATTCCATACCCAGAACGCGGTTGCGCTCGGTCAGGTAGGGGACGTCTGCGATGTTCATCCAGCCGCCGACCTGCGCACGCGCCACCTCGAAGCTTTCGTGCATGCGGTTGGCAAGGTCGGAATGCTGGCGCAACTCGTCGAACGTGGCTTCTGCCGCGTCGCCGAAGGCATCGTAGATGTCTTCGTTAAAGCGGCGCAGTTGCACGCCATGGTCGCGGATCAGACGGTCCAGATAGATCCCGTTGTTCGCGTTGAACTCAGACAACATCTTGTCGTTTTCTTCGCTGCAGGCCGCTTCGATCGCGGCTTGCTGCCAGGCGGGCAGGCCGGTCAGCCAGGACTTGTTGAAGCCCATGGACAGCGCCGAGCCGGGTTCGTGCACGCCGGGCCAGTAGTAGAAGCGCGCTGCCTGATGCAGGTTGAGGAAATAGTCGTTCCATGGACCGACCCATTCGGTGGCGTCGATCGCGCCCGAGGTCAGGCTTTCGAAGATCTGGCCTCCGGGCAGTGATACGACCGACACGCCCATGTTCGTCATCATGTCGCCGCCGATACCCGGGATGCGCATGCGCAGGCCCCGGAAGTCATCGGCGCTGTTCATTTCCTTGTTGAACCAGCCACCCATCTGAACGCCGGTGTTGCCCGCCAGGAAACCCTTGATGTTGTAATCGTCGCCCAGTTCGTCCCACAGTTGCTGCCCGCCCATGTGGTGCATCCAGGCGTTCTGCTCCAGCGAGGTCAGGCCGAAGGGCACAGCGCAGACGTAGCACCAGGCCGGGTGCAGGCCTTTCCAGTAGTAATCTGCGGCGTGATAGGCCTGCGCATTGCCGGCCGACACTTCGTCGAACACGTCGAATGCGCCGACGCGTTCGCCCGCAGCATAGTATTCCGTTGCAATGGCGCCGTCGGTCAGTTCCGTGATCCGCGCGGCCAGACGTTCCGCGCCGGTCCCCAGACCGGGCAGGCCGCGTGGCCAGGTGGAAACGATCACGCAGCTGGTGCTGCTTTGGGCAATCGCAGGTGCGGCAAGCGTGGATGCGGCAGCTGCAGTGCCCCCCAGTGCCGACGTGCGCAGAAATGAGCGACGATCCATAGTCTTCCTCCCAAGGTGTTTTTATGGTCCATCCAGTCGTAGACGGATGGGCGAGTTTAAGCACAGCCGCTTTAACCTGAAAACCCTGTTTAGGTGTCTGACGTTGCGTGCAGCGCAAGTTTCGGCAAGCGCCGCGTTCCCCCTTGGGGGGCTTTGTTCCCCTCCGCTGGTCGGCGCCGTCAGGGCCGGGTTATCGGGCCGGCGCGGAGTTGCGCGTATTGATCCAGTTCGCGCTGAAAATGATGACCGCACCCGCGAAGACCCAAGGGTCCAGTGCCTCGGCATAGACCCAGACACCGACCAGCGCGATGATCGGCAGGCGCGCGAATTCCATTGGGGCGACCGTGGTGGCGGGGGCCACGCTCAGTGCCGTGGTCAGGCAGAAATGCGCCGTCAGCCCGGTGATGCCCACGACGAAAAGCCAGGG
Organism: Roseicitreum antarcticum; assembly: GCF_014681765.1. Lineage (GTDB taxonomy): Bacteria > Pseudomonadota > Alphaproteobacteria > Rhodobacterales > Rhodobacteraceae > Roseicitreum > Roseicitreum antarcticum. The sequence goes on from NZ_CP061498.1 coordinate 3,201,279, forward strand.
CACCACTTCGGTCGAGGGCCAGGTGAAGCCGCCCAGCGTCGACAGGATCAGCCCGAAAAGCGCTTGAAGCAATGTCATCCAGAAGAGCACGCACAGCACAGCGTCATGACGCATGATGCGTTTGGTCAGCATGATGTTCATGGCAAAGCCGACGGCGGCCAGCATCCCCGCGATATGCCCGCTGTTGATTGGCTGAAGCCCGGGTTGCGCCACCAGAAGCACGCCTGCGAATCCCAGCATCGCCGCCCCCAGCTTGCGGCGGGTCAGCCGTTCGGCCAGCACCAGTGGCGACAGCAGTGCCACCCAGATCGGCGAGGTGAATTCAATCGCGACCAGTTGCGACAAGGGGATCATCATGATGCCGTAGAACCACAGGTTCTGCCCGGCAAAGTGGAACACGTTGCGGGTCAGGTGCAGCGCGGGGTTGGTCGGGCGGATGATCTGCCAGCGCTGCCCGGGCAGGGCGTTGCGAAACCTCGGATGGGTGACGATCAGCGCGATCACGATCCAAAAGCCGATGACAGAGCGCCAGAACATCAGCTCGAAACTGTTCAGCTCGATCTGGATGGCGCGGCCGGCGATGGTCATGAAGACGAAGGACGCAATCGCGCCCCCCATCCACAATGCTGCTTTCAGTGGCTGCGCCGGAGCTTCGATGTGGACTGTGTTTTTTGGGGTGATGCCTGTCTGGGCGGTGCCGGGGACGATACGGTCGCGTTCTGACATATCTGGTCTCCCCGGCGTGGTAATGCGTTGGTGGCCCATGTGCACCAACACCGCGAATGCGGCGTCATGGCAGCGGCGGGTGAGAGTGATGGAGCGGGTGAAGGGAATCGAACCCTCGTATTCAGCTTGGGAAGCTGCTGCTCTACCATTGAGCTACACCCGCATCGGAAGTTGGATAGCCGCGCCCGGCCCCGGCGTCAAGCCTGTCGCTGACGTCGGGGCCGGGTGGGGCGTTGCCCTGCAGAGGTGCTGCCGGGCGGTCGGCATGCGATTCTCAGAACGGGATTTCGTCATCCATATCGGACGGGCCGGAATAGCCGCCTTGATCTCGTCCGCCACGCGATCCAGCGCCGCCTGCTGCCCCGCCCCCAGAGCCGCCGCCGCCAGCATAGGGATCGCCGCCGCGCATGTCGCCGCCGCCGCCGCCCGCGCCGTCGTTGCGGCCGTCCAGCATCGTCAGTTCCGAACGGAAGGGCCGCAGCACGACTTCGGTCGAATAGCGGTCAGCGCCCGACTGGTCCTGCCACTTGCGGGTTTCCAGCTGCCCCTCGATATAGACCTTGGAGCCTTTGCGCAGGTATTGCTCGGCTACGCGCACCAGCGGCTCGGCAAAGATCGCGACTGAATGCCATTCAGTTTTCTCGCGATTCTCGCCAGTGGCCTTGTCGCGCCAGCGTTCGGATGTGGCAATCCGCAGGTTGCAGACCTTGCCGCCATTGGGAAAATTCCGCACTTCGGGATCGCGCCCGAGGTTGCCGATCAGGATGACTTTGTTAACTGAACCTGCCATTTCGTGTCCTTCGCGAATCTGCACTGATTTCTCCGATTACACCAGACGCGCGCGCTTTACACGGGGGTGCTTGGGCGGGCGGGCATGGTTTGTCATGGGCTGCGTGGGAAATTGCTGGAAAACAAGCGTGGTCATAGGGTAATGTGCATCGCAACAAGCGGGCGGAATGGAAGTTGTTCACGATGACACAGGTTTTCCGGGCAATGATATTTCTCGCGACGCTGTGTGCGGTATTTGGTGCGGGCGGCGCGCAGGCGCAGGGGCTGGATCTGCGCGCGTCCTCCAGTTCGTCGCGCGGTGATCTTTTCCGCAGTCAGGCGCGGCTGCTGGATGGTCGGCTGTCCGAGCAATATTCTGGCTCTGTCAGGCTGCTGCCTGACTCAGCGGTTCCCGCTGCACCCGCAATTCCACGCTATACCGGCCCCTACACGGGGGCGCATCTGGCGACGGCTCGCGCTGCCGCTCGCCGTCATGGCATCCCTGAGGATTTGTTCCTGCGCCTTGTGCATCAGGAGAGCCGGTGGAACACCGGGGCAGTATCGGTCAAGGGGGCGATCGGGCTGGCGCAACTGATGCCTGACACGGCGCGTCTGCTGGCGGTCGATCCGACTGATCCGGGCCAGAACCTGGACGGTGGCGCGCGCTACCTGCGGATGATGTACGACAGGTTTGGCAACTGGCGGCTGGCGCTTGCAGCCTATAACGCGGGTCCTGGCGCGGTCGAGCAGCATGGCGGGGTGCCCCCATTTGCCGAGACCACGCAATATGTGCAGATTATCCTGGGCACGGGCTGAGGTGGACGCGCGCGGTATTCGGACCAAGCGTGCTTGACAGGCCTTAGTAGCGCGGGATCAGTGGTTGATGCGGCTGGGTTTTGCGGAACGCGGTCGGCGTTGTGCCGGTGTTATGCTGGAACATCCGCGTGAAATAGCCGGGTGTCGAGAATCCGAGCGAGTGTGCGACATCCTTCACCGGATGCGCGGTCTCGGTCAGCAGACGCCGCGCCTCATAGACGATGCGGTCCTGAAGCAGCGCATGCGCCGTGCGCCCTGAGGTGGCCTTGCACACCCGGGACAGATGCGTGGGCGTGATCCCCAAGGCTGCTGCATAATCGGCAACGGTGGAATTGGTGCGGAAATCGCGCTCCAACAGGCTGGCATATCGCGCTGATAGCCGCTGTGCGCAATCGGCGGAACGGTCCAGCGAGGCGGGCGTGGCATCATGCGCGCCGATCTGGCGTTCCAGCCATACCTCCAGCAGACCCAGATGATGGCGGGCGGCGCGGACCGACCCGGCGCGACCGCTGTCGGCCTCGCGCTGGATGTTTTCCAGAATGCCTGTGATCTCTTTCTGAGGGCCGCTTTCGCGGATCCGCAAATGTACCGGCGCGGAGGGAAGGTCGGGGCTGTGGTCGCTCCCGAAGAACACAGCAGTACCATGGGCGCGCAGTCCGACCTCGAACCCGTGCAGCGTGCCGGGCGGAATATAGATGGCGTTGTGCGTGCCATAGCCGCGTGTGGTGCCCGCGACGGTGATCCGCCCCTGACCCGAGGTGAACCACAGGAAAACCGGCTCGCGCAGGGCGCGCATCGATTCAACCCGCCATTTGCCGCCCACGGCCAGACGAGCAATTGGGGTAATGCGCAGGCGCGAAGGGGTTTCTGGAATGTGTTTCATGAGCCTCTGCCTGCCGCCGCTTTGTGGCAACACTAAGGGCCGCGCGCGCCCGGCCAAAGAAAAATCGCCAAAGGCCGGGTCGCCTACGCATGGACGGGCCCTGCGTTGCCGGAAAGTGACAGCGCGTCCCCCGACCGCCGCGTTTGCAACGGAATCAACAATTATGAAGTTTTACCAGATAGTTATGGTTCATTCACAAAAACGGTCGTCCATGTACCCATCCGGTTGCGGAACCAGGTGCGCTGCCGCTTGGCATACTGCCGCGTGGCAAGTTTCGCGGCTTCGACCGCATCAGACAACGATATCTGGTGTTGCAGATGCGCGGTTAGCTCCGGCGCACCTATGGCCCGCGCCCAAGGGGCCGATTGCTGCCAGAACGGCAGGTTTTTGCGCACTTCGTCCAGCGCGCCGCCTTGGACCATCGCCTCCAGCCGCGAATCGACTCGCGGCGACAACCAGTCCGGCGGAGCGGCCATCACATATGCGGTGCAGGCTTGCAGCGGCACGAGAGGCGGGGCCGTGTCATCTTGCCAACTGGCCAGCCCGCGCCCCGTGGTCTTCCAGACCTCCCATGCCCGCTGGATTCGGGCGGGGTTCTGCGTATCGATGCGGGCGCGGGTGTCGGGGTCCAGTGCGGCCAGCATCGCTGCGCCCCCGCCCGATGCCAGAAGGCCATCGGCATCAGCCCGCACCCCGGGTGGTGTGGGCGGAATATCGGCCAGCCCCCGGGTCAGCGCGCTGAAATAGAGCCCCGTGCCACCCACGATGACCGGATTGGAATGCCGGGCCAGCACATCTGCGACCTCGCGCAGCCAGTGCCCGACTGAATAGGCCGTGCTGCGGTCGATATGTCCATAGAGCAGATGCGGTACCGCATCGGTATCGCGGATCGGGGGGCGCGCTGTCAGGACGTGCCAGCAGTCATAAACCTGCAGCGCATCGGCATTCACGATCACCCGGCCCTGCGCCCGCGCCCATGCCATCGCCAGCGTGGACTTGCCCGACGCAGTCGGCCCGGCCAGCAAGACAGGGCGGGCCGGATCGGGCAGCGATTGGGCATCGGTCAGGTGCATGGCGATTGGGGAGCCTTTCGGGCAGTTTGCCGGTTGAACACCCCCCGCTTTTCCGACATTTTACCGGCGATGAAAACAGCACATTCCGCCCAAGCCCGCGCGCGCGGTGTGGCGGGTCATGTCGCCATGCCCCGAAAGGCCCTCCGATGCCCAATCCCGTTTTGCCTGCCACTTACCGCCGCGTGATGCTGAAGATCTCGGGCGAGGCGTTGATGGGGGATCAAGGCTATGGGCTGCACCCGCCCACTGTTGCCCGCATCGCCGCCGAGGTGAAATCGGTCCATGATCTCGGCGTCGAAATCTGCATGGTCATTGGCGGAGGCAACGTATTTCGCGGGCTGCAAGGCAGCGCGCAAGGGATGGAGCGGACGACGGCGGATTACATGGGCATGCTGGCCACGGTGATGAACGCGCTTGCGATGCAATCGGCGCTGGAGGCGCTTGATATCCATACCCGCGTGATAAGCGCCATCCGTATGGATGAAGTGGCCGAGCCCTACATCCGCCGCCGCGCCGTGCGCCACCTGGAGAAGAAGCGGGTCTGCATCTTTGCTGCCGGGACCGGCAACCCCTACTTCACCACCGATACCGCCGCGACGCTGCGTGCAAGCGAAATGGCCTGCGAAGCGATCTTCAAGGGCACCAAGGTGGATGGCGTCTATGACAAGGACCCCCAGAAGCATGACGATGCCAAACATTACGAGCGCATCACCTATGATGAGGTGTTGCAGCAACATCTGGGCGTGATGGACGCCAGCGCCATCGCGTTGGCGCGTGAAAACCATTTGCCGATCATCGTGTTCAGTCTTGACGAACCGGGTGGCTTCTGCGGCATCCTGCGCGGCGAGGGGACATATACCCGCGTCAGCGACTGAGGCCACGCCGGTATTGTCCGATCTGCCTTCCGGGTCTCGACTTCTTGCTAGGCGGTGGGCTATAGAACTTGCCAATGGGCGCGGCCTCGCGCGCCGGAATGAATGAGTTGCACGATGTCAGAAGAAATCGAAATCGACATAGACGATCTGGAGCGCCGGATGGATGGTGCCATGGCAGCGCTGCGGACAGAATTTGCTTCTCTGCGCACGGGTCGCGCCTCGGCCTCGATGATCGAACCGGTGATGGTCGATGCCTATGGTCAGCCGACACCGATCAACCAAGTGGGTACGGTGAACGTCCCCGAGCCGCGCATGGTCACGATCAATGTGTGGGACAAGTCGTTGGTCAACAAGGTGGAAAAGGCGATCCGCGATTCCGGTCTGGGCATCAACCCGCAGATGAACGGCACGATCATCATGCTGCCGATCCCTGAACTGAACGAGGAACGCCGTCGCGAACTGACCAAGGTCGCCGCGCAATATGCCGAAGCTGCCCGGGTTGCGGTCCGCAACGTGCGTCGTGACGGCATGGACCAGTTGAAGAAAGCCAAGACCGCCGGAATGAGCGAAGACGAGCAAAAGCTCTGGTCGGACGAGATCCAGAACCTGACAGACAAGCATATTTCGCTGGTCGACAAGCAACTGGAAGGCAAACAAGCCGAGATCATGCAGGTCTGACGCCGCAATTCCTCTAATTTTCAGGGCGTTTTTGATTTGACCGGCCAAAACCCTTCCGACCCATCCCAGTTGCATGTTGCCGTCATTATGGACGGTAACGGCCGCTGGGCCACGCAACGGGGCTGGCCGCGTCTGGTCGGCCACCGCAAGGGCGCCGAGCGGGTGCGCGAACTGGTCGCGGCCTGCCCCGGCCTTGGCATCACGCATTTGACGCTCTATGCCTTTTCGACCGAGAACTGGAAGCGTTCGACCGAAGAAGTGCTGGGTCTGATGTCGCTTTTCGGCCGCTACATCCGGCGAGAGGCGCGGCGGATGGATTCTGAGGGCGTGCGGATGCGCATCATCGGTGACCGAAGCCGGATTGACCCGAAGCTGCAGCGCCTGTTCAGTTGGATCGAGGCCGAGACCCGCCACAACACCAGCGTGCAACTGACCGTCGCCATCAACTACGGCGGGCGCAACGAGATCATGCGCGCCAGTCGGACGCTCGCGCTTGCCGTGGCGCGTGGCGAGGTACGGGCCGAGACGCTGAACGAATCTTCGATCGGGGCCTATCTGGACACGCATGACCTGCCCGACCCCGATCTGATCGTGCGCACCAGCGGCGAAAGCCGTACCTCGAATTTCCTGCTGTGGCAGGGCGCTTATGCAGAGTATGAATTCACCCCGATCCTGTGGCCCGATTTCACCCCCGACAGCATGGCCGAGATTTTGGCGCGCTTCGGGCAGCGTGACCGCCGGTTCGGCGGGCTGACATGACGGGACGCGGCGCGCGCTTTGCCGATCTGATGCCGCGCTTTCTGTCCGCTGTTGTCATGCTGGCGGTGGGCGCGGCTGCGGTATGGTTCGGCGCACCGGTCTTCGACCTGCTGGTGGCTGCATTGTCGGGGGCGATGGTCTGGGAACTTTCTCGCATGCTCGACCCCGCTGCACCCGGCGGCAAGACCGAGGCCACAGGGGTGACAGCGGCGGTGGCGGTCTATGTCTTCGCAAACTCGCTGAGCGGTTTGTGGTCGCTGGCGGCCCTTGCGGCGGCGGTGGTTCTGTTGACCTGGCGCATGCCTACGCGGCGTGGGATCTATGCCGGCTATCTGGGCATGATCTTGTTTGCGGCCTTCGGGCTGATCCTCCTGAGGTCCGGGTACGGGATACCTTGGGTGTTGTGGCTGGTGTGCCTGGTCGTTGGCTCGGACGTGGCGGGGTATTTTGCGGGCCGGGTGATCGGCGGGCCAAAGCTGTGGCCCCGGGTCAGTCCGAAGAAGACATGGTCAGGAACCATTGCCGGGTGGCTGATGGCGCTGCCGATTGGCTGGATCTTCATGGGGTCACTGGGCATGGGGCCCGGGCTTTTGCTGGTTTCGGTGCTGATCGCCACGGCGGGGCAGGTGGGCGATGTGGCCGAATCCGCGATCAAGCGGGTGGCGGGGGTCAAGGACAGCTCTAACTTGATTCCCGGCCATGGCGGCGTGATGGATCGTTTCGACGCGATGGTCGCGGCAGCCTTCGTGTTCCTGATCCTCGACGCGTTGGGGGTCCTGGTTCTGATTTCGGGGGCAGTGTGATGCGGCGGGTGTCGGTATTTGGCGCGACCGGGTCGGTCGGCGAAAACACGTTCGATCTCCTGGTCGGGCGCGATGATCTGCACACGGTCGCGCTGACTGGCGGGCGCAATGTCACGCGACTGGCCGAACAAGCGCGCGCCTTGCGCGCCGAGGTCGCGGTGACTGCCCATGATGAATGCTACAGTGACCTGAAGGCGGCGCTGGCGGGCAGCGGTGTTGCGGTGGCGGCCGGGCCCGGCGCGTTGCTGGACGCCGCCGCGATGCCCGCCGATTGGGTCATGTCGGCCATCGTTGGCGCGGCCGGGCTGGCACCGGGATTCCGCGCATTGGCGCAGGGCGCGACACTGGCCTTGGCCAACAAGGAATCGCTGGTCACCGCAGGCCCGCTTCTGATGGCCGAGGCCGCACGGCATGGCGCCACGATCCTGCCGGTGGACAGCGAACATTCCGCGATCTTCCAGGCCTTGACGGGCGAGGATATTGCCGCGGTCGAGCGTATCATCATCACGGCCAGCGGCGGACCGTTCCGCACCTGGCCGCGCGAGAAACTGGCCGCGGCCACGCCGGTTCAGGCGGTTGCACATCCCAACTGGACCATGGGTCAGCGGATCTCCATCGACAGTGCCACGCTGTTCAACAAGGCGCTGGAGGTGATTGAGACGCGGGAATTCTTCGGTGTCAATCCCGATCAGATCGAGGTCTTGGTGCATCCTCAATCCACCATCCACGCGCTGGTGGGGTTCAACGACGGCGCGCTCATGGCGCATCTGGGCGCGCCGGACATGCGCCATGCGATTGGTTATGCGCTGCACTGGCCCGAGCGGCGCGTGCTGCCAGTGGCGCGGCTGGATCTGGCTGCGATGGGCCAACTGACCTTCGAGGCACCGGACCCCGACCGCTTTCCCGCTCTGCGCCTGGCCCGGGAGGTGATGGCGACCGGCGGGCATGCCGGCGCGGCCTTCAACGCCGCAAAAGAAGTCGCACTGGATCACTTTATTGCGGGGCGCATCGGGTTTCTGGAGATGGCGACCCTTGTCGAACGCGTTCTGGACGTGCTTTCGCCGCAATCTGGCTTACATGCTGAGGTAGGTTCGCTTGAAGGTGTGCTTGCCATGGACGCCTTCGCGCGTCAAACAGCGGAAGACCTTGTGCGGAAGGGTCTGTAACCGGCAGGGCCATGCGCAGTCGGATGCAGGCAGCATTAATGAGTCGCCCCATTGTAGGAGCATCTTTTGGATATTGTGGGACTGATCCCGTCTTTCGGCAATGTGTTCTTTACGATTGCGATGTTCGTCATCGCGATCCTGGTGATCGTGACAGTGCATGAATTCGGCCATTACATCGTGGGTCGCTGGTCGGGCATTCATGCCGAGGTGTTCAGCATCGGCTTTGGCCCGGTTCTGGCCGCGCGCGTGGACCGGCACGGCACGAAGTGGCAGCTGGCCGCCCTGCCTTTCGGTGGATACGTCAAGTTTCTGGGCGATGCCGACGCAGCATCGGGTAAGGATGTGGCGGCGCTGAGCGCGCTGGATGCAAAGCGCCGCCGCGCCAGTATGCATGGTGCGCCGCTCTGGGCGCGTGCGCTGACGGTGGCTGCCGGGCCGGTGTTCAACTTCATCTTCGCGGTGCTGGTCTTTGCTACTTTCATGATGTGGCGCGGCGTGGCGGTGGATACGCCGGTCGTAGGCCAGATCACGCCTCTGCCCAACGTGGTGAACGAGCTGCAGATGGGCGATCTGATCACGGCGGTTGATGGGCGGGAAACCTCTGACCTGGAGGCGTTTTACAACACGATTGAAGACGTTCCGCCCGCGCCGGTGGTGACCTATGATGTCATGCGCGACGGGCAGGCACTACAGGTACAGGGCCCCTATCCACAGCCGCCGCTGGCGGGGTCGATCTCGTTGCAATCGGCGGCGCGTGACGCGGGCATGCAGCCCGGCGATGTCATCGTATCGGTAGATGGCACGCCGCTGTCGGCCTTCAGCGAATTGCGCGACATGGTAGCGGCATCGGGCGGCAGCACGTTGGACCTCGAAGTCTGGCGCGATGGCACGGTACTGGACCTGGCGCTGACCCCGCGCAGCACCGACCTTCCCATGGCGGGCGGCGGTTTCGAGACACGCTGGCTGATTGGCCTGACCTCGGGCTCGATCTTTGAACATCCGACCCGGATGCCCGGGGTCGTCGAGGCATCGCAGGCCGCCGTGTCGCAGACATGGGAGATCATGCGCACCAGCCTTGAGGGGCTGTATTACATGGTTACCGGCATGATCAGCACCTGCAATATCTCTGGTCCCATTGGCATTGCCGAAACCTCGGCGGCGATGGCCAGCGACGGGGTAGCCGATTTCATCTGGTTTCTGGCGGTGCTTTCTGTGGCTGTCGGGCTGATGAACCTGTTTCCGATCCCCGTGCTGGACGGTGGACACCTGGTGTTCCATGCGTGGGAGGCCGTGACCGGCAAGCCGCCGTCGGACGGCGCCATGCGGATCTTCATGACCGTCGGCCTGACGATACTGATCTCGGTGATGCTGTTCGCCATCACCAACGACCTGTTCTGCCCCTGAGCCGATGGCAACGACGGTGCGACCCGTGCCGCCAGTGCAGGGGTCGTGGCGCATCAGGGCCAGGGCATGGTGTCGCTGGTACGTTGCCGCCCAAACAGGAGCGGCATAACCGCGACGCTTGATGTGCCCCGCAATCCGAACATTTGCCACAGCTTTGCCATATTCCCGCCCCAGATTATGCCGATTCCCACTGTAGCGAGGTTGGGAAGGAGTATCTGATATGCTGGCAATTCTGGAACGTGACACCCGTGCGCTGCGGCTGCTGGTCAACCTGAACTGGGACCGCATCATGTTTGCGTTGATCGTGCTGACCAACTTGACCGTCGTGGCATGGGTTTTGTCGCAACTGGCGGCCGCCCAGCCAGCGCTGGAATATCCGACGTATTACTGACCCCATTGCTGCGCGCCTGCGTCGACAGATTGCAGGGCGGGGCTATGATGCCGCGTGGCGCGTTTTGGGGCGGCCGGTGCAGTCGCGTGCGCTGATTGTGTCGTCATGTGAGCATTGCGTGGGGTCGTTCCTACACCGCGCAGATATGGCAAGGTGCCCGCTGGGCGTTCTTGCTTGAGTGGGCTCCCCTCCGGAACGAAAAACCTCTGGCAGCGTCGCGGGTAGGGTAGGTTCGGTTTTTGCCTGCAATCGCATCGCGCGCTGACCTGACTTGTGCCCCTTGGAGTCGGCAAAAATCCGCTCCCGCAAGCGTGCGTCATGACTTACTTTTCCGTGCAACAAGTGACAAAGTCGGCATGCGCGCCTAGGGGGAATTTTGCATGACGATCACACAACAAACACGTTACTGGGCCGTCGCTGTTGCGGTGTTTCTGGGGCTTCTATGGGCCTTGGGTGATGTTTTGCTGCCGTTCCTTGTGGGCGCGGGGCTGGCCTACTTTCTTGATCCGGTGGCGACCCGCCTGACCCGTTATGGCATACCGCGCGTGGTGGCGGTGTCGCTCATCATGGTGCTGATGCTGGGCGTTGCGGTAGTGCTGCTGCTGCTGATCGTTCCCTCTGTCGTGGCCGAGGGGGCGCAACTTGCGCAAGCCGCCCCAGAGGTGTTTCGCCGCCTGCAAGAGGTCCTGGCTGAGCGATTCCCCGACCTGCTGGATTCCGAAAGCCAAGTGCGCCAGACCCTGGCAGGGCTGGGCGATACCATTCAGGAACGCGGGCTGGCGCTGGCCAACAGCCTTCTGCGGTCGGTCTCGGGCGTGATCGGTGCGATGGTGTTCATCGTGATTGCGCCGGTGGTCACATTCTATCTGCTGGTGGACTGGCCGCGCCTGACCGAAACGATTGACGATGCGCTACCGCGGCAACATGCGCCGGTGATCCGCGACCTGTTGCGCCGGATCGACGGGGCGCTGGCGGGATTCGTGCGCGGGCAAGTGACCGTCTGCGTGATACTGGCAGCCTATTACGCGATTGCTCTTTTGGTTGCGGGGCTTCAATTCGGCCTGGTGATCGGTGTGGTGGCCGGGCTGGTGTCGTTCATACCGTATATCGGCGCGATTGTCGGCGGGGCGCTGGCGATTGGCTTGGCGCTGTTCCAGTTCTGGGGCTCGCCAGTGCCAATCTTGATTGTGGCGGGCATCTTCGTGGTCGGACAGGTGCTTGAGGGGAATGTGCTGGTGCCAAATCTGGTTGGCAGCTCGGTCGGACTGCACCCGGTCTGGCTGTTGTTTGCTGTATCGGCCTTCGGCTCGGCCTTTGGGTTCACCGGCATGCTGGTGGCAGTGCCGCTGGCGGCCGCGCTGGGGGTGCTGGTGCGTTTCGCGTTCGACCGCTACAAGGCAAGCGCCCTCTATTCAAACGACGGATCGCCTGCGCCATGACCCATCGGCCCCACAGCCTGATGCCAGCTGCCGCCAAAGCGGCGCCGCGCACGCGACAACTGCCGTTGGAGTTGCCCAGCCGGGCGGGGTATGACATTGACGACTTTTTCGTCTCACCCGCCAATGAGCGCGCCTTTGCGCAGCTGATGGGTCCCGGCCCTTGGCCCGGGGCCAAGCTGGTACTGACCGGACCACCGGGCAGCGGCAAGACGCATCTGGCGCGGGTCTGGGCGGCGCGTGCCGGGGCCGCACGACTGACCGGGCGGGACCTGCGGAGAAGGGCCGATGTGCTGACGGACAGTGCCGCGCACCGCGCCGTGCTGGTTGACGATGCGCACCGTGTCGCCCGCCACCCCCGCGCCGAAGAGACGTTGTTTCATCTGCACAACATGGTCATGGCGGCGGGTGGCACGCTTTTGCTGACAGCACCCGCACCGCCCTCTCGATGGGGGCTGGCGCTGCCTGATCTGGCCTCGCGCATGCAGGCCTGCGCGATTGCCACGCTCAGCGCGCCGGACGACGCGCTGCTTTCGGCGGTTCTGGTCAAGCTGTTTGCCGACCGCCAGGTTGCGGTGCCGCCGAATCTGATCCCCTATCTCGTCACCCGGATGGAGCGCTCGCTGGCCGCCGCCGAGGGGGTTGTTGCGCTCTTGGACCGCGCCGCCATGGCACAGGCGCGGCCGATCACGCGCGCGCTCGCAGCGGATGTTCTGAGCCGACAGGATTAAATCCGGAAAGTCGGCGGATCACCTTGGGTGCGGCGTCGGTTTGTCATATGTTCTTAATAGTTGAAAACCATAGATAGCCTCATGAATAACGCATCAACCCCACCCGAGTCCCCGGTCGAACCCCCCGCTGTCGCACAGGCGCCGGGCGCGGGTCGCCCTTTGATTGCCGACTTTTTGGCGGCTGATTTCCCCGAACCCGTCACGCTGGAAGGATTCGATCCCGAAAGCCCGGCGCGGTTTCTGAACCGAGAACTGTCTTGGCTGACCTTCAATTGGCGCGTGCTGGATGAGGCGCGTAATCCCCGTGTGCCGCTGCTGGAACGGGTGCGCTTCTTGTCGATCTCGGCCGCAAACCTTGATGAGTTCTACACGGTGCGCGTGGCCGGTCTGCGCGAACTGGCGCGGGCGGGCAACACGACACCTGCCGCCGATGGGTTGAGCCCTGCGCAGCAACTGTTGCTGATCAATGAGGACGCCCGCCGCCTGATGGACGCCCAGCAGTCAGTGTGGATCGAATTGCGCGGCGCGATGCAGGAACGCGGCATCACCATCCTCAGCCGCGAAGACTTGACCGAGGAAGACGCCAAGGTCGTGCATGACACGTTCTTCAGCAATGTGTTTCCCGTGTTGTCGCCGCTTGCGATCGACCCGGCGCATCCCTTCCCGTTCATCCCCAACACCGGCTATTGCCTGGCGCTGCAACTGGAGCATACCAGCAGCGGGCGAAAGCTGAACGCGCTGCTGCCCGTGCCCCAGCAGATCGACCGTTTCGTGTCCATGCCCGCGCCGGTTGGCGAGGCGCGGTTCTTGCCGCTGGAAGAAATGTTGCTGGCCAAGCTTCACAACCTCTTTCCCGGCTACCGGATGGAATCCTCCTGCAGCTTCCGCGTGTTGCGCGACAGTGATCTGGAGCTTGAGGAAGAGGCTGAGGATCTGGTTCGCGAATTTGAGGTCGCGCTGAAGCGCCGCCGCCGCGGCGAAGTGGTACGCATGAAGCTGTCGGCAGGTGCGCCGGCCGCCCTTCGCCACCTGATCATGGAAGAACTGCATTTGACCGCCGATGAGGTGATCGAGGTCAGGGGTATCATGGGCGTGGCTGATCTGAAGGAATTGGTGCTGGATGAGCGGCGTGACCTTTTGTGGCCCAGCTTCGTGCCCCGGGTGCCAGAACGCGTGCAGGACCACGACGGCAACATGTTCGCCGCCATCAAGCAAAAGGACATGCTGCTGCACCACCCGTATGAGACCTTCGATATGGTCGTGCGGTTCCTGGAACAGGCGGCGCGTGACCCCAACGTGCTGGCGATCAAGCAGACGCTTTACCGCACCTCGCGTGACAGCCCGATCGTCGCGGCGCTGTGCGAGGCGGCCGAGGCCGGGAAATCCGTGACAGCCTTTGTCGAACTCAAGGCCCGCTTCGATGAGGCCGCAAATATCCGGCAGTCGCGTCGGCTGGAGCGCGCCGGGGCGCATGTCGTCTATGGCTTCATTCACTACAAGACTCATGCGAAAATCAGCGCCGTCGTGCGGCGGGAAGGTGACAAGCTGGTGACCTATACCCATTTCGGGACCGGCAACTACCACCCGATCACGGCGCGGATCTATACCGATATGTCGCTGTTCACCTGTGATCCGGCGCTTGGCCGCGACGCGACGCGGGTGTTCAACTACCTGTCAGGCTATGCCGAGCCCGAGCAGTTGGAAAACCTCTCGATCTCGCCCCTAACGCTGAAACAATCCCTTCTGGACATGATCGACGCCGAGGCGACGCATGCCCGCGCGGGCCGTCCGGCGGAAATCTGGGCAAAGATGAACTCGGTCATCGACCCTGACGTGATCGACGCGCTTTATGCCGCGTCCAAGGCGGGGGTTCGGATCAGCCTCGTGATCCGTGGCATCTGCGGCCTGCGTCCGGGCATCAAGGGCCTGTCTGAGAATATTCGCATCAAATCGGTCGTGGGCCGGTATCTGGAACATTCGCGCATCGTGTGCTTTGGCAATGGGCATGGGCTGCCCTCTCCGGAAGCGCGGGTGTTCATCAGTTCGGCAGACTGGATGGGCCGCAACCTGCTGCGTAGGGTCGAAACGCTGGTTGAGATCAACAACCCCACGGTGAAGGCGCAGATTGTCGAACAGGTCATGGCGGCGAATCTTGCCGATGAGGCGCAAAGCTGGGTGCTGCACCCCGATGGCACCTCCACGCGTGAGGTGTTGCCGGTGACCGAAGGGGGGCGTGTGCCGTTCAACTGTCATCGCTTCTTCATGGAAAACCCGTCACTATCGGGCCGTGGATCGGCGGGGGCGGCCGATGTGCCAGTTCTGGCGCATGACCCGGACTGACCTGCGGCACAACGCGGGGCGGATTTGCAAAGTGTTTGATTGACCTCGGCTGTCGGTCTGGGGATATAGGGGCATGATGGTTACTCCGGAGACCCCAATGGATGGACCTGCCTTGGATGACGGATCGCACGGTCCGGCACGCAGCACGCCAAACGCGTCACGGGCGGGCGCCCCTAAGTCAGCGACCGCATTTTTTGAGCGCCCGCTGTTCAACGACCCCGCGATTCGGGCGCTGGAACAGGTTGGCGTGATTGATGTCGGCTCAAACTCGGTCCGGATGGTGGTGTTCGACGGCGCGGCGCGCAGCCCGGCCTATTTCTTCAACGAAAAGGTGCTCTGCGGTCTGGGCCGTGGTCTCGCCACCACCGGCGCGCTGAACCCTGAAGGCCGAGTGCGCGCCATGGCGGCGATCCGGCGCTTTACCCTGCTGGCCAAGGGCATGAACCTGCAAAACCTCACCATGGTGGCCACCGCAGCGATGCGCGAGGCAACCGATGGCCCCGCCTTTCAGGCTGAGGTCGAGGCCGCGACCAAGCTGCGCATGCTGGTTATCGATGGCACCGAAGAGGCGCGGCTGTCAGCCCAAGGCGTGCTGACGGGCTGGCCCGAGGCTGCGGGGCTGGTCTGCGACATCGGCGGATCTTCAATGGAACTGGCCGAGATCAGCGAAGGCACCGTGCATCGCTGCGTGACATCGCCCTTGGGCCCGTTCCGGTTGCAGCAAGTCAAGGGCGGCAAGAAAGGCATGAAGACCCATGTCAGCAATATCCTGAAGGACCTGCGCGAACAGATAGGCACCCATTACGACGCGCTTTATCTGGTGGGCGGTTCCTGGCGTGCCTTGGCGCGGCTGGACATGGAGCGGCGCGGCTATCCGCTGACCGTCTTGCACGAATATGAAATGACGCCAAAGTCGATCCGCAAAACACTCGACTGGATCGCGGACAACGACCTGAAAGCCCTGCGCGCCGCGACCAGTATTTCTGCCGAGCGCATCAGCCTTGTCCCCTTGGCGGCGGTGGTGCTGCGGCAGATGCTGGCGGTGTTCCGGCCCCGGCATATCTACATTTCCAGCTACGGTATCCGTGAGGGGATCTTGTATGACCAGATGCCCGATGTTCTGCGCAGCCGCGACCCACTGATCGAGGCCTGCCGCTTTTCGGAACATACAAACGCCCGTATGCCAGGGTTCGGTCGCAAGCTGTTCAACTTCTTGCTGCCACTTTATAAATCCGCACCCACGGCGAAACTGCGGCTGATGAAGGCCGCTTGTCTGTTGCATGACGTGAACTGGCGCGCGCATCCGGATTACCGGGCGCAGGCTTGCTTTGACACCGCAACCCGCGCCAATCTGGGCGGGTTGGACCATAAGGGCCGCATCTATCTGGGGCTGGCGCTGATGTACCGCTACAAGACCAGCGGGATCGAGGACCGTATGGTCGCGGTGTCCAAACTGCTGAGCGATGACGAAATTCGTGAGGCGCAGATGCTGGGTCGTGCAATGCGGTTCGGGGCGATGTTCTCGATGGACGGGCCAGAAAATGCTGGGGAACTGCGGTTTTTCCCAAAGAAACGCGTGCTGGAACTGGTCCTGCGTCCTCAGACCCAGGCGTTGTTCAGCGAGGTGGCAGAAGCTCGGTTCTCGTCCCTTGCCAAGGTGCTTGATGTTAAGACCATCGTGCGCGTCTCGCGCAACTACAGTTCCAGCGGCGCTTCGGGTTCGGGGGGCGAGGGGGGGGCGGGGTCTTCCTGATCCTCCGGCGCCTCGGCCACGGGTTTGCGGCGGAGCAGGATGTCGCCATTCGGCAAGACCTCTGGCGGGTAATACCCGGGCAGATTTGCGACCATTTCAGACAGGCGGTCCAGTAGCGGCTCGATGTCTTGCACCGCCGGTTCCATTTCTTGCATGAACAATTCCAGCAAAGCGCCCGCGCCATCGCGCAACTGATTCAGCGAATCTTCCAGTGTTGGCGCTTGCGCGTCGTCTGTCTGCGCGATCGCAGGCAGGGGCAGCAGCAGCGACAAGGCAAGGATCACGGTTTTCATCATGTCATCCTATCCGAATGTGTGCCGCGATAGCCATATGTTCCGCGTGCATTACGCAGCGCGCGCGGCTGAAATTTCTTCCCACGCCCGGTTCAGCGATACCAGCCGTTCAGAGGCCAGCTTGATCGCCTCGGGTGGTACGCCGCGCGCGGCCATGCGGTCAGGGTGGGTTTCGCGCACCGCCGTCTTGTACTTGGCCCGGATCTGATCCAGCGGCGTTTCGGGCGTGACCTCCAGCACGACGTAGGGGTCAGGCGGGCTGTCGGGAACGTACCGGGCGCGCAGGCACGCGAAGCTGCGCGGACTCAACCCGAAAATTCGTGCGACTTCGGACAGGAAAGCGTCTTCCTGTGCGTGATAGGCACCGTCGGCCACGGCGATATGCAGCAGGCCTTCCATGAGGTCCACCAGCACCGGATCGCCGGGCCGGAACATCGCCGCAATCTTGCGGGCATAGGCGTCAAACCCCGCGATATCCTGCCGGGCCAGATTAAAGATGCGGGCCGCACTTGCCTCTTCCGAGGGCGGTATGATGAACACGCTGCGGAAGGCCGCGACCTCGTTCCGGCTTACATGGCCGTCTGCCTTGGCCATCTTTGCCCCGAGCGCGATCACCGCGATGGTAAACGCGACCGAACGTTCCGGCGGCGTGCGCAGCCGGTCGAACAGCGTGCTCAGGCTTTCGCCTTTGGCCAGCGCGGACAGCGCGGCGGATATGCGGGTCCAGATCGACATGGGTGAAGAATACCAGAAAATTTTCCCGTTTACATGGCAAAGCGTGACGCTCAAGATCATTTGCACGGTACGAATACAACGGTTCCGGGGGTGACAACGTTCCGTCGGAGTGCGCGCAATAGCAGATCAGAGGAATTTTTGCATCAAGACAAGATCCAGCCACAGCCCTGCCTTGCGCCCCACCTGCGGTACCGTTGCGACTGTCGCATAGCCTAAGGCCGCGTGAAACGCCACGCCATCCGGGTTTGCGCCGCTGACGCCTGCAATCATGCAATGCACGCCGCGACTCCGCGCGTGATCTTCAACCGCCTGCATCAAACCCCGCCCGAAACCGCGCCCGCAGGCGGCAGGGTGCAGGGCGATGCTGTGCTCCATGGCGTGGGCATAGCCTAACCCCGCGCGAAACTGCCCATAAAGTGCAAAGCCCAAAATGCCCGTGGCATCTGCGGCGACGAAGAACGCGTGCCCCTCTGCCTGTTTTTGCCGGATGGTCGCGAGGATATCCGCCGGAGTCTTTTCGGTCGGGCTGAAGGTTACAAGCGTGTCGCGGATCACCGGGTTCCAGATCGCCGCAATTGCGGTGCAATCAGCCTCAGTGGCCGGGCGCAGGGTAGAAATCGCCAGATCAGGCACGCGCAGCGTATTCTCATCCATGGCTGGGTCCTGTGCATGTGCCGCTGCAAGCATCCACGCATCGGCGGCGGGAAACGCGCTGTGCGCGCCGAGATTTCGTTTCGACCATCATCCCCGTAACGCCTCGCTGCATTCGCGCCATTTTGTCAGTAAAAATAACACCTCCCGACAAGGCCGGGGGTGATGATGTACGGCATATCCTTCTGGACGCGCCTGCAACCCGTCGCGTGCTGGCGGCGCAAAGCTAGGCCTGCGCCGCCCAACCTCTGTCCACCTCAGAAGGTTTCGACGATCAGTTGCGCGTCGCAATAATCGCCATTATAGGTGCCGATCCAGACATCGTAGATCCCGTCGCCACTGGGCCGTGTCAGCCGGATCTTGGCGTCGGCATTGCCGTTGTCGTCATCGTCGAAATACCAGTTCGCGCCCGCCGTGTTGATCAGCAACACCGTATCGCAGCTGCTCACGGTGCGAAATTCCAGCTCATACCCGGCCACCCCGCGCACGGTGATCGAAAAATCCGGCTTTGAAATGACGAAGCCCGGCATCGCGCCATTCCAGGTGGGGGAGCGGATGCGGCACCGCTCCAGATTGGTATCGCCGCCTGCCACAACGGAGAAACTCCGAGGGGTATAAAGCTGGTCGCCGGTCACTTCATAGGTTTCGTTGCCCCACAGAGTATAATCCGGGCACGCGAGTGCAGAAGACGCGCTGACAAAAAGTGCCGCAACGGCAATCGTTAACTTCATTTTTCTTTCCTCTCAATAACCACCAATAGGATTATGGAGGAGTCGTTTACAAATCAATAAATGTTTGCAGGGTCGTCGTGTGCACGGCGATCCGTTCAGCCGCGCCGTGCAAGCGGCTTACCCCGCCTGCCGCTCGCGGATCATGCGCAGGATTTCACTGGCGGCGGCCGGGATGTTGGTGCCGGGGCCGAAGATCGCCCGGACGCCCGCGTCATAGAGGAACTGGTAGTCCTGTTGCGGTATGACGCCGCCGCAGATCACCATGATATCATCCGCCCCGGCCGCCCGCAGTGCTTGCACCAGTTTTGGGGCCAGGGTCTTGTGCCCGGCCGCCTGGCTGGAGATACCGATGACATGCACATCGTTGTCGATGGCGTCCTGTGCGGCCTCTTCCGGGGTCTGGAACAGCGGGCCTACATCGACATCGAATCCGATATCGGCGAATGCCGTGGCAATGACCTTTGCGCCGCGGTCATGGCCGTCCTGGCCCATCTTCACCACCAGCATGCGGGGGCGGCGGCCTTCGGCCTCGGCGAACGCTTCGACATCGGCCTGAATTGCGGCAAAGCCGTCGTCGCCCGCGTACGCCGCACCATAGACGCCCGCCAACGTCTTGACCTCGGCCCGGTGGCGGCCAAAGACCGTCTCCATCGCCATGCTGATCTCGCCCACTGTGGCGCGGGCGCGGGCGGCATCGACGGCGGCCTCCAACAGGTTGCCGCCGTCGCGGGCGCGGCGGGTAAGTTCCGCCAACGCCGCGTCGCAGGCCTGCTGGTCGCGGCTGGCGCGGATGCGGGCAAGGGCTTCGATCTGGCCCTGGCGCACCGCTTCATTGTCTATGTCCAGAATGTCGATCGGGTCTTCCACGTCCTTGCGGTACTTGTTCACGCCGACGATCACCTCGGTCGCGCGGTCGATATTGGCCTGACGGCGGGCCGCTGTTTCCTCGATCCGCAACTTTGGCATGCCGCTGGCCACGGCCTTCGTCATGCCGCCAAGTTCCTCGACTTCCTCGATCAGAGCCCAGGCGGCATCGGCCAGATCCGCGGTCAGCTTCTCGACATAATATGAGCCTGCCAGCGGATCGACGACCTTCGTCACCCCGGTTTCTTCTTGCAAGATCAACTGCGTGTTGCGTGCGATCCGGGCCGAGAATTCGGTCGGCAGGGCGATGGCTTCGTCCAACGCATTGGTGTGCAGGCTTTGGGTGCCGCCCAGAACCGCGCTCATCGCCTCGTATGCGGTGCGGATCACATTATTGTAGGGGTCCTGTTCGGTCAGCGAAACGCCAGAGGTCTGGCAATGCGTCCGCAGCATCGAGGATTTTGGGTCTTTCGGTTCAAACTCGGCCATGATGCGCGACCACAGCAGCCGGGCGGCACGCAGCTTCGCGGCCTCCATGAAGAAATTCATGCCGATCGCGAAAAAGAACGACAGCCGCCCAGCAAAGGCATCCACATCCATGCCGCGCGCAATCGCGGTGCGTACATATTCGCGCCCGTCGGCCAGCGTGAAGGCCAGTTCCTGCACCAGGTTCGCGCCAGCTTCCTGCATGTGGTAGCCCGAGATCGAGATCGAGTTGAATTTCGGCATCTCTGCGCAGGTGTATTCGATAATATCCGCGATGATCCGCATGCTGGGTTCCGGCGGATAAACATAGGTGTTGCGCACCATGAATTCTTTCAGAATATCGTTCTGAATGGTGCCTGACAGCAGCTTGCGGTCCACGCCCTGTTCTTCGCCCGTTACGATGAAATTTGCCAGGATGGGGATGACCGCGCCGTTCATCGTCATGGAAACGCTGACTTTTTCCAGCGGGATGCCGTTGAACAGGATTTTCATGTCCTCGACACTGTCGATGGCGACCCCGGCCTTGCCCACATCGCCCTCGACCCTCGGGTGGTCGCTGTCATAGCCGCGATGGGTGGCCAGATCGAAAGCGACCGATACGCCCTGTTGCCCGGCGGCCAGCGCCTTGCGATAGAAGGCGTTTGATGCCTCGGCGGTAGAGAAGCCCGCGTACTGGCGGATGGTCCAGGGTCGGCCCGTGTACATGGTGGCGCGCACACCCCGGGTGTAGGGGGCGCGGCCGGGGATTTCATCGAGATGCGGCAGTCCCGCCACATCTTCGGCCATGTAGACCGGCTGCACGGGGATGCCTTCCAGCGTGTCCCAGGTCAACGCTTCGACCGGCTTGCCGCGCAGTTCCTTGGCGGCCAGCGCTTCCCATTCGGATTTTCTGTCGCTCATCGCGTGATCCTTTCGTTTTGCACGGGGCGCAGGCGTGAAACGTCACACCGCGCGGATGTTTTTTCCGCAAGAACCCCTATATGCAGTTCATATGGAGGCCGCATGAAATCGTTTCTGACACTCGCTCTCGCTGCATTGTTACCCTGCGCCGTCTGGGCGACCGATACGGCGGTCCAGACGCCCGCCGATCCCATGGCCGAGGCCGCGGTTGAAGACGCGTCGGATGAACTCTTGATCGTCGACGCGGCGGACGTGGTGCCCGATGATATGCTATGGGATAAACGGCTGCTGGTGATCTTCGCCAACACGCCGAACGATCCCATGTTTCGGCAGCAGATTTCGCTGCTGGAAACCCGTGCGGAGGACCTGCATGAGCGTGATGTGGTCGTGGCGCTGGATACCGACCCCGCAACGATGAGCGCATTGCGCACCCGCCTGCGCCCGCGCGGCTTCATGCTGGCCATCATCGGCAAGGATGGAGAGATCAAGCACCGCAAGCCCAGCCCCTGGGATACGCGTGAAATACTGCAGGCCATCGACAAATTCCCGCTGCGGCGGCAGGAAATGCTGGATCGCAGGCCGGCCGGCCGGTAGTTCAGGGGCAAGGCGCGGCTCATCTGAAATACCCGGCAGCCTCGGCTCGCGCTGCGATCAGCCACCAGCCGGGGCCGAATACCCCCGCCAGCCAGAAGACGACGGCGACGTTCGCATCCAGCAGGCCAAAGTTCACCGCGGCCGCCATTATGGTGCCCAGCCCATAGACCAGCCCACCGCCGACGAACAGGAAATCCGTGCCAAGCCGGATGCGGCTGATCAGGGGGAACAGCGCGTGAAACACCGCCATCCCGCAGAGCGGCGGCAGAAAGAGCAACAGCCATTGTCCGCCCGCGATGTCGGCAAGCAGGATCGACAAGGTGACCCAGGCGGCGATCAGCGCCAGCATGAAGATGCCTGCATAGATCAGGAACAGCCGCAGTTGACCCTTTGGCATGTCACTCGAACTCCATGATGATATCATCGACCCGCAGGCTGTCGCCGGCAGCGGCGTTGATCTTCGCCACCGTGCCTTTGCGTTCTGCGCGCAAGATGTTCTCCATCTTCATCGCCTCGACGGTGGCCAGCGGCTGGCCCTCGAACACCTCATCGCCCGCTGCGACGTTGATGCTGACCACCAAACCGGGCATGGGGCATAGCAGCAGCTTTGATGTGTCGGGCGGCAGTTTCTCGGGCATCAGCGCGGCCAGTTCGGCCTGACGCGGGGTAAGTACCCGAACGATCAGATCCGCGCCGCGTAAACGCAGCCGGAACCCTGCGGTTACCTTGCCGACCTTCATCACCAGGGGCGTGCCCCCAACCATCAGGCGCGCCAGCGGGTTGCCGGGGGTCCAGTCCGAGGTGACGCGCAGGGTGGTGCCGTCTACCGTGACCTCGGCCCCGGACTTTTCAGCGTCAATCTGGACGCGCATCTGGCAGCCTTGCGCGCGCACCACCCAGTCGGACCCCACCACCCGTTCGTGGTTATCCATGGTGCCGGAAATCCTGCTGCGGCGGATTTCGGCGACCCTGAACATGGCCGTCGCGGCGGCGGCCACCCGGGTCAACAGGTCATCGGGCAGCGTGGTGCCGGTAAAGCCGTCGGGGTATTCTTCCTCGATGAAGGCGGTGGTGATGTCGCCCGAGATGAAGCGCGGGTGTTCCATCACGGCAGACAGGAAGGGCAGATTGTGGCCGATGCCCTCTACCTCGAAGCTGTCCAGCGCCGTGCGCATACCGTCTATCGCGGCCAGACGCGTCGGTGCCCAGGTACACAGCTTGGCGATCATCGGGTCGTAGAACATGCTGATCTCGCCGCCCTCATAAACGCCGGTGTCATTGCGCACGCGGGCGACATCCGACACGGTTTCCTCTGGCGGCCGGTAGCGCGTCAGTCGGCCGGTTGAAGGCAGGAAGTTGCGATAAGGGTCTTCGGCGTAAAGGCGGCTTTCCATTGCCCAGCCGTTGATATGCAGATCGCTTTGGGCAAAGGGCAGCTTGTCGCCTGCGGCCACGCGGATCATCTGTTCCACCAGATCGATGCCGGTAATCAGTTCGGTCACGGGGTGTTCCACCTGCAGGCGGGTGTTCATTTCCAGAAAGAAGAAATTCTGGCTGGCGTCGACGATGAATTCCACCGTGCCAGCGCTCGTATATCCCACTGCCTGCGCCAAGGCGACGGCCTGCGCGCCCATCGCGGCCCGTGTCGTCGCATCAAGAAAGGGCGAGGGGGCTTCTTCGATTACTTTCTGGTTGCGGCGCTGGATCGAGCATTCGCGTTCGTGCAGGTAGACACAATTGCCATGCTGATCGGCCAGCACCTGAATTTCGATATGCCGGGGTTGGGTCACGAATTTCTCGATGAAGATCCGGTCATCGCCGAAGCTGCTTGCGGCCTCGTTCTTCGACGATTGAAACCCTTCGCGCGCACCCGCATCATCCCAGGCGATGCGCATGCCCTTGCCACCACCACCAGCACTGGCCTTTATCATCACCGGATAGCCGATCTCGCCGCTGATCTTCACGGCTTCGTCCGCGTCGGCGATCAGACCCATGTAACCCGGCACCGTGCTGACGCCGGCCTCTTGCGCCAGTTTCTTCGAGGTGATCTTGTCTCCCATCGATTCAATCGCACTTGCAGGCGGGCCGATGAAAGCGACGCCTGCGGCCTCCAGCGCCTCGGCGAATTTGCGGTTCTCCGACAGGAAGCCGTAGCCTGGATGCACCGCCTGCGCGCCAGTCTGCGCGATGGCCGCCATGATCTTGTCGATCACGATATAGGATTGGTTGGCGGGCGCGGGGCCGATATGCACTGCCTCATCCGCCATCGAGACGTGCAGGGCGTTGCGGTCGGCGTCGGAATAGACGGCGACGGTTTTGATCCCCATCTTTTGCGCGGATTTGATGATACGGCAGGCAATTTCGCCCCGGTTTGCGATCAGGATCTTGTCAAACATCTTCTCTCCCTGTGCCCCGCGCGGGGCGGCGTGCATGCAAAAACACCCCGCCGGTCGGAACCGGCGGGGTGTCAAAGTCTGGGGTAACCTGTGGCGCTACGGTTGCCCGGAAGTCAGTAAGGTGACGTTCAGCGGCGAATGCCGCGGCACTGATCGGGGAACGACTGGCAGAACGCGACATTGCCCGCCCCGCCGATGACAGCGCCGGTAAGCGGATCACCGTTAGTGACCAGCGCGGTGCCTGCGCCAGCGGCGCCGCCGACAAGCGCCTGCTCACCCAGCGTGTCGCCGCATGCGGCCAGACCGAACAGCATTCCGGCAGCGAGAAGAACTTTGATACCCATTGTCCAATCCTTTCATTTCTAACGATTATGCTCGAGCTTACACCCGCAGCGCGTGTGGCCGCATCACAATTCTGCGTCATGACACACGCGATAGGCGTGTTCCCGCGCAGCAGTGACGGGCGCTGGCGCATCATTCGTCCGCGTCCCCATGATGATAGGTTGCGGCGGCATTGTCGGCAAAAATTTCAGGGAAACTGGCACGCGCCACCCGAAGATCAACGCGCAGCAGCGCGTCATAGCTGGCAGGATCAAAGGGGTCTTCGGCAGCCACGACCTCGCGCTGGAACAGCCAAGACAGCCGACCGGCGTCAAGATTCCCTCGCTCGAACGGTTCGTCACCGAAATGATCGATCAATGCATATAGGAAGGCAGCATCAGCGCGGCGGTCGGCGGGCCTACGGTCGTTGAACCGGCGGCGCGCGGTCAGCTGTGTCGCGCCTTCTTTGTGGGCACGGCGCAGTGTGAACTGAAAGTCGGTTCCCGGCAGTCGCCCGGGAAAGCCACGGTGCTTCAACATACGCGCCCCCTGTCGATGCGGGGCGCGTATGCCGTGAATTCTGCGGCGGGGTAACCCCGGCCTGCGGTCAGATTACCGGTATTTGCCCGAGACAGGCTCAACATAGATCGGCTGCGGGATCGGCTCAACCGGCGGGGTCGAGGGGCCGCTGTGTTTGGCGCATGCACCAAGGATTGTAAGGGCGAATACTGCCATGACGGCGGTTTTCTTGGACATAGGTGTCTCCTGCTCTCGGGTTGTGCGGGATCGGCAGCACCATGCTCCGCCCGGCATTTTTGCGATACTGAGGCAGCGTGCACGCCACCGTGAGAAAGAATATCCGATTTCCGGACCATTGGAAACAGATATCGCGTGTGCGGCACGGAATGTGGCAGTACCGCACCAGAGCAGTGCGTCGCCGGGGGCAGGGGGGCAACATGTTGCGGAAGCATCAGAATTCATCCCAGATACAGTGATCGCCTTCGATCACGAAGGCCTCGAAGAATTGCGCAACATCAGGGGTGGTGTCGCCAAACGTCGTTTGCCGTGCGGCGACCGAAATGACAACCGCTGCCATTTCCGCGCCGCGTTCGGGGTCCAATGCGCGCAGCGCAGGCAGGGCGGTCGTTTCGCACAGAAACGTCAGGTCGCGCACCCGTTCGGGCCCGCTTGTCAGCGCCTCGGGGTCGGTTTGCAGCGCGTCCATGGTGAAACGGAAGCGGCCGATTCCCGCATCTTGGTCCAGGATCGTCTCATACAGCGCGGCGACCTTGCCTGAGGGCAACGCGACCTCCAGCGCCTGCGCCGGTAGCGGTGCAAGGCTGACTGCCAGACAGAAAACCAGATGACGCATTTCACGGCCCCTACAGCGGAATGTTATCGTGCTTTTTCCATGGGTTGGTCAGCTTCTTGGTGCGCAGGCTGGCGAAGGCCCGACAGATGCGACGGCGGGTGGACCGGGGCATGATGACCTCGTCAATGAAGCCCTTTTCGGCGGCGACAAAGGGGTTGGCGAAGCGGTCCTCATAGTCTTTGGTGCGCGCCGCGATCTTTACCGCATCGCCCAGTTCGGAACGATAGAGGATCTCCGTCGCGCCCCTTGCCCCCATCACTGCAATCTCGGCGGTGGGCCAGGCGTAGTTGAAATCGCCGCGCAGATGTTTGGAGGCCATCACGTCATAGGCGCCGCCATAGGCCTTGCGGGTGATGACGGTTACCTTTGGCACCGTCGCCTCGCCGTAGGCGAACAGCAGTTTTGCGCCGTGCTTGATGACGCCGCCATATTCCTGCCCGGTGCCTGGCAGGAAGCCCGGCACATCCACCAGCGTCAGGATCGGGATTTCAAAGGCATCGCAGAACCGCACGAACCGCGCGGCTTTGCGCGAGCTGTCGATATCCAGGCACCCGGCCAGAACCATTGGCTGGTTGGCGACTACGCCCACGCTCTGCCCTTCGAGCCGGATGAAGCCGGTGATGATGTTCTTTGCGAAATCCTCCTGGATTTCATAGAAATCGGCCTCGTCCGACAGCTTCAGGATCAGTTCCTTCATGTCATATGGGGTGTTGGCATTGTCTGGGATCAGCGTGTCGAGACTGGTATCCAGCCGCCCGGGATCGTCATAGAACGGGCGCACGGGTGGCTTTTCACGGTTGTTCAGCGGCAGGAAATCCACCAGCCGCCGCACTTCCAGCAGGGCTTCCACATCGTTTTCAAACGCGCCATCCGCGACCGAGGATTTGCGGGTATGGGTCGAAGCGCCGCCCAGTTCCTCGGCGCTCACGATCTCATTCGTGACGGTCTTCACGACATCGGGGCCGGTGACGAACATGTAGCTGCTGTCTTTCACCATGAAAATGAAGTCGGTCATCGCGGGGCTGTAGACAGCGCCGCCTGCGCAGGGGCCCATGATAACGCTGATCTGCGGCACGACACCTGAGGCCATGATATTGCGCTGGAACACGTCGGCATAGCCCGCAAGGCTGGCCACGCCTTCCTGGATGCGCGCGCCGCCGGAATCGTTCAGCCCGATCACGGGCGCGCCGTTCTGGATTGCCATGTCCATGATCTTGCAGATTTTCTGCGCATGGGTTTCGGACAGCGAGCCGCCGAACACCGTGAAATCCTGGCTGAACACATAGACCATGCGGCCGTTGATCGTGCCCCAGCCGGTGACCACGCCGTCGCCATACGGGCGGTCGTTCTCCATTCCGAAGTCGGTGCAACGGTGGGTGACGAAGGTGTCGAACTCCTCGAACGAGCCTTCGTCCAGCAACAGGTCGAGGCGTTCGCGCGCGGTCAGTTTTCCCTTTGCATGCTGTGCGTCGATCCGGCGCTGGCCGCCGCCCATCCATGCCGCGGCGCGACGGTTCTCAAGCTCTCGCAGGATGTCTTTCATGGCGCTCCCCTTTGGATCTGCGTGCAACATAGCGTCGTGAGGAGGGGGACAAAAGCAATTTTCGGAAAATTTGCAAATTTATTAGCTGTAGAATCTGCTAATTTGCATATGTGGCCGCTTATGGGGTGCCGGGCAGGGCACGGCGCTCGTGGTGCGCGGTCAGTTTGGGGGCCAGCAGGCTGGCTGCCGGTAAGGTGGTGTGACGGAAGCAACTGGTCACAATACAAAAAATCCCCGCCGGTCTCCCGGCGGGGAAGTCATTCAGCCAACAGGGAGATTGCTGGCTGCATTCGTTGCAGCGTGGCCTTACCCTTCGTATTCGGGCAGGTTTTCCAGTTGCTCTGCGGTCATCGGAAGTTGAACGCGCACGTCGCCATCTTGCTCGTTCCACAGGATGTCGAGTTGTTCGAGTTCGATGGCAACGGTGCGGGTGCCAAGCCCGAGAAACCCGCCCACATCAATAATGGCATGCGTTACTTCGCCACCTTCATTCATGCTCAGGTCTTCGACGTTTGCGACCTCGTCGCCTTCCATGGCGTAGACTTCAGCGCCCAGCAGACGATCGGCCGTGCGGGCCTCAGGTTCCATCGAGACATAGCCGTCGGGCATGATACCCGGCTCTCTGGCCATCGTTCCATCGGTTGCCGCCATATCGCCGGCGGCCATACCATCGGTTTCGGCCATGCCGCCTGTGCCTTCGGCCATCGGCTCGGTGGATTGCGCCATCGCGGTAGCGTCATCAGTACCGTTCATCGTCTCGCCACCCATCGCACCGTCGGTGCCGCCGGTCATGTTGCCATAGCCTTGGGCTTCGAATCCGGTGTTCAGCTGTTCTGCGTCCCACTCCGGTAGCGCTTCCAGATCGGCCTCATTCAGGGCCGAGACCACGAAATAGCCACCCAGATCTTCGGCGTTTGTTTCATCGGCGACGAAGTACAGTTCCTGTGCATCGACCAGCACAGTCCGCTCACCCATGCCCAGGAAACCGCCGACATCAATCAAGATACCGCGAATTTCACCGTCTTGGGTCATTACGACATCGCCGATATCGCCGATGTTTTCCCAAGCGTCGCGACCGCCGGTGAAGGTCTCATCGCTGTTCCAGCCCATCGAGGTGGTGTCCCAGCTGTCCTGCGCCCCGCCCATGCGGCTTTCGCGCAATTCGCGGGCCTGTTCGGTGTCGAGGGTGTAGAGGGTCTTCCCGATGAAGTTCGAACCCAAGAAGGCTGGTACAGTCTGGCTGCCGCTCATCGCGGCAGTGTCGCCTGCGGTGTTGTGATTGTCGGCATGTGCCATGGTCCCGAAGGACGTGACTGCGACGAGTGCGGTGGTCATCATGAACTTGTTCATCTTGTAGCTCCTTTAGTAGAATGCCGTGTTACCGGCTATGGTATGACAACTGCCCAGATGCGATGTCGTTCCAGAAACTACTGAACTTTCTGATCCGGTTTCCCGGCTGCGCGGCAATACGCCGATCACCGGCAGCGGGGGATATGCCCCTGCTGTCGGCTTTGACGTGGCTGTTTTTCAGATGAATGCCTGGCCCCCCGGGGGGGCAGGCGCTGCCCGAAAATGACGGTCTGAAAACCGTGGGCCGGGCAGCGGGAAGGGGCGGCTCCAGCGCCCCCAGGGGGCGAAGGCTCGGCGGGGCGGGCCCAAGCGGCCCGCGCCCGTTAGCTGGCCTGCGGCACTTCGGCCTTTGCCTTCTGGGCGTTGCGCCACAAGATCGCCAGCACAACTGACGCGCCAACGGCGATTGCCACGACGTCGTGCGCCACCAGGACCAGTCCCGCGATGCTCAGGACCCATTTTTCCCAACGCTCGATGCTGGTCTTGAAAAAGCCGATATAGGCCACCGACAGCGCCACGATTGACAAGACGCCCGATGACATGGCCAGCGAGAAATCCCAGACCGTGAAGTCGATGAACAAAAGCGACGGCGCATAGATGAACATCATCGGCACCAACGCCTTGCCCATCGACAGGCGGAACGCCGTCATCCCGGTCTGCATCGGATCGGATTTGGCGATCCCTGCGCCCGCATAAGCCGCCAGCGCCACCGGCGGCGTGATGTCCGCCAGCACCCCGTAGTAGAAGACGAAGAAGTGCGTCGCCAGCAGCGGAACGCCCAGTTCTTGCAAGGCAGGCGCCGCGATGGCGGCCAGAATGATATAGGTTGGCGTCGTGGGGATGCCCGCACCCATGATGATGCAAGCGATTGCCACAAAGATCAGCGCGAAGAACAGCGTCGTGCCGTCCAGCGTCAGGAAGCCCAGCGGGTCCAGCGATGACACCATCGCCCCCATCCATGCGGCCCCTTCGATCACCGCGCCCGAGAATTTGAACCCCATCCCCGTCAGCGTGGTCACGCCCAGGATGAAGCCCACACATGCGCAGGCCGCAGTGATCGAGATGGATTGCTGCGCGCCATTCTCCAGCGCCTCTTTCAGCCGCCAGGGCGTCAGCGCCGATCCGGCATCCATCTTGCGGCCCAATCCGACCTGTTGCAGCACCAGCGGGATATAGGAACAGCCGATGGTCAGCATGATGCCCCAGAATGCCGCCAGGAAGGGCGTGTATTTCATCAACAGCAGCGTGACCATCACGATCAGCGGAATGAACAGGTGCCAGGACCGCGTCAGGACATCCATGAATTGTGGCAGTTTGTCCCGGTCGATCCCCGAAAGGTTCAGGCGCTTGGCTTCCAGATGCACCATGAACAACGTGGAGAGATAGTGGAAGGATGCCGGGATGATGGCGATCAGGATCAGCTCGTTATATGGGATGCCCAGCATCTCGGTCATCACGAAGGCCGCAGCCCCCATGATCGGTGGGGTGACCTGTCCACCGCAACTGGCCGATGCCTCGGTTGCCGCCGCGAACCGCCCGGAAAACCCCTTGGCCTTCATCATCGGAATGGTAAAGGCGCCTGTCGTAACCGTATTGGCAATGGGCGAGCCAGAGATCATGCCAAAGAAGCCAGATGACACCACCGCCACCTTGGCAGGCCCGCCCGAATAGCGCCCCGCCACGATCGAGGCGAGGTCGATGAACAACTGCCCCAGCCCGGATTTCTGCGCCAACACGCCAAAAAGCACGAAGTGGAACACGAAGGTTGCCACAACGCCGATGGCGATGCCGTAAATGCCCTCTGTTCCCAGATACAGATGGTTGACCAGCCGAATGATGTTATAGCCACGATGCGCCAGATCGCCGGGCAGATACGGCCCAAATACCGCATACAGCAGCGCGATGGTGCCGATGACCGGCAGTGTTTCCCCCATGGTGCGCCGCGCGGCTTCCAGCACCATGATGATGGCAATCAGCCCCATGATGTAGTCGAGCGGCTGCGGGAAGCCGACATTCTGCACGAAGATGCTGTCGAAGAACACGATCAGATAGATTGACGACGCGCCCCCCGCGATGGCCAGCGGCCAGTCCAGCACCGACAGCCGGTTGCCGTGCCCGCCCAATTGGTTGACCGGCAGCGCGGTCAGCGCCAGCACCGCCGTCACCCCGATCAGCCCCCAGCGGGCGGCGTCGGGGATCTGGCCGGTCAGCGCCTCGGCCAGTTGAACGCCCAGATACAGATAGAACGCCGCGAAAAACAGCCCGAACCCCCAGGCGCGCAGCGGCCGCTCGACGCGCGCGCGCGGGAACAGAAGGAAGACCAGCGGCATGATGAAGCTCATATGCACCGACCGGTGCATGACCTCGTTCAGCAGGCCAAAGCCCGAGGTATAGATGTGAAACAGGCTCAGCGCGATGCAGGCCAGCGTGACGACCATCCCGGTCACGCCGCCCAGCGACCGGAAGTTGGTCTCATTGTCATACTTGCGGACCAGCGCCTCCATCTCCTCGGGCGTCAGGGTCGGGTCGTTCACGGGCTTGGTCATCGCACTGGGTCCTTGCAAGGGGTGGCCCGGATCTCCAGCGGAACGCCGGGCCATCGGGTCAGGTCAATTTCGGTGTCGCCCGCGATCAGGCGGTTTTGATGGGGGATGTCGCTGCGCAATATAAGCTGCGGGATGGGGCGGTTCAGGGTCAGCACCATCTGATCGCCCCGGATCTGCCAGCCCTCACCGCCAAAGGCCATGCCGGGGCCATGGGCGGCAAAGCGTTCTTCGGTCTGGCGCAGCGTGCCGTCGGCGTCAATCGCATACGCGGCGTAGACCGGCGTCAGCGTCACGGAATGCCGCCATATCAGCGTGAATTCCTGCGCCTGCGCCCGGGCCAGCACGGTATCATCGGTCAGCCGCACAACGCTGAGGCCCGTCACCTTGCAGGCATGGGCAGGCAAAGGCCCGCCCATGCCAAAAATCATTGCAACCAGCGCAGGTACAACCGAAGCCGTGCGCTTGCGCCGGTCGCGGCCCGTCACTCGATCAGGCCCATTTCGCGGTAGTAGCGCTCGGCGCCCGGATGCAGCGGGATCGACACCGATTCCAGTGCGGTTTCCAGCGACACCTGATTGCCCATCACATGAACCTGTGCCAGCGTTTCGGTGTTTTCATACAGCGCCTTGACCATGGCATAGGCCAGATCGTCGTCCAGTTCCGCATGGGTCGCCCAGATCGCGCGCACGGCCAGCGTTTCGACATCGGCCTCGATGCCGCGATAGGTGCCTGCGGGCAGCGTCACGCTGGCATAATATGGCTGAACTTCTTGCAGCGCGGCAATCGCCGGGCCGGTCAGCGGCACGACAGTGATGTCATGCCCGTTCGCCAGTTCGGTGATCGACGACGTGGGGATGCCCGCGGTGATGAGCGAGGCGTCGAGGTTGCCGTCCTTCATCTTGTCCGCCGATTGTGCGAAGGACGAGTAATCTTCGGTCACGTCTTCGCGCACCATGTCATGCGCGGCCAGCAGGTCGCCCAGCAGCTGCCACTGCCCCGACCCCGGGGAGCCCGATGAGATGGATTTGCCCGCCAGATCCTCGAACGAGGTGATCTCGGCACCCGAACGCGCGATCAGTTGCACGGTTTCGGGATAGAGCGCGCCCAGGGCACGCAGGTTTTCGGCGGGATTGCCTTCAAACTGGTTCAGGCCCTTGTAGGCTGCGTCCAGAATGTCGGCGGCGATGAAGGCGGTCTCGATTTCGGCGCGGCCCAGCAGGCCCGCATTGGCGACCGAGGCATTGCCGGTTTCAGCGGTAGCCGAAACGCGGAAGCCTTCCAGCTCTGCCGTGTTCGAGATCAGCTGCGCCAGCATCCCGCCCAGCGGGTAATAGGTGCCGCCGGTGCCGCCGGTGGCGATGCCGACAAAGACGCGTTCCTGCGCCGTTGCAGGTGCCGCAAGGGCTACCGCTGACAGCGTCAGCGCGCAAAGCGATTTGGTGAGGTGTTTCACAGGTCTCTCCTTGTTGGGTCGTGGGTTGGTTGTGGTTTATCGTGCGGTATCTGCCGGTGACAGATCAAGCGCCGCGATATCGTGCAGCAGGGGCCCCAGCACTGCCTGCACCCGGGCTGCCTTTTCGGCGTCCCAGGTCCAGGGTGCGCGTTCCGCCATGTAGGCGGATTGCGTCAGTTCCATCTGGATGGCGTGCATGCTCTCGTCCGGGCGGCCATAGTGCCGCGTGGTCCAGCCGCCCAGAAAACGTCCGTTCAGCACGCTGGTCAGCCCCGCGGCTGCCGCGCAATGGCGCTGGGTCAGCGTTTGCAGCGCGGGGGCACAGGTCGTGCCGCGGTTGGTGCCGATGTTCATGTCGGGCAGCAGCCCGTCGAACAGGAATGGGATGCGCGACCGGATCGAATGGCAATCATAAAGGATGACAAATCCATGCAGCGCCTTCACGCGTGCCAGCTCTGCCGCCAGCGCGCGGTGATAGGGTGCGTGATACGCCTTTAGCCGCGCGGCGGTCTGCGCCGCGTCGGGCAGCGTCGCCCAAATCGCGTTGCCGTCGAAATCGGTCGTGGGGATCAGCCCTGTCGTGTTCTGCCCAGGGTACAGGCTGTGCCCCGACGGGTCGCGGTTGGCATCAATCACATAGCGGTGGAAGGTCGCGCGCACACAGCTCGCACCGGGGATCAGCCCGGCATAGAGCCGGTCAATGTGCCAGTCAGTATCGCTCAACCCGCGGCCGATCTCGTTGAGGTTGGCGCGCACCTCATCAGGGACGAAGGTCCCGGTATGCGGCATGGCTATCACAAGCGGGCAGGTGCCCTGCGTCACTTCAACTGGCGATGTCTTTGCGTCTGGGCGGGTCACTTCGGTATTTCCTTTTTCGGGAAGGAGTGCCATTAATATGCTGAAGCATAATAGGTGTGTCAATATGCAGAAGAAGAACGAACAGCGGCTCTGGGCGAAACAGGCGCTGCTGCCCGATGGTTGGGCAAATGATGTGCTGGTGGTGGTCGAGGGGGGAAACATCGCCTCGGTCACGCCCCATAGCCCCGTGGAGAGTTCCGCGCAGGGGCAGATGGTGTCGACCCTGCTACCCGCCCCGGTTAACCTGCATTCTCATGCGTTTCAGCGCGCCATGGCAGGGCTGACAGAACGGCGCGGCCCCGATCCGCGCGACAGTTTCTGGACGTGGCGGCAGTTGATGTACCGCTTCCTTGACCACCTGACGCCCGAAGACGTCCGCGCCATCACCGCGCTGGTGCAGATGGAGATGCTGGAGGCTGGGTTCGGCGCCTCGGTCGAATTTCACTACCTGCACCACCGGCCGGGCGGCCACCCTTATGATGACATCGCGGAAATGGCCCATACCGTTTGCGCCGCCGCCGCAGAAACCGGCATCGGCCTGACGCTGTTGCCGGTGCTCTACCGCTATGGCGGTTGTAACATGCGCGCCCTGGGGCCCGGGCAGATTCGCTTTGGGAACGACCGTGACAGCTTTGCGCGGTTGGTCAGCGGCGCTGCCGCCTCTGTCGCGACGCTAGCTGCCGATTGCACGACCGGCATCGCGCCGCATTCGTTGCGTGCGGTGCAGCCCGATGATCTGGCGTTCTGCCAAGACCTTGCAGGCAACGGCGTGATCCACATGCACCTGGCCGAGCAGACGGAAGAGGTGGATGAGGTACAGGCCGCCTACGGTGCCCGGCCGACCGAATGGCTGCTGGCGAATGCGCCGGTCAGCGACCGCTGGTGCCTGATCCACTGCACCCAGATGACGCCCGCCGAGACCGTGGCGCTGGCCCGCACCAACGCCGTGGCCGGGCTATGCCCGATTACCGAAGCCAGCCTGGGCGACGGCATCTTCGATGGCGCGCGTTTCATGGGGCGGGGCGGGCGCTTCGGGGTGGGCAGCGATTCGAACATCCGCATCTCTTTGATCGAGGAATTGCGCGGGCTGGAATATTCGCAACGCCTGCGCGATCAGTCGCGCGCCGTGCTGGCCCGTCCAGGACAATCCACCGGCCATGTCTTGTGGCAAGGAGCGGCCATCGGCGGCGCGCAGGCGGCAGGGCGGGCGTCAGGGGAGATCCGGCCCGGGCTGCTTGCCGATCTGGTGGGCATCGACCATAGTTCGC
Source organism: Roseicitreum antarcticum (assembly GCF_014681765.1). Taxonomy (GTDB): domain Bacteria; phylum Pseudomonadota; class Alphaproteobacteria; order Rhodobacterales; family Rhodobacteraceae; genus Roseicitreum; species Roseicitreum antarcticum. The sequence goes on from NZ_CP061498.1 coordinate 3,236,242, forward strand.
CCGACCTCGACGTGCGCTGGGGCGACCTGACGCTGGACACGCTGATCTTTTCCGGGGACAGGGGGGCGATCAGCGACGTATGGTCCGCAGGTCGGCATGTGGTGCGCGGAGGCGCCCATGTCCGGCGCGCCGAAATCATCGCGGGCTACAGGGCCGCCATGCGCAGACTGAGGGATGTCATTTGACGCCAGAGCCGGGCAAAGCTGACTGGAAGGCCATACGCCGCGACCTGCTGGCGCGCATCCAGTCGGGGGTGTGGAAGCCGGGCGACCTTGTCCCGCGCGAGGTAGAGCTTGCCGCGCAGTATCACTGCACCCGCTCGACCGTGGGGCGCGCACTGCGCGATCTGGCCACAGCCGGCTTCTTGGAGCGGCGGCGCAAGGGGGGGACCACAGTATCCCCCAATCCGGTGCGCAAGGCCCCGCTGGAAGTGCCGATCATCGCCGATGCGATCCGCAAATCCGGCCATGCCCCGGGCTATCGGCTGCTGGATACCGGGCTTGTGCGGCCGCCCGCCGACATCACCGACACTACCGACGGCCCCGATGGCGCGCCTGATGGCCCGATGATCTTCCTGTCGGCGCTGCATCTGGCGGATGGTCTGCCGCATCAACTGGAACAGCGCTGGCTTAACCCTGGCGCGGTGCGCAAGCTGCAGGCAGCCGATTTCACCGAGACGCCCGTGGATGAGTGGCTGTTGCAAAACGCCCCGCTGACCCGTGCGACCATCGACATTGCCGCGGTACCCGCCCCCGAGACCGTCGCGCGGGCGCTGGCAATGTCTGCAGGTGCGCCGACGCTGCGGATCACCCGGATCAGCTGGAAGCAATCGCAGCTGATCGGCATCCTGCATCTCTATCACGTGGCGGGATACAGTCTGAAGACTTCGATCTGAAGGCGCAGTCGCAGTCCTTGGCCGATTCCCTACGCCTGAAAAGAAAAACGCCGCAGCCCATTGTGGGCGCGGCGTTCCAGCAGTCCAGCAAGCGATGGTCGCTTACTTGATCTTGCCTTCTTTGTATTCGACATGTTGACGCACAACCGGATCAAATTTCTTGATCGACATTTTTTCGGTCATGGTCCGGGCGTTCTTCTTGGTCACATAGAAGTGGCCGGTGCCCGCCGTCGAGTTCAGACGGATTTTGATCGTCGTCGGTTTCGCCATAGTCAGTACTCCTGAACAGGGCAACGGCGGTCGCCCCTTAAATCCTTCTGCGCCTTTTAGCTGCTGCGCCCGCCGTGTCAACCGCGAAACCCGCCAGGCGCGTGCAATTACCGCGCGGGGATGCGTGAAACAACGGCGCGCAGCCTCCGCGTATCCGGCCTGCCGCGCGCCGTACGGATGCGTAGCCGCCCGGCCGATTCGCCCGGCGCTGACGCAGCAGCCGGCCATCGGGCCGGCCAGCCCCTGAAATTCAAATACGCGGATGGCCTGTAAGCCGGATTCTGTACCGGAGTTGCCCCCGGCGATGACCATTCATCTGCCCCTGTCGTTGCCAACAGGATCTAGCTGCCAACCCGGACCCCGGGGCTGAAGTTCCCTGCGGTGTACCGCCTGGGGTCCCTATTCGGCATTGCTCCGGGTGGGGCTTGCCATGCCGTCCCTGTTACCAGGCACGCGGTGGGCTTTTACCCCACCGTTTCACCGTGACCCCGGACCGGTTGCCCGGCCTGTGGGGCCGTCTGTTCTCTGTGGCGCTTTCCCTCGGGTTGCCCCGGCCGGGCGTTACCCGGCACCCTTCCTTCATGGAGTCCGGACTTTCCTCGCGCCCGATGGTATCCTTGCGGACCCGTGCGGGCACGCGGTCATCCAGCCATCCGCGTGAGGGCATGCCGTAAAGTGCAGCGCGGGGCGGGTCAATGTCAAAACGGGCGGGTCCAAGCGGCCACATCAAAGCGGCTGGGTCAGCGCCGCAATCCGCGCGGCCAGTGCCCGGTCGGCCCCGGTTTCCGGCCCCCGCGCTTGCGGAGAAAACCTGTGGCGGAAGGCCATCAATCGCCGGTCAGGCGGCGCGTCAGGATAGCCGATGCGGGTCAGACTGTCTTCGAGCTGCGGTAAACCGGAGCGCGGAAGCGGGGCGTCGACCGTCGCGAGCGGCACCGCCAACGCCAGCCCCATGCGGCCCAGCCGCGCCCAGTCAAAGCGCGGGCCCGGGTCTTCCTTGCGGTCGGCGGCCATGTCGCTGTGGCCGATCACATCGCGCAGCTCAATGTCCCAGCGTCCGTGCACCTGCGCCAACAGCGCTGTCAGGCAGCGCATCTGCGGCTCGGGAAAGGGGTGGTGCCCGGTATTCGCCAGCTCGATCCCGATGGAGCGCGAATTGACGTCCCCCATGCCGCGCCATTCCCCCGCGCCCGCATGCCAGGCGCGCTGATCCTCAGCCACAAGCGCCCAGAGCATCCCGTCCTCGGCAATCAGGTAATGGCTGGAGACTTGCGCCGCCGGATCGCACAGCCGCTCTAGCGCGGCTGCACAATTGGCCATGCCGGTAAAATGGATCACGACCATCGACGGCTGCAACCCATCACGCCGCGCACCAAAATTGGGTGAGGGGTGCCAGACCGGCGTCATGCCGCGCCGCGCCGGGTCAGCGCGCGGCGCACCCTTGATTTTGCACAGGTTCTTGGTGGAAAAACCACGCGGGTGTCCCTGGCCCTATTGCGCGTTAGCAGCGGCTGCGCGTGCGGCTTCGCGGAACGGTTGCGGGTCCCACCAGCAGGCGAAGCCGTCGCCGTCAGGGTCCAGATGGTCGGGGTCGCGGTCTGGCCCGCCGCCGCTCAGGAAGGCCTCTTGTGCAAGGTCTTGGGTGCGGTACGCGGCGCAGGCCGATTCCCAGCGGCGCCAGCGCAGGGGATGCAGGCGGCGGTAGCGTTCCTCGCCGACGCGGTGTTGGGTGCCAAGGGCATAGGCCATGACGTTCGGTCCGCCACTTTCACCGTTGCCGGGCACGCTGTCGACGCGGATTTCCTGATACTGCGCGCGTTGCTGGGCGAGCCGCGCTGCATCGCTTTCAATCGTCTCGCGTGCGGCGACCGCGTCGAAATCCTGTTCATCCGATACGCCGCGTTGGCGCACCGCAGGTTCCGTCGCGACCGGGCCGGTCAGGAAGGTCTCGGGCTGTGGTGGCGCCGAAGCGGGGCGGGGCGGCGTGGTCAGCTGGATCGGGGCCGATGGCTGTGCCACGGGCTGCTGTGTCGTATTGGGTCGCGATAGCGCAGCCTGCGTCTGCTGGAACGCGGCGCCCGGACGGACAGCGGCAACGGCCGCCACGCCCACGGGCGTTTCGGGCGGGATCGAATAGGGCTGCGAAGGCTGCGTATTCGTCGCAGCTTGCTGGCTTTGCATCGCCTCACGCTGGCGCAGGTAGGCGTTGTAATCGCCAAATCCCACGCCGCCGCCCGCGACAGCGCCGGAATCGGGGATGTTCGGTTGCGCGCATCCAGCCAGAAACGCCAGAGTTATCAATGGCAAAGCTGCCAAAAGGGGAAATCGCATTGGGTGCCTCTGCTCGTTTCTTTTGGCAGAGATTACCACCATTGCGTCGGTTTGGAAACAAAGCCTGCCGCACGTTCGAGCACATATGCGGTATTGAGCAGATCTGCCTCGGCCCAGGGCCGCCCGATCAGTTGCAGGCCCAGCGGGAGGCCGGACTTGTCCAGCCCCGTGGGCACCGAGATCCCGGGCAGCCCGGCCAGGTTAACCGTCACGGTGAACACGTCGTTGAGGTACATCTCTACAGGGTCGGCGTTGGCCATTTCGCCCAGACCGAAGGCCGCAGAGGGGGTGGTGGGCGTCAGGATCGCGTCGACACCGGCCTCAAACGCCTGTTCAAAGTCGCGCTTGATCAGCGTGCGCACGCGGCGGGCACGGTTGTAATAGGCGTCGTAGAAGCCTGCGGACAGCACATAGGTGCCGATCATGATGCGGCGCTGCACTTCTGCGCCGAAGCCTTCGGCGCGGGTTTTCTCGTACATCTCGGTGATGCCGTCGCCCGCCGACAGGGTGGCGCGGTGGCCGTAACGCACGCCGTCATAGCGCGCGAGGTTGGATGATGCCTCGGCGGGTGCGATGACATAATACGCGGGAAGGGCGTATTTTGTGTGGGGCAGGGAGATATCCACAATCTCTGCCCCTGCGTCGCGCAGCATGGCGGTACCGTCTTGCCACAGCTTGTCGATCTCGTTGGACATGCCGTCCATGCGGTATTCGCGCGGGATGCCGATCTTCTTGCCCCGGATGTCACCGCTCAGCGCGGCCTCGAAATCCGGTACGGGCAGGTTGGCGGAGGTGGAATCGCGCGCGTCGTGGCCTGACATGGCGCCCAGCATGATGGCAGCGTCGCGGACTGTGCGGGTCATCGGGCCAGCCTGATCGAGGCTGGATGCAAAGGCCACGACGCCCCAGCGGGAACAGCGGCCATAGGTCGGTTTGATGCCAACAATCCCTGTAAAAGCAGCGGGTTGGCGGATAGAGCCGCCGGTGTCGGTCCCCGTGGCGCCAAGGCACAGATCCGCCGCAACGGCTGCGGCCGACCCGCCCGAGGAGCCGCCCGGGGTCAGCGATCTTTCGTCGGTTTTCCAAGGGTTTACGGCATTGCCGTAGGTGCTTGTCTCATTGCTGGAACCCATGGCGAATTCGTCCATGTTCAGCTTGCCCAGCATCACCGCGCCCGCGTCGCGCAACTGGGCGCTTACGGTGGATTCGTATTGTGGCAAGAAGCCTTGCAAGATGCGGCTGGCGGCCTGGCTGGGCACGCCCTCGGTGCAGAACAAGTCCTTGATTCCGATGGGGATTCCGCACATCGCTGGGGCGTCGCCTGCCTTGATTCGGGCATCGGCGGCCTGCGCCCGTTCCAGCGCGATGTCGGGCGTTTTGTGCACGAACGCCCCCAGCGCATCGGCGGCGTCTATGGCGCCCAGACAGGCGTTTGTCAGGTCCACGGCGGTCACGTCGCCACGGCGCAGGGCGTCGCGGGCGTCGGAAATTGTCAGCTTGTTCAAGGAGTTGGAAGTAAATGCACTGGACATGGGTTCGGCCTATTCGACAACTTTGGGGACGGCGAAGAAGCCTTCGCGGGCGTCAGGCGCGTTGGCCAGCACTTTTGCCTGCTGGTTGCCGTCGGTCACGACATCTTCGCGGCGCACAAGGCGCATCGGCGTGACGCTGGTCATGGGTTCAATACCATCCACATCAACTTCGTTCAGTTGTTCCATGAAGTTGAGAATATTGGACAATTCCTGCGCCAGCGCGGGCAGGGCCGCGTCTGGTACGGCGATGCGGGACAGCTTGGCGACCCGGCGCGCGGTCTCGGTATCAATACTGGACATGACGCCCCCTTATCTGCGGTTTGGCCGGGTTTAGCGCCCCCGACAGCCAAGCGCAAGCGGTGGCCGCGTGAGGGGCGTTAACCTTCTGATTTTGCGCCGGAATCCGGAGTATGGAAACGGTATGGTTCTGGTATGGCTTTGATACATACGCGCGATGGGGTCCGGGGGCGTTAACCTTTGTGCCCCCGGACCGTGCGGCAGGATCTGGTCAGGTCCGTCACCACGCCCCGTGGCGCGCCAGATCGGGCGCCAGTTCTGCCTTGAAGTCGAGCGCGCCCTTGGCCGGTTTCGTCAGCAGGCTGACGCCCACGAACAGCGCCACCGACACGCCCGCCACGCTGAAGGCCAGCACCGGGTTGAACACGCTGACGCCCGCCACCATTGCCATGTAGATCGCCAGCAGCGCGCCGCCCGCCATGCAGGCCAGCGCGCCCGACGCCGTGCCGCGTGACCAGAAGAACGCGCCGATGATCGGGGGTACGGTGACCAGCAGGCCCGCCGCCGACAGCGCGGCAAGCTGATCGACGATGCGGGTGGATTGCAGCGCGAACCACGCGGCAAACACGATCACACCCACCACGACGACCCGGCCTACCATGATCTGCGCCGCGTCGCTGCGGGTGATGCCGACGAAATCGCGCGCCACCATCGCACCCACGGTCAGCGCAATACTGTCGAGGGTCGAAACCGCAGCGGCAAGGATGCCGATGATGAGCAAAAGCGCCACCCAAAGCGGGATCGCCCCCGAGGTCAGCAGTGCCGGCGTCGCGGTCGAGGTGTTGTCCAGCCCCGGCGCCAGTTGCAGCGCGGCAAAGCCCCAGATCACCGCGACCAGTGTGAAGACCAGCCCAAAGCCCAGCACCCACAGCACCATGCGGCGCATCGCACCGAAGTCGCGCATGATGAACAGCCGTTGGCTGACCTGCGGGTTGGAAATGGCAAAGAAGAACCACGGGAAGGACAGGGCGATGAAGGTGTTGAAGCTCCACAGCCCCGGGCCGGGCACGGTCAGCCACGCGGCGTGGGTGTCTTGGGTCGCTGCGATGAAGGGGCCGACCCCGCCGATGGTCGCAATGGCAAAGCCTACGGCCAGAAGGCCCGCCCCCATCATCACCGCAGCCTGCACCGCATCGGTCCAGGCGACGGATCGCAGGCCCGCAAACAGCGTCCAGAACACGGCCAGCACCGCGCCGGTGACCACCGCCTGAAAGAGCGTGATGTCACCCCCCGTCACCCCTGACAGCAACAGGCCGATGCCCGCCATCTGGGTGGTGCAATAGGGCAGCAGGAAGATCAGGCCCACCAATGCGGTCAGCCGTGCCACCATGGGGCTGCCATAGCGCGCGCCCAGCATCTCGGCCGGGGAGATGAAGCCCCATTTGCGCGCCGCCAGCCAGAAGCGCGGCGCGAAGATCACCAAGAGCGACAGGCCCGCGAAATAGATCAGCTCAAACCCCAGCGCGCCGACGCCACCGCGATAGGTCAGCCCGGTCAGCACCACCAGCATGAAGGCCGAATAGGTGGTGGCCGCATAGCTGAGGCCCGCCACCAGCCCGCCGATGTCGCGCCCGCCAAGGTAGTAATCGGCCACCGTGCCGCTGTTTTGCCGCGCGGCGCGCCAAGCCAGCACGATGCCGAAGGCGGCAAAGACGGCGATGGCGGCCCAGAGCGTGGTCGTGTCGATCAGGTTTGCAGGGGTCATGGCCGGTCCCTCCAGCCCGAGACCGCCCAGAGGATCAGCAAGATGATGCTGAGGCCAAAGACCGACCAGAAGGCGAAGACCAGCGCGGACCCCGCAAGGACCGTATAGGGCACGAAGATGCCCGCGGCGATCAGGACGGCAGCGGTGGCAAGCCACAGGGCAAAGCCCGCGCGCCGGGACGGAACGGTCGGTTGCATGTCGGGTATCCTTCATGTGGTGCGTTGGGGGTGCAGCGATAGGCGTGCTTTGGGGCTTGTGCAACAAAAAGTTTACTTAACATCTGAAAAGGCTGGATTTTTTGACTCTTGGGTCAGAAATGGGCGGCGGGTCCCGGGGGGCTGCGGCGTGGCGGGGGCGTGAGGGGCGCGTGCCGGGCGCGCGGGGGGGGCGCGGGGGGCAAAACCCGTTTCCCCTTCGCCCGAAGTTGGATTATGACGCGCAGAGATGATGCCCGCATGACACTGGACGGGCATTCCCTGCCCGGTGGGGCGTGATGCAGAAGGAAACTGGCCGATGATCCTCTATCCCGCGATTGACCTCAAAGACGGCCAGTGCGTGCGCCTGTTCAAGGGCGAGATGGCGCAGGCCACCGTGTTCAGCGACAATCCCGCCGCGCAGGCGCAGGCCTTCGTGGCGCAGGGCTGCAAATGGTTGCATCTGGTGGATCTGAACGGGGCATTCGCCGGCACGCCAGTGAATGCGGCGGCGGTCGAGGCGATCCTGGCCTCGGTCGATGTGCCCTGCCAGTTGGGCGGCGGGATACGCGATATGGCCACGATCGAGGCATGGCTGGAGAAGGGGCTGGCGCGGGTGATCCTGGGCACCGTGGCGGTGGAACAGCCCGATCTGGTGCGGCAGGCGGCAAAGGCGTTTCCCGGGCAGGTCGCCGTGGGGATCGATGCGCGCGAGGGGCGCGTGGCCACCAAAGGCTGGGCGACCGAGACCGATGTGATGGTGACCGACCTTGCGCGCAGCTTTGAAGACGCGGGCGTGGCGGCGATCATCTATACCGACATCAACCGCGACGGTGCGATGCAGGGGCCCAACATTGACGCGACCGCCGCGCTGGCGCGGGCGACGACGATCCCGGTGATCGCCTCTGGCGGGGTGTCGTCGCTGGCGGATCTGATCGCGCTGCGCGATTGCGGCGTGGCGCTGGATGGCGCGATTTCGGGGCGCGCGCTGTACGATGGCGCGCTGGATCTGACGGCGGCGCTGCGGGCGCTGGACGCAGGCTGACGGCGGGGCCCCCTGCGACGCCGTGCGTGAGGCGGGGTATGGGGTTGGGTATGAGCGCTGATGTGCCTTTGCGTGGGGAAAAGTGGCGGTGGCGTTGACATCGGTGCGCCGGGGCGCATTTAACGCCGCAGCAGATGCCGTGGGGCATGCGGGAATGTGTGTGTTTTGGTGCGTCAAAGGCCCTCGATTCGCACATCACGCTCTGGCGCAGGGTCATGCAAAGGGTTACACAAGTTAAATGATCACGCCGCCCCCCGTCCGTTTCCTGGACCGAACCACACCGCCGCATATCATGACGCTGGTCCTGCTTTCAGGGCTGGGCGCGTTGGCGATGAATGTCTTCTTGCCCTCGCTGCCCAACATGACGGCGTATTTCGACACGGAATACCGGGTGATGCAGCTGTCGGTGTCGCTGTATCTGGCGATGAACGCGCTGTTGCAGCTGTTCATCGGGCCGGTGGCGGACCGTTTCGGGCGGCGCCCGGTGCTGCTGGGCGCGCTGGGCATTTTCCTGGTGGCGACGGTGGGCACGCTGCTGGCGCAAGATATCACGACCTTTCTGATCTGCCGCATGGGGCAGGCGGCGGTGGTGGCAACGCTGGTGCTGAGCCGCGCTGTGATCCGCGACATGGTGGACGCGTCCCGCTCTGCATCAATGATCGGCTATGTGACGATGGGCATGGCGGTGGTGCCGATGGTGGCCCCCGTGTTTGGCGGCATGCTGGACGCAGCCTTTGGCTGGCAGGCAAGCTTCGTGTTGATGCTGGTTGCCGGGCTTGCGATTTTTGCGCTGACATGGGCTGATCTGGGCGAGACTTTCACCCGCAGCGAGGGCGGGTTTCGCGCGCAGGTGCAGCAATACCCGGATCTGCTGACCTCGCCCCGGTTCTGGGGCTATTGCATGACGGCGATGCTGGCCTCGGGCGCGTTCTTTGCCTACCTTGGTGGCGCGCCTTTTGTCGGATCGCAGGTGTTCGGGCTGAACCCGGCGCAGCTGGGCCTCTATTTCGGCGCACCGGCAGTGGGCTACGCGGTTGGCAACTTCGTGTCGGGCCGGTATTCGGTGCGCATGGGGATCAACCGCATGGCGCTGATCGGCACGTTGCTGTGTTTCTCGGGCATGGCGGCGCTGGGCATCACCTTCGCGCTCGGCGCGCAGACGCCGCAGGTCTTTTATGGCTTCTTCATTTTCGTGGGTCTGGGCAATGGCATGGTGTTGCCCAATGCGACAGCGGGCATGCTGTCGGTGCGCCCGCATCTGGCGGGGTCTGCCTCTGGCCTTGGCGGGGCGATCATGATCGGGGGCGGGGCTGCGCTGTCGGCGCTGGCGGGCGCGCTGCTGACCCCGGGGTCGGGCGCCTGGCCGCTGATATACCTTTTGATGACCACATCGGCGCTGGCCATTCTGCCCGTGCTCTATGTGATGCGGCGGGAACGGGCGTTGGCGCGAGGCGCTGCCTGACGTCTGCCCGGCTGCGGCCTTCGCTTTGGCGGGGGACAACTTGACGGGACCTGCCGCGCCTGCAAATCTGCCGCATTCGGCTTCATCATTCTGACAGGCAGGGACGCATGGCACCGCAAAAGCTGTATGCCGGGGCGAAGCTGCGGGAGACCCGCACGCGGCTGGCGCTGACGCAGAAGGATTTCGCCGCCCGGCTGGGCGTGTCGCTGCCCTATCTCAACCAGATGGAGAACAACAACCGCCCGTTGTCCACCACCGTGGTGCTGGCCCTTGCGCGTGAGTTCGGGATGGATGTCACCGAGCTGTCGGCGGGCGACAGCGAGCGGCTGGTCAGCGACCTGCGCGAGGCGATGGCCGATCCGGTTTTCGGCACCACGCCGCCCGGGCTGCCCGACCTGCGGCTGGTGTCGGCCAATGCGCCGGCGCTGGCGCGCGCATTTCTGGACCTGCACCGCGCCTACCGCCAGAGCCATGAGCGGTTGGCCTCTTTGGATGAGGCGCTGGGCCATGCGGATACCGACAGCCGCCCGTCGGCCTGGGAAGAGGTGCGCGATTTCTTCCATTATTGCGACAATTACATCGACCCGGTGGACCGCGCCGCCGAACTTTTCGCCGAAAAGTTTGCCGTGCAGGCAGGGGCGGGGGCGGGGCCGGTTATGGGCGGTGATGCGCTGCCTCCGGCGTTGGAGGCGCTGGCCGCGCGTGGCGTGACGGTGCAATATGCCGACACGCCGGTGTTGCGCAGCTATGATGCGGGCGCGCGGTTGCTGGTGATCTCATCCAAGATCGCGCCGGGCACGCAGCGGTTCCAGATCTTGCACCAATTGGCGTTGATCGCGCAGAACGATCTGCTGGAGGCGACGCTGGATCTGGCGCGGTTCCAGTCGGATGCGGCGCGCGATATCGCCAAGATCGGGCTGGCGAATTACTTTGCGGGGGCGCTGATGATGCCCTACCGCCGGTTTCAAGCCGCAGCGCAAGAGGTGCGGCACGATCTGGAGCGGCTGGCCGACCTGTTCGGCGCCTCGGTCGAGCAGGTGGCGCACCGGCTGTCGACGCTGCAACGCCCCGGCGCGAAGGGGGTGCCGTTCTTCTTTGTGCGGGTCGATCAGGCGGGCACGATCACCAAGCGGCATTCGGCGACGCGGCTGCAATTTGCGCGCTATGGCGGCGGCTGCCCGCTGTGGAACGTGCATCAGGCGTTCGAGACCCCGGGGCGCGTATTGCGCCAGCTGGCCGAGACGCCGGACGGGGCGCGCTACATCTGCCTTGCGCTGGCGGTGTCAAAGCCCGGCGGCAGCTATCGCGCCCCGGTGCGGCGCTATGCCATCGGGCTGGGCTGTGAGATCGCGCATGCGGGGGCGCTGGTCTATGCCGACGATCTGGAAATCAGCCGCCCGCAGGCCTTTGAGCCGATTGGCATTTCCTGCAGGATCTGTGAGCGGCGGGGCTGTCACCAGCGGTCGGTGCCGCCGCTGGAACGGCGGCTGCGCATCGACCCTGACCGGCGCGGCGTGTTGCCCTATGAGGTCGAGGGCTGAAGCGGGCGCGGGTTGAGTGGCGGGCGCAATGCGGTGCCGCTTAGCGTTTCCGGGGCTTGGCCGCGTCGGATTTGTTGCCGCGCGCGCCGGTCCGTACGGGGGTATTGGCCACGTTCTCGTCGTTCAGCTTGCGCCAGCGGTCCAGCCGGTCGGGGGACAGGCGGCCCGACGCCACGGCTTTTTGCACGGCGCAGCCCGGTTCATGGGCATGGGTGCAGTCGCGAAAGCGGCAGTCGGGCGCAAGTTCGGTGATTTCTGCGAACAGGATGTCGAGGCCGTCGGCCACGTCGCTGACGTGCAAGGTGCGCATGCCGGGCGTGTCGATCACCCAGCCGCCGCCCTGAATGGCGTGCAGCGACCGCGCCGTGGTCGTGTGCCGGCCCTTGGCGTCCTGCGCGCGGATGTCGCCGGTGGGTTGCTGTGCGTCCGGCGCCTTGGCGGCCAGCGTGTTCAGCAGCGTCGATTTGCCCACGCCCGACGATCCGACCAGCGCCACCGTCTGGCCCGGTCCGCACCATGGCGCAAGGGTTTTGGCGGCATCAGGCGCCTTGGCGTTCAGCGTGACCACGGCAAGGTCGCGTTGCAAGGCACCGGCCTGCGCGCGGAAGATTTCGGCGTCGGCCACCTGATCGACCTTGGTCAGGACGATGACGGGGTTGGTCCCGGCCTCATTCGCCAGCGCCAGGTAGCGTTCCAGCCGGGCGACGTTGAAATCGTCGTTGCACGAGGTGACGATGAACAGGGTATCGACATTGGCCGCGATCAGTTGCGGGATATGTGCGCTTTCGGTGCGGCGGCGCAGCAGGGTGCGGCGGTTCAACCGGCGCACGGCGCTGCGGGTTTCCGGATCCATCAGCACCCAATCGCCCACCGCGTAATCCGAGGTGCCGCCAAGGTGGGCAAGGCGCAATTGTTCGCCACCCCCCGTGGCCCCGGTTTCCGCCAGCAGGCGGGCACGGTGCACCACGGCAATGCGCACCGGGGTCATGCCCGTGTCGTCAGCCGTTAGCTGGGCGGCAAAGAAGGGCTGCCAGCCAAGGCTGTCGATTGCTGCATCCGGGCATAGGGGTGGGGCGTCGTTCATCGGACCTGTTTGGCCGCAGCGGGGGAAAGATGCAACGGCTTTGGAAGGGCGGCGGCGGAATTGCGCGGGGTTTGGTTGTGCAGGGTGCCGGGGCGCGGGGGGGTCATCAGGGCCTTTTGGGGGGCAGGTCGCTTGCGCCGGGCGGTATTGCGCCGGTGCCTGCATCCTCTAGCCCGACGGCCCGCAAAATCGCGGGAATCTGCTTTTTCACCTTGAAGAAGCCCGCCGTCGCGTGGGGCCAGATGGCGCGGTCCCAGTCGCGCTGCCATTCGCACAGGCGGATGCCCTGTGCGTCAAGGTCGGGCGCAGCCTGTTGCAGCCAGTCATGCAGGGGACCTTGCGGGATGAAGGGCGTGACGATCTGGCGTGCCCCGGCGCGCGCGGCAAAGCTGGCCAGATCGCGCGGCAGGCCCGCATGCAACGGCATGGCCGCATGGCCCGTGCGCGTGGCGGCATCGGCCAAAGCCGCGCCTTCAAAGCCCGCGACACGGCCGGGCACGGGCAGCGGAGAGCGCAGGGTACTGGCCGCCAGCGTTGCGACCGCGCGAATGTCGATGGTCGTCAGGTCGAAGTCTTCCGGGCGGCAATCTTCTTCGGTGATCAGCAGCAGGCTGGGCACGCCGGGTTGCGGCGGAATGGGCGTGCGCAGAGGGGTGACGGAGGGCAGGCCGTCAGGCTCGGTCCGCTCTAACCCTTCGACATCGGCGGCAAGGTCGGTATCGCGTGGCGTAAACCTGCCGTCCGTGAATTGCGCGATGTTATGGGCCTGCGCGGCGTAGGCCTTGCCGCGCGTGTGCAGCCCCGCGACCCAGCGCCAGCCCAGCGTGTTCGAGGCCGGGTCGCCGTCCAGCAGATGGCGCAAAAAGAAATCCGCCCCCAGCCGCCAGGGCAGGCCCAAGGTGAAAATCCAGATCGAGGCGAACCACATCCGCGCGTGGTTGTGCAGGTAGCCCGTGGTTGTCAGTTCCTGCGCCCAGGCGTCGAAACAGGCCAGCCCGGTGGTGCCCGAGATCGCTGCGGCGACATCGCGGCGCAGGCGGCGGTCGGTGTCCATCAGGGCCAGATCGTTGTCGCGCCCGGCGCAATAGCTGGCCCAGATGCCGGGGCGGCGTTCCAGCCAGCCCTTGAAATAGCCGCGCCAGATCACTTCTTGCACGAACTTTTCGGCCGCGTGGGGGCCATGGGCGGCCAGCGCCGTGGCGACGAGATCGCGTTCGGTCACCAGCCTGCGGCGCACGAAGGGCGAGAGGCCGGAAACATTGCGGTGCGCGCCCGGCCCAAAGTCATAATTCCGGCGCGTGGCGTAGTTCTGACCCATGCGGGGCGCGAAGGCATGCAACAGCGCCTCGGCCTGCGCGCGGGTCGCTGGTTCGGAAAGCATGGCGGTTCCTTGTTGCACCTGGCGATTGGGGACACAGGTATGGCGGTGCGGGGTGATTTCAAACGCGGCGGCCTTGGGGGTGGGGTTTGGGGCGGCGGGGGTGCTGATCGGACAGGCAGTGGGCGGCGTGAACTTTGCCGTCTTGGCCGCCGTGATGGTGCGGCGGATGATGGACGGCGCGGCCGGTGCTGCCGCGCCGCAAGCGCCCTTCGAGCGGCAAGCCCGGTTTATGAGCCTGATGCACCGTCGCCGGTAACGCTGGCCGCGCGATGTCGATAGCGACCGTTTTCTGCGCTGTCCGCTGTCGGTGCTGGCTTTTGGGGTGGTCGAGGGCCAGACAATCGCAGCACTGGGCGTGGCAGAGAACCGCTGTGGCCGCTTCTCCCCGATCAGCCCCAGATCACCCGATGGCTATTTGAAATGGCTGCGCTCCCTCTTTGCCGACAGGCAGATCGAATGGAGACGCGCTGCGGGATTTTCAGTAAAGCCCCCCCCAATAAAAATCACTTGATCCGAAGGCGTGACTGGGCAATCTTCGCGCGAGGTGGCAGGCCATTTGGGGAATGCCGGAGGAAATCACATGACATTATTGAGGAATGCATTCTTTGCAATTGCGGTACTGGTAACAGCGTCTGCGGCGACAGCCCAGGACGTTGCTTATGAACTGACCAATGTGTCCGGTTATACTGTGGTACAGGTCTTTACCTCTCCGGCCAATTCCGGCGACTGGGGCGATGACATCCTGGGCGCCAATGTCCTTGAAACGGGCTACACGTCGACGGTCTACATCATGGATAACAGCGACCAATGCGAATACGACATTCTTTTCGTATTCGACGATGGCGATGAAATGTCCGACCAGATCGATATCTGCGATCTTGCCAGCTACACGATAGAGTAACGGGCCTGCATGGCGCTTTGCGCCGACAAAAGTCGCCGGTCCCGAAGATATCGGGGCCGGTAGCCCCGTTTCGCGCGTTGCCCGACGCTATCCATCACCTTTGGTCATCCACGTGCTTCTGACCCGCCTCTATGCTGCCCGCGACATTCCAGGATGCCCGCGCGGTGACAGAACAATGCCGGTCCTTTGCTAACTGAAATTCGATAAAGCAAGTTGCGCTGATACATTCAGTGGGAGTGGCATGGCGGAGAACCCGGTAGACTTCGTCAAGCACGTCTTGCTCTTCATTCATGTGATTGAAATTGTACCTATGGGGTAATCTTTGGAAAACGCATTATCCGAGGGACACACCCGGTGGCATATCCAATGCAAGCAGCATCTGGGAAAGTATGCGTTGGGTCGCTTTTGCAAAGCGTTACTGTGATTGCGGCCAGTCTGTATCAACGGGCAGATTGAACGGAACCGTGCTGCGGGCCTTTCAACACAACAGAGTTTTTTCTGTGGCGGTCGTTTTCCGGTCAGGGTGAGCTGAGTCCAGCGAGCGAACGAGCTTTGGAGCCCAGATGTAGCGCCAGCAGATTCCGGGACACAACGTCAGTTGAAACGTCGGTCAAAACCAGCGCAATCAGTTTGATGAATGGTGCCCGGGGGCGGATTTGAACCACCGACACGAGGATTTTCAATCCACTGCTCTACCCCTGAGCTACCCGGGCACGGGCGCGCATTTGCGCTGGGTGTCGGTGTCTTAGTCGAGGGGGGCAGGGCTGTCCAGAGGGATTTGCCTGAAAAATCCGGGTTCAGTGAAACTTGTCCCCGCCGTGGGTTCGCGCAGCACCGTCGGGCGCATCCGGGTCGTCTTGCTGGTCGCCGAATGGGTCCTCGAACGGATCGGAAGGGGGGCCGGGGATGCGGTAGTCTTCGCGCAGCCAGCGGGCCAGGTCGACATCGGCGCAGCGCCTTGAACAGAACGGTTTGTATTCCGGCGATGTTGGTTTTTTACAAATCGGGCAGGTCATTTCGGTTCCTTTCTGCGTTGCGCTTAGACACGTTGCGGGCGGTCTGCGCCTTGCATAGCCGCGAAATCGTTCATTTTCCTGTGCCAGATCCAACGCACCCGGGCTTTGTAGGGAAACCCGAGGCAGACAGAAGAAGTTGAGTTCTTGCCATTCCGGGCCGCAGATGTCGATCGGTGTCTGCGCGCCTAATCCCTGTGGCGCAACAGATCGGCAAGCGGCATCCGGTCGCGTTTGCGCTGAACCTCGAAATTGCCCAAAGGCGTCCATCCGGCCAGCGTGGTTTCCGAACTGTCGCGGCGGAAGGCGGCGCGCAGCGTCTGTTCCAGCACCTGCCGGTCTTTCTTCGAGGCCGGGGCGAAGTCGATCACCACCTGTCCGCCAAGGCCGCGCAGCCGCAACTCGCGGGGCAGGGCGCGGGCAGCGGCCAGGTTGGCCTTCAGCGCCGCGGCGGGGCTGGCGTCGCCGCCGGTGTTCACATCCACCGCGATCAAGGCGCGCGTTCCCTCGACCGCCATGACGGCACCGCCGGGCAGAGGCACATCGGGGGACAGCAGGGCATCGAGCGCTTCGGCCACGCCGTGGTCGGCCAGCGCGGTCGGGCTGTCGTCGACCTCATCGGGGTCGGGCACGGCCCAGTCGCGCCAGGCCATGACATGCGGGGTGGGTCCTTCGACCAGCAGTTCGGGCGGGCCGGTACGGTCGCCCAGCACCGCCTGCGCCAGATCGCACATCGCGGTGATGTCGTCGCGCAGCGCGGTATCTTCCACGCCTTCGGCCGCAGAACGCAGGATCAACCCGTGCGGGCTGTCGTGCATCGCGGCGCTGGCGATGGCGGTCAGGCGGGCCTGTTCGTCGGCCTCGCGGATCTGGCGCGACACGTTGAGCCCCGGCGCATCCGGCGTCACGATGGCGTAGCGCGATTTGAACAGCAGGCGCGTGGCAACCGGCACGGCCTTGCCTGCCTCGGACACGCCGGTGACCTGCACCAGCAGCGCATCGCCGGGGCGCAACCCCTTGGCTTGCTTCAAAAAGGCACGCTGGCCGTCGGGCAGGTCCAGAAACACGCCACCCATGCCCTTCATCTGGCGGCCCACACGGGCGCGGTAAATGGCCTCGGGCAGGCAGACAGTGTCGGGCAGGGCGATCAGAAGGTCCTCCAACTGGCCGTCGATGATGCGCGCGGCGATCTGCCGGTCGTGCAATATGCCCAAAGCGATGGTGATGCCGTTCATGGGGCCGCCTTTCCGTATCCTGCCGCAGCGAGCAAGCTGGCGGTTTCTGCCAGCGGCAGGCCAACAATCGCACTGTAAGAGCCTGAGATCCAAGGCACAAAGGCCGCCGCCGGCCCCTGGATGCCGTAGCCGCCCGCCTTGCCCTGCCAGTCATCGCTGTCGAGATAGCCGTTGAGTTCGACATCCGACAGGCGCTTGAACTTGACCGCGCTGGTCACGACGCGCTGCCACACCTTTTCGGCGTGCGCCACGGCGATGGCGGTGATGACGGTGTGCCGCCTGCCACCAAGGGCCAGCAGAAATTCTGCCGCCTGCGCCTTGTTTTCGGGTTTGCCCAGAATGCGGCGCCCCAGCGCCACGGTGGTGTCGGCGGTCAGCACAACCTCGGAGGGGTCGCGCGGCACGGCCGCCAGTTTCTCGCGCGCCATGCGGGCAACATACACCCGCGGAATTTCGGCGCGCATTGGCGTTTCATCAATATCCGCCGGGCGGATCGCGTCGGGGACGATGCCGATCTGCGCCAGCAGTTCCAGCCTGCGCGGGCTGGAAGAGCCCAGAATCAGGCGCATGCCGTCACTTGAAACGGTAATTGATCCGGCCCTTGGTCAGATCATAGGGGGTCATCTCGACCTGAACCCGGTCGCCCGCCAGGACGCGGATCCGGTTCTTGCGCATCTTGCCTGCCGTGTGTGCGATGATCTCATGGCCGTTTTCCAGCTCGACCCGAAACGTCGCATTTGGCAGGAGTTCCTTGACGACGCCGGGAAATTCGAGCAGTTCTTCCTTGGCCATAGTCGCTCCATATATACGTCGCCCGCTTGGTGCGGGCGCGTCAGGATATGCGCGTAACTTGCAGGGTTTTCAAGCGAATTATCCGGTTTTTATTGTGCGGACCGGGGTTGAGAGGCGAATTTCCTGCTCGCTCCAGTGGGTTACGTTGAGAACGCCGCCCTGTTGGCGGGTCTGGCCGATCAGGTCGAGGGACACATCCGCGCAGGTCCAGCCGGGGGTGTTGAGCGCCGATTGCGCCAGGATGCCGGTGTCGGGCCAGCCGATATCGGGGGGGCCGTAGATGGCGGCGGCGCCGATGTTGTGGTCCACAGCCGGGCACCACAGTGCATCGCCGACTGTGGGGGCCTGCACGGTGACGCATTGCCCTTCCAGCGCGCGGGCCATGGCGCCGACCCGCACACGGGAATAGCCCGCCATGCTGTCGGTGCAACTGGGCACCAGCAAGATCTCGGCGCCCGCCGCCACCATCGCACGGGCCAGCAGGGGAAATTCGCTGTCATAACAGATCAGTATGCCAATGCGGCCCAGGGGCGTGTCGAAGACCGAGAGACCCGGCCCGGGGGCGATATGCCATTCCTCGCGCTCGAACCTGGTCATGATCTGTTTGTCTTGATGGCCGATCACCCCCCCGGGGCCGTAGAATGTGGCGCGGTTGACCGGGCGGGCGGTGCCGGTGAAGGCCGGGCCGCTGGCCCCTAGAATATGCAGGCTGTGCCGCGCGGCGAGGGTGCAATGCAGGGCGCGCACGGCATCGGCATGGCGCGCGACCTCATGCAGCGCGGCCTCGATATCTTGCGCGACGGCGGGGCCGCCGAGAGCGGCAAGTTCCATCGCGCCGTATTCGGGGAAGACCAGCAATTGCGCGGCGTCTGACGCGGCAGCTTCCACCCAGCGGGTGATTTTGGCGGCGTAGGCGCTGAAATCAGGCAAAGCATCCAGCGGATAAGCGGCGGCGGCGATCTTCATAGTGGCTTGATCCAGAATTGCAGGGGCTTCGCACTTTGTGCGCTGTGCCCGATGTCGGTCCAATGGAAATGGGCCACGACGCCGGGCAGGGGGGCATAGCCTCGCTTGCGCCAGAACGGGTCGAGCGGGCGGTAGCCGGTGGGCCGCATCGGGTGGTCGACCGGGCGCTGAACGGCACAAAATGCAACATATTTTGCACCAAGTTGGGCCGCAAAACCCTCTCGAATGTCAAAAAAGCGATGTCCGGCACCTTTTCCGCGATGGGGGGGCAACAGGACGGATTCCGCGCAATAAAAGATGTCGGACAGGGCATGGCCGCTGCCTGCGAAGGCGCTGGCGAATTCGTCGGCATGGTCTTGCATCGGCATGCCGGTGGCGGCGCCGACCAGCGTGTCGCCGTCAAACGCGCCAGCCAGCACGGCACGGGGATTGTCCTGATAGACCTGAAGGTAGCGCTGCTCATAGCTCAGCGTGCCATCATAGAGATAGGGCCAGTCGCGAAACACCTCGATGCGCAGTTGCGCCACGCGGTCGAGCGCGCCAGCCAGCGCCCCGCCGGTCAATTGCCGCACATCCAGCGTCATGCCGACACCTGTGCCACCCAGTCGGTCAGGTTATAATAGGTGGTGATGCGGGTGATCTTGCCATCCTCCAGCGTGAAGAACGACCCGGCGGGCAGGGTGTAGCGCTGGCCGCGTGCTGCGGGCAGGCCGGGGTCGGTTTGCAGGTATTCACCATGCACCACGAATTCCGCTGCCGCGCGCGTGCTGTCGTCGGATGCGAAAATCACGATGTCGCGCAGGGATTCGCGGTAGCTCACGCCCATGTGGCTGCAAAACTCCTGAAAGGCAGCGCGCCCGCGCCGCACCGCGCCCTGATTGACATGGTGTTCCACGTCGTCGCTGACCAGCGCCAGCATGCCGTTGGGGTCGCCTGCGTTGAAGGCCGCGAAATAGGTGGCGATCAGGTCTTTGGTCATGGGCTATTCCTGTGTCGGGGGGCCGAAACGGGCCAGCATCCGTTCATGGATCTGGCTGCGGGTCTGACGATAGGCGTCGAGCTTTGCCGCGCGCCCGTCGCCCAGCCCGGTGGGGTCCATGATCGGCCAGTATTCCACGTCGATATGGGCATAGCGCGTCAGTTCCTGCGCGCGGCGCTGGCTGGCGGGGGAGAGGGCGATGATGAGGTCAAAGCCGGTCAGATCATCGCCCCATTCCACCATTTCGTCGAAACTGCGGGTGCGATGGCGCTCCAGCTCTACGCCCTGTTCGGCGCTGACCGCGATGGCAAAGCCGTCCACCTCCAGATCGCCCTTCACGCCTGCGGATTGTACATAGGCACGCTGGCCGTAGAGCTTTTTCATCAACCCCTCGGCCATGGGCGACCGGACCGAGTTGTGGTCGCAGCAAAACAACACCGATGATGGAAAAGTGTCAGCCACGTCACGCCCCGAAATGCAGGACGCAAATCAGGGTGAACAGTCGGCGCGCGGTGTCTATGTCAATTTCCGCTTTGCCATCAAGGCGTTCTTGAAGGATCCTCGCACCTTCGTTGTGGATGCCGCGCCGGGCCATGTCGATGGTTTCAATCTGGCTTGGGGGCAGTTTTTTGACAGCGTCAAAGTAGCTGTCGCAAATCTGATAATAGTCTTTGACCACTTGCCGGAACGGCCCCAGGGACAGGTGAAACTCGGCCGCGATGTCGCCGCTTTCCAGGCAGATCTCCATCACCAGCCGCCGTTCGCGGATCGCCAGGCTGAGGCTATAGGGCCCCGTCAGGGCGGCGCGGTCGTCGCGGTCAGGGAGGGTGAAGCTGTTGTCTTCCAGAAGGTCGAACACCGCAACCTGACGTTCCTGTTCCATCTGCGGGGTCGGCGTGGGCAGGCCGCTATCGTCGATGTCGATCTTGCTGATACGGTTGGGGCTGGCCACCATCACTCACTCCCCCGCATTGAGGCGGTCAAGCCTGGCGCGCAGGCTGAGGCCATGCGCTTGCAGGCTTTCCGAGATCGCGAGGCGCTCGGCGGCGGGTCCGATGGCGCGCAGGGCGCCGGGGGTCATCCGTGCGATGGTGGTGCGTTTGATGAAATCCATCACTGACAGCCCGCTGGAAAACCGGGCCGAGCGTGCGGTGGGCAGCACATGGTTCGGCCCGCCGATATAGTCGCCGATCGCCTCGGGCGTCCATTGGCCCAGAAAGACTGCGCCCGCATGGGTGATCTGGTGCAGCAGCGCCTCTGGATCGGCCACGCACAGCTCCAGGTGTTCGGGGGCGATGCGGTTCGACAGGGCGGCGGCCTGCGCCAGATCATCGACCACGATCACCGCGCCATAGTCGCGCCAGCTGGCCCCGGCGATGGCGCGCCGTTCCAGCGTGGTCAGGCGCGCGGCGACAGCCTCGGCCACTTTCTGACCGAAGGGCGCGCTGGTGGTAATCAGGATCGACTGCGCGCTTTCGTCATGTTCGGCCTGCGACAGCAGGTCGAGCGCGATCCAGTCGGGGTCGTTATCGGCATCGGCAATCACCAGAATTTCGGACGGTCCCGCGATCATGTCGATGCCGACACGGCCAAAGACCCGGCGTTTGGCGGCGGCGACATAGGCATTGCCGGGGCCGGTGATCTTGTCGACCGGGGTGATGGTTTCGGTCCCGTAGGCCATGGCGGCAATCGCCTGCGCGCCGCCGATGCGGTAAATCGTGTCCACGCCTGCGATCTGTGCGGCCAGCAGAACCAGCGGGTTTGAAACGCCGTGCGGCGTGGGCGCGCAGATGACCAGCCGCGCGACGCCCGCGACCTGCGCGGGAATGGCGTTCATCAAGACCGAGGACGGATAACTTGCCTGCCCGCCCGGCACATAAAGCCCCGCCGCCGATACCGGCCCCCAGCGCCAGCCGAGGCTGGCGCCCGCGTCATCGGTCCAGCGCTGATCGTCGGGCATCTGGCGGCTGTGATAGGCGCGGATGCGGTCAGCGGCCAGGTGCAACGCGGCGCGGTCGGCATCGCTGACCCTGGCGCATTCGGCGGCGATCTCGGCGGGGGTGAAGGCCAGCGTTTCGGGCGTCAGGTCCAGTTTGTCGAATTTCGAGGTGAGGTCGATCACCGCCGCGTCGCCACGGGTGCGCACATCCTGGATGATCGCGGCCACGGTGTCATCGACATCGACGGCGTCTTCACGCTTGGCCGACAGGAGGGCTGCGAATTGCGTGTCGAAGCCGGGCTCATTGGCGTTGAGGAAAACGGGCATCAGGGTTCCTTATGGCTGGGCGCTTTGCCTGCCGGGGCCAGATAGGGCCGGGTGACATCGGTCAAGGTGACGTCGAGACATTCGACATCCAACGCCACCGCGCCATTGCCCGCGAAGGTCAGCAGCACGCGGCCCGTGCCGTCATCGCCCGCCGTGAAGCCGACGGACAGCAGCGACAACACCGTGTCCCGGTCGCCGGGCGTGATGCCGTCGGTCGCCGCCGACAACACGTCCGAGACGGTGAGCACGGCCTGCACCCGCTCAAACCCACCCTGGCGGGTGGCGCGGGCGTGTTCTTCCCAGCGAAAGCGGTTGAGCAAGAGGGCAAAGCGGCGCTGCTTGCGGTCGAACTGCATCTGATGTCCCGGCAGGACCGCATCCTGACAGAGCGCCGAAACTACCGCGAGGTCATCGGCGTCCAGCGCCTGAAGGCGCAGCGGGCGTTCCGCCCCATCCTCAAACCTTGCGTCGTCGTTGTTCATGGCGTCCTGATCCGTTCGATTTTTGCGCCGCATGCGCCCAGCTTCTGTTCAACATGCTCATACCCGCGGTCCAGATGATAGACCCGGCTGACAACGGTTTCCCCTTCGGCCGCCAGCCCCGCCAGGATCAGCGACACGCTGGCGCGCAGGTCGGTGGCCATCACGGGGGCGCCCTTCAGGCGGTCCACGCCGGTGACGGTGGCGTTGCCGCCCTGCACGTCAATCCTGGCGCCCATGCGCAGCAGCTCGGGGGCATGCATGAAGCGGTTTTCGAATATCCGTTCCTCCAGCACGCTGGTGCCGTCGGCGGTGCACATCAGCGCCATGAATTGGGCCTGAAGGTCGGTGGGAAAGCCGGGGAAGGGCGCGGTGGTCACATTGGTGGCGCGCACGCGGTCGCCGGTGCGGGTGACGCGCAGGCCGCGCGCTGTTTCTTCGACCTCAACGCCAGATTCCTGCAATTTCTCGACGAAGGCCGCCACCAGGTCCAGTTGCCCGCCCAGACATTCGACCGACCCGCCCGCAATGGCCGGGGCCAACATGTAGGTGCCCAGTTCGATCCGGTCGGCCACCACGCGGTGCGTGGCCCCGCCCAGGCTGTCGACGCCCTGAATGGTCAGCGTGCCGGTGCCTTCGCCTTCGATCTGTGCGCCCATGGCCCGCAGGCAGCGCGCAAGGTCGACGATCTCTGGTTCGCGGGCGGCATTTTCCAGCACGGTGGTGCCCTTGGCCAGAGTCGCGGCCATCAGCGCGTTTTCGGTCGCGCCGACCGACACCAGCGGGAAGCGGTAGGTCGCGCCCTTCAGCCCGCCCGGCGCCTTGGCATGCACATAACCGTCGCGCAGGTCCAGCACCGCGCCCATCGCCTCTAACGCGCGCAGGTGCAGGTCCACGGGGCGCGCGCCGATGGCACACCCCCCCGGCAGCGATACCACCGCGTGGCCGTCGCGCGCCAGCATTGGCCCCAGCACCAGGATCGAGGCGCGCATCTTGCGCACGATCTCATAATCCGCAGTGTGGTTGTGAATATCGTGGCTGGACAGCACCAGAACCTTGCCGTCGTGCAACGGCGAGACTTCGGTGCCGAGCGAGCCCAGGAGTGCCGACATGGTGCGGATGTCCGACAGCCGCGGCGCATTGGTCAGCGTCAGCGGGTCATGTGACAACAAGGTTGCGGGCATCAGCGTCAGACAGGCGTTTTTCGCGCCCGCGATGGGGATCTCGCCGTTGAGTGCTGCACCGCCGGTGATGACTATCGAATCCATATGCCTGCCCTATTCATCTGCTCTGGTGTCCGCGGCGCCCTTGGCCCGCGCGGCGGCCTGCGCCTTTCGGCGCGCTATATTGGCTTTCATGGCCGCTTTGAGCCGGGTTTCCCGGGCTGTGGCGGCGCTGGAGCCAGATTTCATGTCTGTCTGCTTCTTGCTCATGCGGTCCTACCTAACGCAAGCTGAAAAAAGGGTCCAGATTGCCCTTGCATGGACCGTAACGTTGGTCTATTCCGCCGCCCAGACAAGATGCTGTGGTAGCTCAGTGGTAGAGCACACCCTTGGTAAGGGTGAGGTCGAGAGTTCAATCCTCTCTCACAGCACCATCTTATCCCATTGAACATAAAGAGAACCCCTGCGCATAAGGGCTTGGCGTCATTTCCTGTTCCAGAACGGGGTTCGAAAATGGCTGCGTGACGGCGTCATTGAAAAGAGAAGAATGGTAGCTTCGGGGCACGTATGGCGATCCCTGTAACACTGCGATCTTACTTTGGCGGCAAAACACAACTTGCTGAAGCGCTCGGGGAGGGATCGCCGTCTGGTTGATCGGAACCGCCCGGCGGCTGTTGCTCGCTATAGGATCAGATCGAAAAAGCGCGGAACATGCAACAATGTGTGCCGATGATTGGGAAGTTTGACGCCCTGAAAAGGCCGATATCTGCCATCGACATCAAAAATGCCATTTGGCAGCATCATTCATCGCTGCTTGCTCGACGTTAACGCGCTCAAAGCGGCGTCGTCGATGCTGTGGGAGGAAATTTCTGCATCACGACATGTAAAAGAAAGTCTTTGGAAAAAGGCCTTTCACGTCTGATCTCGCTTCATCAAATTCCTCATAGTCATCGGCCAAATCCAATATGCTGTCGGTGAGTGCAATTGCAATTCCATCGCCGATTTCATCTATCTTCGCGCTCAGAGTTCGCTCCAGAATAGGTTTCGGCACATTCACACAGGGTCGTCCTGAAAAGTTGACCACCCGAGTTTTGGCAGGGGAATCGCAGTTGGATTGCAGGCTCTGCGCTAACGCTCTTGCGGCCGGGCGCTTGATGGATTGTGCGTGGGAGATTCACCCTACGGAGTTCGTCGCCACCATGCATATCTTCCTCTCTGCCTTCGAGGACATCCCTGATCGCCGCCCTTCTGTTCAGGAGAGTAGCCTCCCAGCCATGATTGTGCTATCAAAGACTGATGCCAGAAAACCTCCACGACCTGCTTGAACGAGATGATCCTGTCGCCCTTCGCCGGATCGAGAGAGCTCTTTCTTCCGGCGACATCCGCAACGAGGCTGTCGATACGGTCCTCAGCGCATTGATATGGCGACGTTGTACGACAGGCAAAAACGGGGTTTTGGGAGCCGTCCTGAACCATGAGTGCGCTTCACGCGTAAGCGTATTGGCCGAGCATCTCGACCGAGTTGGCGCATCAGACGCCGCACAGGCCATGCGGGATCTGCGTGAACAGATCCCCCTTGAGGATGAGCAAATCCAGTTTGGCCTGATTGACTGGGTTGACGCCAATCCGGATATTACCAGACACGCCGGAACATTGGCTGACGGTGTCGACGATTTGGCGCCAAAGATCTGGAGCTACATGCAGGAGTGCCAGGCCGAATTGCCGGATCCCAGAATACCCGACAAGAGGCAGGGGCTGTTCGCCCGGCTGTTCAGTGGGTGAGCATCCAACGCAGCGCGATTGCGCGGCGGACAGCGAGCGCCCGTTGGTTGATGAACTGTGTTGCTGAAAGCGAGACCAGAATTGCGTTCTGATCCTTTCTGAACGCGCCCAGGTCAGCAAATCCTGCGTGTCCTTGGCAATGTCTGTCATGGGGCGCGGTATGATCGCCCCATGCTTTTAGGTTTTGTGGCTCGGCTCAGGTAAGCTTGCGCGTGTAGAGCACAGCCATGCTGTCATGCAGCGAGATCGGGCCGCCGAGATAGTCCGAACCAATCGTCGGTGTGCGCAGCGCGACCTGCCACCCGCCGCCTTCAAGCCCCGGAATGGGCAGCGTGGTCGGGTCGATTTCATCGAGCGGCTTGCCCTCGAGATGGGCAATGGCAAACACCTGTTCGCCGTCTGGTCCGTGTCTCAGGGAACGGAAAGCCACCGTTCCCTTGATCGGAGTCGCGTAGTCAAAGACGTCCTGCGGGCCATAATTGTTGCGCAGCCAGGGACGTGCAGCCCGGAATTCGCGTAGATTGAGCATGTAGTCGGTATGCGCGTCACCGAGCCTGTCCAGGTAATTGGATACGTTGCAGTAGTCGTGCATATCGTCCATCCACGCCCGCGCCACACTCTTGAGCAACGCGGAATCGTAGGGGGTCGGACCTTCGAGCGGTGGATCGACGTCGTTCAGCAACGTCGACATCACGTCGAGGTCGTAATCCGATGCCTCCACCAGCGCCGGGAGAACCACGAAGAACCGTTTGAGCCCCTCGCGATCATCAAAGCCGAGCGCCTTCAACCGACGGAAATTACCCGGTTCGGAATACGTATAGGCATCCACCTGCCAATTCAGGGACACGGCCTCTTCTGCGACGATCTTGACGCCGTATTTGTCGTCCTGGTTGCGGATGAACCCCCAGGATGCGCGCGCCATGGCGTTCAAGAAGTCCATCGGCACGCCGGGAAATGCCGCGTACGTCAGCATCTGTACCGCAGGATGGTCATAGGCCTTGTCCAGGATCTCCATCTTTGTGTCGCCAAGACGGGTGTTGACGTTCAGCTTTGGGTTGATCTGCGTGCCCCGGCGCAGCGTGTCGTGGTTGGCACAGCCCGAGATCCAGTTGGAGCCGTTGCGCAAGATCTCCTGAATGCGCCAGAACTTGGTAAGCCAGAACGTGTAGAGAAACGGTGTGTTGTGGGCAAAGGTCAACGGACCCCACTGGAATACGTCCTCGTCGCGCTGGTTCTCGATGACAGCGCGATAATCCGAGCTGAGTTCCCAATCTTCGTCGGGCCAGGGGCGGCCGTCTTCGAAGATGAACCAGGGGCGATACTTGCGCCCCGCGACGTCTTGCACGATGTCAGCCATCTCTTGCAGATAGTCGTCGTCGTGGCGCAGTACTTGCGCGTCTGCATCCCACCACTTGAAGTCCTGCGCGCCGTCCACCCGAACGCCATCCGCGCCGTAGTTGACCTTGCGCCGCTGCATTTCCAGCATGATCGCGCGTACCACCGGATTGCGGTAGTTCATGTTCTGCCCATACATGTTGGGACCGGCGAAATAGTGATGGCTCAATGCGCGCAGGCCTTGATTGTCGCTGTGGCCATAGACGACATCGAAGATCAGCTTTTTCGGCCTTTCCGGGAAATTGTGCAGCGCGGCAACGAGGTCCAAGAGTTCGTCTGGGCGGTCGGACTCCAGCAAGGAGGGGTTGATCGCGGCCATGCCGCTGATAACCACGTCATAGCCCCAGTTGGTGGTGTCCGGGCGACGGATGTCGACGACAAGCCGATCATCGGTGCTCTCTGTCTCTGTCCAGAATTCCGGGCCGGCTTCGTAGACCGTCGTGGGTTCGACCGGGAGAAGCTGCACAGCATCGTAGCCAAGGAAGATCCGGTCGGCCGGCTCAAGTTCTGCCCCCTGACGCACCCGTTCGGCCAGCGTGTTGTAGTGCCGCGTCAATCCCGCGATGCTCATGCTCGCTGTGGCTGTTGGGACGTGAATCTGCAGGATGCTGCTCACAGGGCCAAACTTGTGCGTTTCTCCTTCCGGAAGGTTTGCGTAATAGGCCTTGTCGGTCCGTGCCGCCTGCATCGCTTCAACATCGTAAAACTCTGCCGGTGCAAAGGGGCCGAAGGGCAGCGAAGCCGACAACGGGTCGAAGATGCGGCTCCAGTTATTTTCGCTGTCGCGCCAGACCAGTGAGTAGAAGCTGCCGATGCTGTCGCGGGTGCCCGCGCGCATCCCGTCGATCGCCGCCATACACCAGGCGTCGATCCGCGCAACAGGGACGAGCGTGCGGCGAAAGCTAAGTTCCTGCCGCGAGCGCAGGAGGTTTACGTCGCCTTCCAGATCGAGCACCTCGATAAAGATGTCGCCCTCGGATACCCTGTGTTCCTGCAATTCTGGTGCCCAGAATATCACCTCGCAGACATCGCCGCGCCGGTGGGCCCCTATCCGCTCTGCCATGATCCGGGATGTCTCGAACGCGGGCTGACCACTTTGTTGTGTTTTCAGCGCCCAGTCCAAGAGACTTTCGGTCGCGGTGACGTTTTGGGCTATCGTGTTCATGTCCGCCGTTGCATCCATCATGCAGCCTCCAGGGTCAGGTATGTGCCGCTGAGCGGCGGCAAAGTGAGAGAAACAGAGTGTGCGTGGCCGTGGCTTGGCTGAGGTGCCGAAGTCACGCCGCCAAGATTGCCACGACCCCCGCCCGAATAAACCTCTGCATCGGTGTTCAGGATTTCACGCCAGAACCCCGGCTGCGGCACGCCCAGACGCCAGTCGGTATGGGCAACGCCCGAGAAGTTGAACACGGCAAGAACCGGGGCTGCACCGTCTTCGCCATGCCGGATCCAGGCGTAGACGCTGGCAGCTTCTGCGGCGCCGTCGATCCATTCGAAACCGTCCGCACGGCAATCGCGGGCGTGTAGCGCAGGCCACCCGCGATAGACGCTGTTGAGGTCGCGCACGAGGCGGCTCAGCCCGGCATGCGCTGGATCTTGCAGGGCGCGCCAGTCGAGTTCGGCGTCGGCGTTCCATTCCGTGCGCTGGCCGAATTCCTGTCCCATGAACAAGAGCTTCTTGCCGGGGTGGGCCCACATGAACGCATAATAGGCGCGAAGGTTTGCCATCTTCGCATCGGCATCGCCCGGCATTTTGCCAAACATGGAGCCTTTGCCATGAACGACTTCATCGTGGCTGAGCGAGAGGATGAAATTCTCGCTGAAGGCGTAATTCAGCCCAAAGCTCATCTTGCTGTGATGGTGTGCCCGGTGCGCTGGATCTTGCGCCATGTATTCGAGCGTGTCGTGCATCCAGCCCATGTTCCACTTGAACCCGAACCCGAGGCCGCCGTCATGAACGGCGCGCGATACGCCGGGCCACGCGGTGGATTCCTCGGCGATGACCATCGCGCTGGGGTCATCGCCGTAGACCGTCGAATTGAGGCGGCGCAGGAAATCGATGGATTCCAGATTTTCGCGTCCGCCATGTCGGTTTGGGATCCACTCGCCATCTTTCCGACTGTAGTCGCGGTAGAGCATGGAGGCCACGGCATCGACCCTGAGCCCATCGATGTGATGCTCGCGCGTCCAGTAGAGGGCATTGGCAATCAGGAAATTGCTTACCTCCTGTCGGCCGAAATTGTAGATCAGTGTGTTCCAGTCCGGATGAAAGCCCTCGCGCGGATCCTCATGCTCATAAAGCGCGGTGCCGTCGAATTCGGCCAGTCCATGGGTATCGGTCGGAAAATGCGCGGGCACCCAGTCGAGGATCAGGCCCAATCCTGCCGCGTGGCATGCATCAACGAAAGCCCTGAAGTCATCGAGCTGGCCAAAGCGGCTTGTCGGGGCGTAGAGACCGACCGGCTGGTAGCCCCATGACCCATCAAATGGATGCTCGGACACGGGCAGACATTCGATATGGGTAAACCCAAGATCCTTGACATAAGGCACAAGCGTTTCGGCCAGTTCGCGATAGCTTAGCCAGGTCCCGTCCGCATTTTTTCGCCAGCTTCCCAGATGGGCCTCATAGATCGAAATCGGCGCATCCGTGCGCTGAAATGCGCCACGATCGCGCATCCAGTCCCCATCGCGCCATTTGTAGTCATCCAGCGTCTGGACGATGGAGCAATTGTCGGGGCGCAGATCACCCTGAAAACCGACCGGATCGCTTTTGGGGGTGGGTAATCCACCGGCCATGCCAAGGACTTCGTATTTATAGCGCGCCCCAGTGCCCAGTTCGGGGATGAACAATTCCCAGACCCCGGTTGCGCCGCGCCGACGCATGGGATGCTTGCGCCCATCCCAATCATTGAAATCTCCGATCACGGAGACGCGCCGGGCCGCAGGCGCCCAGACGGCAAAGGTCACGCCGTCCACACCCTCATGGGTCATGGGGTGGGCGCCGAGCGTGCGCCAAAGGCGCATATGTGCGCCTTCCGAGATCAAATGTTCGTCCATCGACCCCAAAACGGGGCCGAATTGATACGGATCGGTAAATCGCCATTCAGCAGTATCGTTGCGCGCGATCACGCTGTAGCGCGCAGGCCTTTCGGTGACGATCCTGCCAAACGCGCCTTCATCATGCAGTTTCGTCAATTGCTGGCGCGTGCCGCTATCGTCTTCAATTGCCACCGATGTTGCACCCGGGGCAAAGACCCGTATGGACAACGCCCCATCGCAGGGGTGGACGCCCAGAATGGAAAATGGGTCTCCATGATTGCCAGTGACAAGTGCCTCCAGGGCCGCTGAATCTGTCTCGGGTGCAAACGGCGGGTCCGTTGGCACCGCCGTCTTGGCTTGCGGGCGTCTCATGGCGTCTCCGTAGTTTTCCAGGCTTGCGCGCGTGGCACAAACGGGTTGGCTGCCAAAAAAACATACCGTGATTTCGGCGCGTCAGCGCGATTGCTCACGCTTCCGGTCAGATTCGTGTTCTGGCCGCAGTAAGGATCAGAATAAGGTCCAGAGACTGAGTGTCAAACCGCTGAAAAATGCCGCAATTTCTGATGTAGAATGCAAATATTGGGCATTTATGACGTAACCGCCCCCGACGGCACTGATGTGCCAAGGTGGTCTGCCCACTGGGGTGTCGCTCAGTCTGAAATCGCGGCGGAAGCCGGGTTCGTACATGCGAACTTCATGTCGCTGCTGAAATCTGGCAAATAGAAACTGCCGCTTGATCGCTTGCGCACAAGGGCTTGGTGTCGCTCACGCTGCCGTTGCGGGCGTGAAGGATGGGTACAACGGGCATCATTGGATGGTGGATTCTTGGCGCGTGTCGCGATCCCTGTGGAGCAGCGAAGTTGCTTTGGCGGCAAGACAGAACTGATGGAGGCTTTTGGTAGGGATTGCCGCCATGCCGATCGCAACCGACCGGCGGCAGTCGCACGTCCTCAGGTTCAGATCGAAAAAGCGCGGCACATGCAACAAGGCGTGCCGGGGATGCCGACGCCCGACGTCTGGAAAAAGCTGACCGCGCGCGAACACCCAAGCGCGATCATCCGATGGGGGTATTTCACAAGGTGGCCACCGTGGCGCGGCCTGGACCCTTTTGCTGATCGCCCGCGATCCGCAGCAATGCGATACAATGTCATCCTTGCAACGGGCGGCCGGGCCGCCCCCAACCATCGCGACCGTGCTTTGAAGAATGCGCCATTCCCCGGCAGCCCGGATCTTTTGAAAAAATACTATTCAGACGCTTGGGATGATTGTCAGCGCGGGAATCCACTCTGATAGCAGCGTTTTGGGCCAAGGGATCGTCAGAAGGCGATCAAAGATCAAGTAGACGGCGGCTGTCAGAAACACACACTGCCCCAGAATGAGCTTCAAATTCTCGCGGCCCTCTGCCCACATGAACAACGCAACGAAGAATGGAACCGTCGGTATAAGTCCGACTACTTTCATCGAAGCCATGAACAGCAACAGGTATCCCAAGAAGACCAGAGCACGCCGCAGCACAGTCCAGGTTGTCAGGTCGCTGTAATCATTCGTCGTGTCCATGTGGAAGCCGTCATTGTCGGCGTCGGCCGTGCGCGCCGCAATCAGACCACGGGTCATTGTCTGGTTCGCAAAGCTCAGACCACAAAAGACCAAGGTGATGATGCCAACGGTCAACGGCCCCACACGTGCGCCCCAAGGCCAATTTATCGCCGTCGTCATCAAGTAAACGACCAATGCAAATACCAGCCCATACAGCAAATCCGACAATTTGAATCTGGGTCTGCTCAGGTCGCGCAAAATTCCACTGATCCAGCCTTGCGCCTTGAGATGCCGCCAAACCGGACCTGCAAGAATGAAGAAAGCAATGGCGAACAGCCCCATGACCATTGGCCGCGCAAGCCAGTCCAGACCGTAGCGCGACACAGAAATGAACAGGTATCGTTCGATCAATGCGCCAAGGACGAAGCCCAGAATCAGGGGCGGACGCGGCCAGCGCATCTGTTTCATGATCCAGCCGACAACGCCAAACCCGACCAACGCATACAGGTCCCCCCAATTGCGTGACGCCTGAAACGCACCGACATAAACAAAGATCAGAACTGCGGGAATAATCAGCGTATATCGCAGTATCGCAATCCGCGCCAACTGACCGCTGAACAAGAAGCAAATCCCTGCGCCCAGGATATTGGCAATCGCGATGGACCATACCATCGTATAGGTCACCACCAGGTTTTCGTTCAGCATGGCAGGGCCGGGAACCATTCCGTGTATCAGAAACACACCCAACAAGATGGCCATGGAGGCAGAACCCGGGACACCGAAGGCAATTGTTGGCACCAAAGCCCCGGCAGTAATCGAGTTATTTGCGGCCTCTGGCGCAATCACGCCCCGCACATCGCCTTTGCCAAATGTTTTGCGCGCGTCCTTTACGGTTTGTATCGCATGGCCGTAGGCGATCCAGTCAACGACGGCAGAGCCCATACCCGGGATCGCCCCCAGCGCAGCACCGATCGTGCCGCAGCGCACCGTAAGCCACTTGTTGCGCATCACATCCATGAAGCCGGTCCACATACCGGTTTTTGTGTCCAAGGCGGCACCCTGTGCGATTGCGCGGCGGCGGATCACCAGATCTGCAAGTTCGGGCAGGGCGAATAGCCCCAGAACCAGGGGAACGATCGGCAAGCCGTCCCACAGGTAGAACGTGCCCATTGTCCAGCGCAGCGTGCCGGTCTGTGAATCGGCACCTATCATCGACAAGAGTATTCCAAGCCCCGCCGCAATCAGACCGCGCAGCGGTGCATTCCCCGAAAGCACCGCAACCATGGCAATGCCCAAAACCGAAAGCGCCAGCAATTCGGGAGAGCCGATGTGGAGCATCAGGGGCCGCAAGACCGGGATCATGACAGCAAGCATGACGGCGCCCATCAGCCCGCCGAAGAGGGAGGCCGTAAACGCTGCGCTCAATGCGCGTCCCGCCTCGCCGCGTTTTGCCATCGGATTGCCGTCCATGATGGTTGCTTGTGCCCCTGCGGTTCCGGGGACGCCGAACATCACTGCGGGGATTGTGTCTGACGTCCCGACGACTGCGGCCATGCCCAGCAGCATGGCGAACGCAGTGTAAGGGTCCATCGTAAAGGTGAAAGGCAACAGGAGCGCCATTCCCGCCAATCCGCCGATCCCCGGAACCAGTCCAAGAAACAGCCCCATAAGCACCCCAGCGCCCAGCATCATCAGACGGAACGGATCAAAGATCAGTCCCATCGCATCTTGTGCAGCGCCTAAGATAGTGACTTCCATCAGTGGCTAATCCTTAAATTGCTAGGACATTTTTGGGGGGGCGATGTCTGCTTGGCGCACAGCGTCAAAGCCCCGCGCCAAGGTGTAGGTGCTGCTAAAGCGTCGCACTCCAGTCCGATGGAATGATCCGGCTGGCGCGCGCTTTGCGGACGTAGAAATTCCAGAGCTTGGCGATATGAAACTCCCTTGGAGAGTCGATCATGTCCATCTCGGCTTCTGTCATTGGGACAAGGGTTTGCCCTGCCTGAAGGACGGACATTTGGGCGCGCGCGTTCGCCTTGAAATGCAGGGCGTCGATGTACAAGGCAGGAACAGATTCGGCGACCAACACCATTCCATGCGACCGCAGCAATGCCGCGTTGTGGTGTCCCAACGTGGCCGCAAGGGATTCGCCCTGTTCTTTTCGACGAATAAGGCTGGGATCTGGATGCGTAGGGATGCCGCTTCGCCAGCGCACGGCGCGGGAGCGTACGGGCACCAGCCCGACATTCTTCATCAATGTGAAGGAAATCGCCAGTTCCAGATGGCAATGCAGGATGGCTTGCACATCAGGCCGCGCCCTGAAGATCTCGGCATGCAGCACGGTTTCCAATGGCGGTTTTTCATTGCCTGCGACCACCCGCCCATCAAGGTCCATGACCAGCAGACGATCGGGTTCAAGTTCACCGCGTGAATCTGATGCGTTCTGCACCATGAATGTATCGCCATCAGGCATGCGCGCCGACACATGCCCACTGTAGTCAAGGATCTCTTCCATCACCAGCATACGGGTCGCGGCAGCAATCTGCTGCCGCATGGCCCCGATGTCGGCTGGATCGTCGGAAATGGAAAGCGAAGCGTTCATGATCTTCTCCGAAGACGTTGATGCTGAGTTGTCCGGCGGCACAAACGCGCCGCCGGACGGCGCTATCGGGCAGGGTGACTGCCCTTAGTCGGCCACGCCGATCAGCTCACCGAGGCGCGCGGCAATCGGTTCCGGGGTCGAGATGATCTCGTCCACGATCTGTTGCAGTTCGGCACCCGATACCGGGCTGAGCCCAAGCCCCTCGCGGGCAGCCGCCGCTTGAAACTCCGGGTCTTCCAGCATCGCGTCAAACGCAGCGCGCAGCGCATCGAGGCGCTCTTGCGGCACGTCAGGCGTGGTGAAAACCGGACGCCCCACAGTGGTCGGCGCGGAGATCAGCCGCAGCAAGCGCGCATCGTCCTCGTTCTGTGCAAGCTCATAGAGGAGGGGCACATCCGGCAAGTCAGGCTCGCGCTGCAAACCGATCTGCACGAGGACGTTCATCAAGCCTTGCTCTTGCCAGCCCAAAGGCACGACGGATGCCCAATTGACGCTGCCGCGCCCGTCAACCTCACCGGTTTCCATGGCAAGGTTGATGTCATTGCCCCCCGGATAGCCGGTGATGATGTTGAATTGGGTGCCGATCAATTCGTTCATCAATGTTGGATATTGTGACGAGGTGGACCCACCCGTTGCGCCGATCGGAACGCTTATCGCCTGTGCGTCGGCAACGGTCTTCACTTCGGATGTATGCCAGGTAATCAAAACGTTGTTTTGCATGACGGGGCTGCCGATATAGCCAAATTCGCTTGCGTCGAGCGTCAGGCTGTCATCCCCCATCGCCTGTGCCACCGCCAGCGACTGGTCTGCGGTGGCCAGAATGGTGCCGTCGCGTGGGGCGACATTATAGACATATTCTGCCGCCAGTCGGCTGGAAGCGCCGGGCATATTGCGCGGGACGATGTCCGGATTGCCCGGAATGTGCTTTGACAGATGGCGTGACACGAGGCGCGCATATTGATCGTACCCCCCGCCCGCCGAGTAGCCGATGATCATGTCGATCGTTTTGCCACTGTAGAAGTCGGCGACAGGATCTGCTTGCACGGGGTGTGTCACCGCCAGTCCAATGATCCCTGCAACGAGCAAGTGTCGCGCAATGCGCTTCGATTTGCCTGGTTTGTGTTTCATATCATCCTCCCTAGATGCTGATGGTTGTTGGTTCTTGGCTCTGCGACACACGCCTCCCGTCGTGTGTCGCAGAGCCGCTACGCGCTCAGCGCTCGCCTGAATAATTGATGTGAACCGTCTTTTCTTCAGTGAAGAACAAGAGTTCGCCCAAACATTCCTCGCGTCCGATGCCAGAGCTTTTGCGCCCGCCGAATGGGGCGCCAACAAAGTGCTTCGAGACATCGTTGACCCATACATACCCGGTCTCTACCGCGTCAGCGGTCCGGTGCGCGCGCGCAAGGTCGTTGGTCCAGATCGAGCAGGTAAGCCCGAACGGACTGTCGTTGACCTGTTCGATCACGCGCGCCGTATCGTCGAATTTCAGGATGCCGAGCACAGGCCCGAATATTTCCTCGCGGGCGATCCGCATATCGTGGGTGACATCGGCGAAAACCGTTGGGCTCAGGAATGCGCCCTTTGATAGTGCTGCGTCGGTCGGGGGGGTGCCCCCGCAAACCAGTCGCGCGCCCTCGGCCTGCGCTGTGGCGATCGCCGCCATGACACGGTCACGATGGGCGTGATCGATCAGCGCCCCCATCTTTGTCGCGGGATCGGTGGGCAACCCCGGCACTATCTGTGCCACGCAACGTTGAACTTCGGCGACGACTTCATCATGAATGGCTTCGTGCACAAACGCCCGGCTGGTTGATCCGCAGGATTGCCCGCACCAGGTGAAGTTCATACCGTCCACCATGGCCTGCGCCACCGCCTTGGGGTCGGCGTCATCAAAGGCGATCAGGGCATTCTTGCCGCCCAGTTCAAGCAGAACGCGCTTCATGCCATCACTGCCCGCACGGTACACCGCTTGTCCTGCGGGGACGCTGCCGACCAGTCCAACCATCGCCACATCAGGGTGTCGGGCCAAGGCGGCACCCGTCTGGGCCCCGCCTGTCAACAGCCCAAAGACGCCTTGCGGCAGAAGCGGCCCGATCAATTCCGCAAGCCGCAGGGCAGACAGTGATGCCTGTTCGGGGGGCTTCACGATGCACGCGTTTCCGGCGAGCAGTGGCGCGGCAAGCCGACTGGCGGTAAACATCAAAGGATGGTTGAAGGCGACGATGCGCACCACCACGCCCAAAGGCTCGCGCCGGGTATATGTTGCAGTCCCGTCGCGTGACGGCAGGGTGTCGCCCTTCATTTCAGTGACGAGACCTGCAAAATAGTCCAATCTGGATGCTGCGATCTCGACATCTGAACGCATTTTGCTGATGGGGCTGCCCCCGTCGATGGCATCCAGCCACGCCAGATCGTCGGCATTGGCGCGGATGACCTGCGCCATCGCGCGCAGCGTTTTTGCGCGTTCAGCGGGGGCTACCTTGCGCCAGTATTTATAGCCTTCCTGTGCGGCCCGGACCGCTGCGTCGGCGTCAGCGGCGCATGCTTGCGCGATTTGGCCCAGAGCTGCGCCCGTTGCCGGGTCGGTGCTGGCCTGGCTTTCGCCTTTTTGCGGGGTGTGCCACGCACCCCCGAAATACAGCTTGCGATTGGGCACGAGGGTTTCAAGGCGATCCATATCAAAAGCCATGTGTCGGGTACTCACTGTCAGGGGGTAGACCTTGATTGGAATGGTGTGGTGGAAAGACTGTGGCGCGTCAGCGAAACGGTGCGGGACGCGCCACAATCAGTGGCGACAGCCGTCAGTTCGCCATGACATACGCGCGCACGCGCTCCAGGGCATCGGGGCTGACATCCATCTGGCTGTTGATCACGTCTTGCAGGGCCTCACCGGAAATCGGGTCCAGTTCTTGATTGCGCTCTGTTGCCGCAGCAAGAAAGGCTTCATCCTCCAGCATTGCATCAAAGGCCCGACGCAGCGCTTCGACGCGTTCTGCAGGCACATTTGGGGTGGTCACCAGCGACCGGCCAACGCCTGCCGCGCCAGCCACCAACTGAAGCATCTGCCTTTCTTCATCCGTGGTGCCCAACTGCCCGACAGCGGGCACATCCATGAAATCCGGGTGGGGTTCATTGGACAATTGCCACAGCACATTCACCATGCCGTTATCCAACCAATCCGGCCGCGATGCCCGCAGGCCCGCAATACCGATCATCATCGCGTCAACTTCACTTTGCTCCATGGCGATGGCGGCGTTCGACGTGCCCTGATAGCCCGCAATCACCTCGAACTGGGTGCCTTCTATGTCGTTGAGCATGCGAGGCACGAAAGCCGATGCCGACCCCG
The DNA here is from genome assembly GCF_014681765.1 of Roseicitreum antarcticum. Taxonomy (GTDB): domain Bacteria; phylum Pseudomonadota; class Alphaproteobacteria; order Rhodobacterales; family Rhodobacteraceae; genus Roseicitreum; species Roseicitreum antarcticum. Next base: position 3,273,476 of record NZ_CP061498.1, read on the forward strand.
CCCCTGTCGAGGCGAAGGGAACAGGCACCGTTTTGGCATCTTCAAAGTTCTGCGCCTCGGCGCCTGCCCATGCGATGCCCAGTTCGTAATTTGCGGTCAGACGGCCGATCGCGGCGAACTGCGCGGCGTCCACGTTACCCGGAATTGTTCCCAGCGCGCTGTCCATCCCTACGGACTGCACGATGACCGACAAAGCGGTGCCATCTTGCGGCGCGACCGAGTACAGGTACTGAGCGGCGAGGCGCCCCCCGGCACCGGGCATGTTTTCAACGATCACATCCGGATTGCCCGGAATGTGTTTCCCCAGAAAATCTGCGGCAAGGCGGCCGTAAAGATCATATCCACCGCCGGGCCCGAAACCGACATATATGGTAATGGTCTGGCCATCGTAGAATTCCGCGATGGCATCGGTCTGGGAATATGCAGCGGCGGCCCCCATCGACAGTCCGGCAGCCATTGCGGCACTGCACATCAGTCCGTTTAGGTTCGAAATTGCGGTAACACGTTTCATCTTGATCCTCCTTAAGTTGAAATCGTCGTATCCTTGCGCGGCACTGCCCTGAACATTCCTCCCAGATCCGCGCCCATCGGCCCGTCGGCCCCACGCAGGGGGCCAATGGCCCGTGCAAGTCCCGTCAGACTGATCCATCCACCGCCGATGCGGGGGCAATGGAACTGGTCAGACTGTCGGGATATCCGGTGTCGATCAGGACTTCGACAAACCCGACACCACCGCCACGCACATGGGCAAGCGCGGTGTCGAGGGCGATCGCAAGCTCGCCCTGCGTCGCCGCCGGTCCGAACGTCATGCAACCTTGTGCTTTTGCGATCCCGGTCAGATCAATGTCGGGGTTGCGCATGCGCATTCCGATCCACTTGTTCTGAACGGGGCGGCCGCGCAGCCGGGCAATGCGTTCCTGATGCACCTCGTCGTTGTAGAATGACCGATTGTTGGCAACGATCATCAGCAGCGGAATGTCGTAGTGAACGGCGGTCCACAATGCCGTGCATCCCATCAAGAAATCACCGTCGCCGCACACCGCCACGGGCAGCCGCGGTGATTGTGTGTCGCGCAGTGCCAGAGCCGCCCCGACGGCCAGCCCCGGCCCGGCCCCGATCCCACCGCCGCCGTCGCCGCCCAGGAAATCCAGCGGATGGTTGAAGTCCCAGTCGGCACCCTGCCAAGATAGCGGCACGTGGGTCAGCGAAACCGGGATATCGCCGACGACATCGGCGAGGGTTTGGGCAATGTCGGCCACGCTGAGCGGCCCCGTTGCAGGCGGTCTGGGCCGACGGGCCGAAACGGTGGGCCGTTTCGCGTCAGCGGCGCGACGTGCGTTTCCGTCCGGGCCAAGTGCGGCAAGGCAGGCGTTTGTGAACGCTGCCGCGTCACACGCAACCACATAATCGGTCGCTGGGTGGCTTTGATGATCCATGCTCCAGCCATTGTGGATTGCATGATCCAGCCCGACGCGCACGACCCGCGCGGGCACTTCGCTTTCGGGGATCATGGAAAGCACGCCCCCAAGATCCACCCAATCCAGCGCGATGATGAGGTCCGCTTGCGCCAGTGCCGCGCGTGTACCCTGGGCATTGCCGCGCAGGTCGCCAAGATACAGGCCATGCGATGTCGGAAATGCCGCCGCGATGCGAATATCGGTGATCACGCCAGCGCCCAGACGCTCGGCCAGGTCAACGCGCGCCTGCCACGCGGCCTCATCCCGCGTGTTTCGTCCCGCCAGGATAACAGGATTGCGCGCCTGCCGCAGGACAACGGCAAGCTCCGTCATCGTATCGGCTGCGGGCCCCGCGCGGGCCGTGGTCAGATACCGTTGCGCTGGGGTGTTGTCTGATGCGGCACCCTCCAGCAGCGATTCCTGAACGGTCGCATCAAGGTTGACGTAAACAGGGCCTTTAGGGGTGGTGTCCGAAATCCACGTGGCGCGTAGCACGGCCTCGCGGGCGGCAGCGGCTGACGCTGGTTGGTTGTCCCATTTGACGAAATTCCGGACCAGCGCACCTTGATCTGCGGCCGTGTGAATCCAGTCGATCCAAGGGCGGCGCTGCGCCGCGTCTACGGGGCCTGTGGCGCCCAGCACCACGACCGGCGCACGATCACACCATGCATTGAAGATTGCCATACTGGCGTGCATCAACCCGACGTTGGAGTGGACAGCCGCCGCAATTGGACGATCCGTGACCTTGGCGTAGCCGTGCGCAATGGCCACGGCGTGCTCTTCGTGCAGACACAGCAATAATTTTGGCGTCTCGTTCCCCAGATAATTGACGATACTGTCGTGCAGGCCGCGGAAACTGGCGCCGGGGTTCATGGCCAGATACGGAAACCCGATATCGCGCAGGGTTTGCGCAATCACATCACTGCCAAACCGCGCCGGACCCGCAACGGCAAGGTCGGGTTGTTCAACTGGGATTTTGGCCGGTCCGTTCATGTACATCAGCCTTCAGAGATCCACGGCAGTGCTGGAGGTGGTGATGCCAGCGCGCTGGCTCCAGTATTCCCACGAACGATCATACCCCTCACCGGGCCTTTCGTGGGCAAGTCGGCTCAGAATGCGCTCTATCTCACCGTCGGTCAGGAATTTGACCGGGCCCAGCGTATGTGCCTGGAGTTGCAGCAGCGCGTTCACCTCCAGATAGACCGCTGTGTAGACGGCTTCACGCAAGCTCTTGCCGATCACCGTCGATCCGTGGCCCCGCATCAATGCGCTGCGCCCGTCTGCCAGAACCCCGGCAAAATCCCGGCCCATTTCCATGGTCGAGATCAGGAGGTTGGTGTCGCCGAAACTGTCTTGCGCATCCCAGACCGGCACTGATTTGCCAATCGTGGCGCAACTATGCACGACAGGGCGAAGTGGCACGTCGGTTATTGTAAAGGGGATCACGCTGCGGCTGTGGCTGTGAATAACCGCGTGCACGTCGGGGCGTTTCTCATAGATCCCGCCATGAATGTAGCGCTCAAGATAAGGTTTGCGTGTGTCATCCCCGACGGGCGTTCCATCCAAAAGGAATTCCATGATGTCTTCGGCCACGATGAGCTCGGGCGAGCGTGCGCGCGACAAAAAGTAGGTGTCGGGATTGTCTGGGTTACGCACACTGACATGGCCGAAGGCGTCGCACACACCTTCTGACGCGAGAATGCGATTGGCGATAACGATATCGTCGATCAGAGCTTTCCGGGTTCGCACTTGGCTGGGCCTCCGTCTTCCTGAGCGCGCCGCTAGGTAGGGTAAACCGTAGGATGCGACATTCCGACACAGCGTAACTTGTAAAAAGCCTGTGTCAAATAGTTTTTAAAAAATTCCCGATATGTAGGAATCGTTTAAAAAATTAATACGGGAATTTTTCGCATATTCTGGAATCACGTGTCAGAGTGGCAAGGCCTGATGCGAGGGTCAGGGGTGCTGGGATCAGTATGCAAGGTTGGGATGTCAGCGGACGCTATCTGGGTCATCTGGTCCAGATCTCGCTGCACGGGCGCATGGCGGTGTTGCAGGTCGCGTCAGGTCGAAAACCGTTTCAGCGCAAGGTGTTGCTGATCACACGGGCAGAGAACTCAATACGCTCGCCGACCGAATCCAGTTTTTCCTGGCTGAGCGCTGGTTCTGGAAAGGTCAGGCTGATGCTGCCGGTGATTTCGTCATTGGCATCGAAAATCGGCGCAGCGACCCCCGTCACGCCGGGGGTTACCTGGCCTTGGGTGTGGTACCATCCGCGCTGCCGGATGACGCGCAGGCTTTTGCGCACCGCTGCAAGTGTGTTGCCGAGCCCGGCATCGGCAAAGCCGTCCTGATCTTCCTCATAGAGCTTAGTTAGCTGATAACTCGACAAATAAGCCAGGATCACCTGTGACGCCGCGCCACGCAAAAGCGGGCGGGAGCGCCCGCGTTCATAATTGCTGCGTACCTTGGTGGTGCTGACTTCCTGGTGGACGCACAAGACTTTTTGGCGGTAGCGTCGGCAGAGCAGGCTGACGCACGAATAGCTGGCAACCAGTTCATGCATCACCGGACGCGCTGCATGGATCAATGGATCGTTCGCCATGATCTGATAATCCAGCTCGATGATCCGCGGTCCAAGCGTGTAGCCCCGCCCGGGGAAAGACGACAGCAAGCCCGCGTCCAACAGCACCTTGAGGTAACGGTATAGCGTCGAGCGACTGTAGCCGAGGCGTTCGTGAATATCATCAAACCCCCACTCAGGGCGATTTTCGTCAAACAGGTCCAAGACGCCGAGAAGTTTGTCGTGGCTCTGCAAAAATCACCTCTTTGAAGCATCAGTCTTTTGGTGGCCGGGTCGGCCCCGTAGGAAGCCGACCGTCGCGGGTGCCGATCTCCCTGCGTCCAAGATGCCGTTGGACGCAAGGAAATTGCAATGCCGCTTCGGCAAGGGGATGTGGGTCGTGCCGCTCATTGTGCGTAAGGCGCTACGGCCCACCGCGCAACTGAGGATTGCAATATAAAATAATCGCACTTACTGAGAATTTTGAACAAAATATTTGACCATACCCTGACGCCGACCTAATCTCTCATCGACCAAGGAATTTGAGGGGATTTAAGCGCATGGATACGCAGGTTTTGATTGTCGGCGCCGGACCGGTGGGGCTGACCCTGGCGGTCGATTTGGGGATGCAGGGCATAAAATGCATATTGCTCGAGAAAAAGGATGCGCCGGAGTTCCTGCCCAAAATGGAGCGGTGTAACGCGCGCACGATGGAAATGTTCCGGCGTATCGGATTGTCGCAGCAGATCCGAGATGCGGGGCTTGATGGCGACGTCCCGATGGATGTCTTTGTTGTCACCAAGATGACAGAGGCCCCGTTGTTGACGCTGAAATACCCTTCGGTCAATGAGGCACTGGCGGAAGTGTCCGAAAGTGAGACCTCCGAGCATCCTGCCGAGGCCTATCAGCTTATTTCGCAGTACACGTTGGAGCCCTTGCTGAAATCAGTGGCGGACAAACTGCCGTCAGTTGATGTCAGGTATGGCACCGAGTTCGTGGATTTCACCCAGGACGCACATGGTGTGACCGTGCAATTGCGCGATCACAACGGGCAGGATTTCAGCTTGCGCGCGCCCTTCATGGTTGGCTGTGACGGTGGATCCAGCCTGGTGCGCAAAGGGCTGGATATTTCCCTGCGTGGCGAAGGCAATATCCTCAGGCTGCGTCAGGCCCTGTATCGCAGTGACGACCTGTTTGACCGCATCCCCTTGGGGGCGGGGCCGGGTCAGGGGCGCCATTACCACGTCGCTGATGACAAATCTTCTTTCCTGATCATGCAAGATTCAACCAAGCATTGGACGCTGCACGCCGTGGTCGACAGCGATGCGGAGATGGCTCAGCAGTTTGAAAAAGTCGTCGGGACCGAAGTCGATTACGAAATGCTGTATGTTGGCGAGTGGAAGCAGAACCTCTTGCTGGCGGATCGCTATGCGGGTGGCAGGGTCTTTCTGGCGGGCGATTCCGCGCATCTGGTGATCCCGACCGGTGGGCTTGGCATGAATACTGGTGTCGGGGATGCTTTCGATCTGTCCTGGAAGCTTGCCGCGACCCTTCAGGGATGGGCTGGGCCGAACATCTTGCGCTCATACGAAACAGAAAGGCGGCAGGTCGGGGATCGCAATGTCGGTGCGTCGCGGTATGCTTCGCAGGGGCGGCGCCGGTGGCGCGCGCAATGGGCCCCCGGGTTTAACGATGACACGCCAAGCGGGCGCGAACTGCGTACCAATCTGGCGCGCGTGGCCGATGTGGAGCAACGCAAAACGAATGAAATGATTGGTGCCGAACTGGGCTATCGCTACGTTGACAGCCCCGTCATCTGGGACGAACCGGGCGGCCCGGAACATGCTTTCCGTGTCTACGACCCCACGGCTTGGACCGGCGTTCGCTTGCCGCACGTATGGCTGGCGCCCGGGAAGTCCATCAACGATACGCTGGGGCGTTCCTTCACGATCATCCGGTTTGCAAGTAACCCTGATCCGGCCGATGAACTGGTTGATGAGTTGCGTGCGCGCGGTGCGCCTGTCGCGGTCTGCGATCTGCCAGATCCGCGTCTGCGCGCAATTTACGGACGCGATTACTTTCTGGTTCGGCCCGATTTGCACATCGCTTGGCGTGGAAATGCAATGCCCAAAGATCTGGGCAAGCTTGCCGATGTCGTTACAGGCCGGGTCGTGGCTGATATGGGGCGCCACCATGCCCAAGGGTAAGAGACACCGGGATTTGTGATTGTGGGGCCGCCTAGGGTGGGTGGCCCCAGTTTTATGATGAACAGGGCAGGTCGGTGCATTTTGAAAAACAGATCAGCCCCAGCGCGGCAACTGGGTTTCACGGTAGCGCCACATCCACAGTCCTGCCATCACCAGCCCCAGGCCATGCCACCACAGTGAAGAAGCCAAGATGCTGGACGGCACAAGCACCAGCGCGCCCGCCACTGCCAGCCAGACCCGCACAACTGCGGGGATTGGTTGACGGAAGAATCCGACAATGGCCACCGATATCAACCACACCCCCACCACTGCAGTTCCGACATCCAGTGCGATGGTATGCCACGCACCTTGCATCAGCAGTGACGGGGAAAAGACAAACAAGAACGGTACGATAAAGGCCGTCCATCCGATCCGCACAGATGTGATTGCCGTTCCCATTGCGCTGCACCCTGCAATACTTGCTGCGGTGAAGGCCGCTACCGCCACCGGGGGCGAGATCATCGAGAGCATGCCAAAATAGAAAATGAAGAAGTTTGCGGCAATCGGCGGAACACCCAGTTGCAAGAGCGGGGGCGCCGCCAGTGTCGCTACCAGCAAATAGATCCCTGTCGTCGGCATGCCCATTCCCAGCAAGATGCACACCGCCGCCGTCGCGAATAGCAGTGCAATCAGGCTGTGCTCACCCAGGCCCACAAGCAGATAGGTCAGCCCAAAGCCCAAACCCGTTGTTTGCAGCACGCCGATGACAATTCCCGCAACCGCGCCGATCAGGACAATTTCGAACGATCCGCGCCCGGTGCTCAAAATGGCTTCCCAGAGTTGACGCGGCGTTGCGCGATTGCCCTTGTAGCCGAAAGCCACGTTTGTCGCGAGAATGGTAATGATCGCCCAGAATGCGGCCTCTGCCGGGGGGCGGTTCAGGCTAAACAGCACCACAATCAGCACGGCAAACGGCAATGGAAAGTACCACCCTTCGCGCAATACCCTGCCTAGCGGGGGGATCAGTTCCTCTGGCACCTGCGGAATGTTCTGTACCCCAGCCTCCAGATCGGCCTGAATCAGGACTGCCAGAAAGAACAGCGCTGAAGGAATAACGGCTGCAAGCACGATTGTGCCATAAGAAACCTGCATCAGTTCCGCCATCAAGAACGCAGCGGCGCCCATCACAGGTGGCATCATTTGCCCCCCGGTCGAGGCAACGGCCTCAAAGCTGGCGGCCATACGGGGGCTGTAGCCCCCCCGTTTCATGAGTGGAATCGTGATGACCCCGGTCGACGCGACGTTCGCCACGGCACTGCCGGAAATCGACCCGAACATCGCCGACGAAACGATTGCCATTTTTGCGGCGCCGCCACGGCTGCGTCCGACCAACGCCGTTGCCAGATCAGAAAACCAATTGGACCCACCCGTCGCCAGCAGGACGGCACCAAACAGGATGTAGACCACAACGATTTCGACAACGATCGTGATAGGGGACCCCAGCATCGCCGTGGAATCTACCGCCAGATATCCAAACAATTCATCCGGTGGGCTGGCGCGTCCTTGCAAGACGCCGGGCACCTTGTCGGCGAGCATCGCATAAAGCAGGAACACAACGACCACAGTAACCAGACTGATGCCAGCCTTTCGCCGCAGCGCCTCCAGCAAAAGCGGAATCAAGATCAACCCGATCCTTGTGATTTCGGTCTCATGAACAAAGAAATTGACCGCGATCACCGGGTAACGCCAAGCCATCCAGAGACAGACGCCAAGTGACAAGGCGGCAAGCGGGTAGTCCAGCCAATGCGGCCCAAACCTGTGATCTGTCGCCGACAGATAGGCCAGCGCCATCGACAAGCCAAGGACGATCAGGATCAGTTGCTCTGGGTACAGCGCAATCCCGACACGACCAGCAATGTTGCCCGCAAGAACCAACGCCGACGCGATGACGCCAAAAGCAAGCACGGCAACAAGAAAGTGTCGAACATAGGCGGTCTGGGTCATTTGATCGCTACTGCCTGTCATTCGATTGACGCCCGAAGCGCATATCAGATTGCGCTTACGGGCGTCTCATCGGTGAGTATGCTGCAAGTTGTGGTGCGTATCACTCAGCCATCATACCGTGCTCTTGGTAATAGCTGACCGCGCCGGGATGGTACGGCATGCCATGGTCCGTAGCCATCATATCGGTCGTGTAGCTCGCCCAGAGCGGCCCTGAAGCCTTCAGCGCCGCTTCGGCTTCTGCCATAGCCTGCACAACGGCATAGACGACCTCATCAGCGACATCGACATGGGCAAACAGCACTGTGTCATAGACATGCAGGCCGATGGGTTCGGGGATCCCGTCCAGCCCCTCGGCGGGTTCAACCGTTTCGATCCGCGTCTTGGGCAGGCGTTCCAGCATGACCGGATCTGGAAGAAGCGGAATGTAGCGCACGCCACCCGACACTGTTGCATCCATCTCGCGCACGGCTGCCGAGCCCGAGGCGGCAATCACTGCATCGACGTCACCTTGGCGGAACGCGGCCCAGCTATTGGGAAGCGACGTCACGGGCACGCCCGTCACATCACCCCGACCCAGGCCTTCGCTCGCAAGGAAGGCGTCCCAGAAATACTCAAACAGAGGCGATGCCGTGTATCCCGACGGGATCCGTTTGCCTTCCAGATCTGCGATCGAGGCGATGCCAGATTCATTGCTGACAACAATGCCCTGGATGAAAGGCGCAATCGTCGCAACGATGCGCAGGTTCGGATGCGGTTGCCCTTCGGACAGCATTATGCCTTCCTGAGCCATATAATACTGCATTATGTTCGAGATGCCGAAGTCGATGCGCCCCAGATCAACACCTGCCATATACTGCTGGGTTCCGGCCATGGCCTGTGGTCGCATCTGGTAGCCTGAGCCATCAGATGCAACGTTGGACACCGCAGCGCCCAATTGCGCGACCGCGCCTCCCTCGGTCGTGCCGACGCTGAGAACCTGGGCCGTTGCCATCCCGGTCCCCGACAGTGAAAGCCCCGCTACGAATAGTACAGTTCTGATCATGCCATCCTCCCCGATGTGATCCGGTGAATTCCGCCGAGAGCCAACTTTAGGCGCGCGGCGATCCGTTAGTCTTTCTTCAACCCAAAAAAGTCCTGAGCGTTACGAAACGAGATTTTCTCCCGGTCTGCCATCGACATGTCGATCGATTCCAGCACCTTGATTGTGTCACGGATGTATCCTGGCCCGCGCTCTGGGTCGAAAGGACTGTCTGACGCGAAAAGTACCTTGTCCACGCCGTAGAAATCCAACCCGCACACCGTAGCCGCCCGCGACCCGAAGACCGCCGTGTCCGCGTAAAAGTCCTTGAAATAGTCAAACGGGCGCTTCTTCAGCCGGTCCAGAACCAGCGACAAATCCTCGTCCGTCGTGCGCTTGCCCAACTGGTCCATGCCGGGTCCGACACGCCCCTCGAAATAGGGAACCATAGCACCGAGGTGATGGGCGAGAACCTTCAGATCCGGCAGTTTGTCCATCAGTCCGGAAAAGACCAGCCGCGCCATGGCCGCGCTGGTTTCATAAGGCCAGCCGAAGGTCCACCATATTTCATAATGCGACTTATCCTCATCAACGTAGTCTGGCATGTTTGCCCCGCGCGACGGATGCAGAAGCACCGGCTTGCCGTATTTTGCCGCCATTTCGAAAACGGGGAAAAAGTCAGGGTGATCGAGCGCCCGCCCGTTTACATTCGTATGGATTTGCAAGCCATTTGCGCCAAGATCCTTGAAAGCACGCTCAGCCTCGGCGGCGGCATTGTCGGAGTTCATTGGCAAAGACGCAATGAAACCGGCAAAGCGATCAGGGTGCCGGGAGACCAGATCGGCCATTCCGTCATTGCCTAAACGCGCAAACTCTTCAGTTACTGACGGCGTGCCAAGGCTTTCCAGCGGCGGCATACCAAGCGACAAGACCTGGGTATAGTCGGTGCCAAACTGATCCATGACGCGGAAGCGTTCATCCAGATCGTAGATACAGGGGATGCCGCGCATGCGGCTGCCAATATTGCTGGCGGTACCTTCTGCGGTAAGCATCTTGTCCCACAACGGCTTCGGGAAGAAGTGATTGAAGGCGTCAATGTAGCGCATGTGCGGTCCTCTTGCGTATGTCATGGTGATGGCGTGAGGATATTGAAACGCTGAGCGTCCCACAAAGACCGTTTGCAAACCCATACTATAAGAAATACCTATTTCACCTGAGGTTGGGTGAGGTCATCGCGATGCAGTTGCGTCAACTAAGGTATCTTGTCGAGATCGCCGATTGTGGAAGTCAGACCGATGCTGCGCGCCGCCTGAATATGTCCCAACCCGCGCTGGGCTTGCAGATCCGCGCTTTGGAGGATGAATTGGGGGTGGCGTTGTTCGTCCGGCGCAGCCGCGGCATGGAACCAACCTCTGCCGGAAAGGACCTGATCGCGCGCGCGCGCGATATTCTGGAACGTGTCGCGCAGGCCCAAAACGCACTGAAGGCCTATGCCAGTCCGTCGCTGCATCGCTTGCGCCTTGGTGCAGCCCCCACCCCGGGCGCCTTGTTGATCCCGGGATTGCTCACATCCTTGGCCATAGAAAAACAGATTCACATAGATCTACGCGAAGGACTATCCGCTGACCTGATAACCCAACTGCAGCAGGGCAATATTGATATGGCGCTTTGCTATGATCCGAATCCCCACAAAGATTTGCGCATAGAACCGCTGTTGCACGATGATCTGGTCCTTATCGGTCCGCCGGGGCGCATCGGCACCAATGCTTCAGCGATAGAATTCGGTGATCTCGGGCGCTTTCCACTTATTCTGGACACGCCAAACCAGATTACCCGAGCAGTGATTGACCGCCTTGCGCAGCGCGAAAATGTATCGCTGCAGATAAAGTTGGAGCTTGAATCGGTAAGCATGAAACGCGAATTCCTGATATCAATGGATTGCTTCTCTATCGTCCCACTCGGGCTGTTTCGCGGCGCGATTGATGCAGGTCAGTTTGACTGGGCGCAGATCACCACCCCCCCCATCAGCCGAACCCTTTGTCTTTTAAGTCGAAGCGGCATGCTGCAATCCGACTATCTTGCAATTCGCTCTGCACTGACGCCTGCTATTCGTCACTGGATCGAGTGCGGCAACGTCAATTGGCGTGCACTTGATCCCCCTTGTTGAGGACGCAGGGATCTTGGGCTGGCTGGTTGATTATGCCCCGAAGCGCAAGAGGGGGGCGGTCAAAGATTGAGGCGATTGTGATCGTTGTTGGGGCTGACCTGCCACGCGCAATTGCAAGCGAGTGTTTTCACGCGCCGCCTTTGAGGCTTTCGGCCGTTCGCGGTCAGAGCAATTTGATCGCTCGCTCGGAGGTGTCGCGGATATGTTGCTCGATCAAAGCGCAGGCGAGGTCTGCATCGCGTGCGAGCGTCGCGGCCATGATCTCGCGATGTTCCTCGAACTTACGGCCGCCCAGCCCCTTCGGAGCCCGCTTGGTCACGAAGCGGTACCGATCCAATTGGTCGAACATGATCGAGCGAAGCCGAAACAGCCAGCGGCCCGGGCAAGCCGCGACGATCGCCTCGTGAAATTCACGGTGGCGTTCGACCCATTCCGAATGCCGTTCCATGCGCCGCTCCCAGGGCAGTCCCTCGATCAGGCTCAGGCGGTGATGTACGGAGACGATATTGGCCTCCCAATCCTCGCCGCCATGGGCAATCGCTTCGCGTACGGCGCGGCTTTCAAAGCTGATGAAGTGATCGGTTATTTCTATAAGTTCCTCGGCTGATACCGGCGATACCTTGAAGCCCTTTCCGGCCTCAACCGTCACGAAACCTTCGGAGGACAGCTGCGACAAGGCCTCGCGCAACGTGCCGATACCCACATCGTAGCGCTTCGTCATGTCCGCAAATTTCAGCCGCGTTTCGGGCTCAAAGACACTGCTAATGATGTCGGTGCGCAGACGCGTCAGCACATCGCGCGACCCTGAGGTGTCGGATTTTGACGTGGCGCTGCTGGCTGGACCCAAATTACCTGAAGTCATCCGTTGTTCCATCATAAGCCGCCCGTTGCAGAGGTGGGTGCGTGGCGTATCACGCGCCAGCGCCCTGGATATTCGAATATCGCATCCGAACGTGGATGGACACATTTATCAAGAAAAAGGGTTCACGCCCCGATTGTTCGAGGATATACAAATTTTCGAAAAAGGAAAGAGTTGCGAATGAAGCTGCTATCTTTCGTGAATAATGGGCGACCGTCTTGGGGGGCTGCCGTGGGCGGGGGGATCTTAGATCTTGGGGCGTTCTCTGGCGGTCAATTCCCGGATCTGAAATCCTTCATCGCCGCAGGTCTGCCGCAAGACCTCCTTGCTGCGGCGGGTGCGCCCGAGTTTGGCTTTGATGACGTCGAACTGGCGCCAGTGATCCCAAACCCGGCCAAGATCGTCATGGCGGCGGTCAATTACTATGACGACATGACGGACCACAGCACGTTGCCCGCCTATCCGGTGTTGTTCCTGCGCCTGCCGTCATCGCAAATTGCCCATGGCGCGCCTCTGATCGAACCGCGATCCTCGCAAAAACTGGATTTCGAGGGTGAGTTGGCGGTGATTATCGGGAGGGAAGGGCGGCATATTCCGTCAGAGAAGGCGATGTCACACGTCGCGGGCTATTCGATCTACAACGACGGCAGCGTGCGAGACTGGCAGAAGCACAGTCATCAATTCACGCCCGGAAAGAACTTCACCGGAACCGGCAGCTTTGGCCCCTGGATGGTAGAAGCGGGCGACCTGCCAATACCACAAGTTGGCGTATCGCTGGTGACGCGGGTAAACGGCGTTGAAAAACAGCGCACCGATACCTCCCGCATGATCTTCGATATCCCCTACCTGATCTCCTACATTTCAACTTTTGCACCGCTGGAGGCGGGTGACGTTATCGTCACGGGGACCTGCACCGGGTTCGGGGCGACGCGGCGACCGCCAGAGTTTCTGACGCCCGGCGATGTTGTCGACGTGGAGATTGAGGGGATCGGGGTCTTGTCGAACGCGGTGCAGGCCGAGGCATGAGGGCGGGCTGAGACGTGAAAGGCTACCCATGTCAAACAGAAAACATTTTTTCCACTAATCAATAATTTTCGAAAATGTTTGAGATTGCCGAAAGTACGTGCTAGCGTTTGTGAGACAAGTTAGGGGAGGGCGGACATGAGCTACCTTGTAAACTCGATGGGGCACGTTCAGCTGAACGTCGTGGACGTCGATGCCTTGGTCCGCGAATCCCGCGACATCTTGGGTTTGCGTGTCACGCGGGAGGAGGCTGGTTGCGTCTGGCTGTCGTCCAACGGTCGCATGGCAGAGCTGGTGCTGCATGAAGCGGGCGAGAATTCGATGCGGTCGCTTGGGTTCGAGGCGGTATCCGAGGCTGCGGTTGCTGAAGCGGCCGCCCGCGTGACCGATGCAGGTTGTCGGCTTGTATCCTCCGAGGCCAGTCTTGATTGCTGTGCCGCGGGCATGCGCTTTGTCACGCCCCAGGGGCATACGTTCGAGCTTCACAGCCCCGTTTCGACCGAAGTTTATGGCAACCGCCACGCGTCAGCCGGGATGGGCCCGTTGCGCATTGATCATGTGAATATCACCTCGCCAGAACCGGCCGAAACCCGCGCCCAGATGGAGACCATCATGGGTATGCGGTTGTCGGAGCGGATGGTTGACGATGGCCTGAGCTGGATGCGGGGCGCGAACCGGCTGCATCATATCCTTGGTATCGTTCGGGGCGATACGGGCCTGCACCATTATTCGTGGGAAGTGGCAGAGTTTTCGGACTACTGCCACCTGGGCGATCGTCTGGATACGATCGAAAAGAACTTCATCTGGGGGCCGGGCCGCCACCGGCCGGGCGACAACACCTTCGCGTATTACATTGATGCCTGCGGCGCGATGGTGGAATGCGCGGGCAATATGGCGCTGATCAATGACGATGACCGGTATGAGCCCAATGTGATTACCGCGCTCAAGCGGCCCGAAAATGTGCGGGTCATGAATGTCTGGGGTGAGCCCGCGCCGCTGCCTTGGCGCGAGCATAGATTCCCATGGTCGGCGCCTGCGGCGTGATTGAATTGAGGGGGGTGGGTCTGTGACAACGATTGGTATTCTTGAAGGCTCGTTGCGGCGAGCATCCTTGTCGCGCGCGGTGGCGCGCGCGGCTTTGGCCCTTGTCCCTGATGGGGTGCAGGCTGTTGCCCTGCCCAACCCCGGCAGCCTGCCCCTGTTCAACCAGGACATTCTGGATGAAGGGATGCCAGATGCTGCGGCGGCCCTGATCGCGGCGCTGGGAAACGTGGATGCCGTTCTGATCGTGACACCTGAATACAATTGGTCAATTCCGGGCGGCCTGAAGAATGCCATCGATTGGGTGTCACGCGTGACACCCACGCCCCTGGCGCGCAAACCCGTGGCGATCTGGAGCGTGTCTCCGGGGCTGCTCGGTGGGGCGCGTGTTCATGAGAGCCTGCGCCAGACGCTGCACTGCATGGATATGGTCATCATGGCCAAGCCCGAGGTGCAGATCGGGGGCGCCAAGGACAAGGTGGATGTGGAGGCCGGCGCGATTGTAAACGCCGAAACCGAGGCCTTCCTGCGCGGGCACCTTTCTACTTTCGATGCATTTTGCAAGTCATGGAACCGCGCCTGAGCGCGGCCTCAATCAGACCCGAAGGCGAGGCGTACACCAATGGAACATCCGCTCACGTTCATGTCCGATGGCCTGAAGCTGTCCGGCGTCTTGCATGTGCCCGAAGAACGCAAACCCGGTCAGCGTTTGCCGACCTTCATCGTTTTGCACGGCTTCGTGGGGACCAAGGACAAGTCCCATGTCGAACTGCTTGCGCGCATGATCGAGGGGATGGGTTATTGCGTGTTTCGTATCGATTTTCGCGGCTGTGGTCAGAGTGAGGGCGCGCGCGGCGAGGTGCGGTGCTTTGACCAGGTGGCCGATACCCGCAACGCGCTGACGTTCATCGCCGAACGTGAAGAGGTCGACAACGACCGCATCGGTGTGACCGGGCACAGCTTCGGCGCGGCGGTGGCGATCTTTGCGGGCGGCGTAGACCTGCGTGTGGCCTGTGTTCTGTCGCTTTGCGGCTGGGGTGACGGCGAACGGAAATTCCGGGGCCAGCATCCCACGCCCGAGGCCTGGGCCAAGTTCACCCGCATCCTTGACGAAGGCCGCCGCCACCGCGCTGAAACAGGCGAAAGCATGTGGGTATCGCGTTTTGACGTGGTCCCAATCCCCGAGGAATTGCGCAAGAACCTGTCGCCTCACGCGCAATTCGAGGTTCCCGTCGAAACCGCGATCAGCATGTATCATTTTCGCGCCGACGATGTCGTGGCCGACATCGCCCCGCGTCCGTTGTTGCTGTTCCATACGGCGGGTGACGTGATCACCCCGATGGAACAATCCATCAGCCTGTTCCAGAAGGCGGGCGCCAATGCGGAACTGATGATCCCGACCGGCATGTCGCACTTTCCGCTGTCCGACGAAGACGCGCCGCACACCCGTGCGCTGATCGCGGCATGGCTGCAGAAGTTCTTCCCCACGCCGTTGAGCGCGGGCGCATGACGCGGTTTCGCTTTCAGGATCTGAAGGACTATGCCGCAGCGCTGCTGTACGCGACGGGCTATGCGCCCGATCACGCAGAGCGCACGGCCGATATTCTGGTCTGGGCGAATGCCCGTGGCGCGGATTCCCATGGTGTCTTGCGCATTCCGCGCTACGGCGAAATGGTTGAAACCGGGATGATCGACGCAGGGGCTGCCCCGTCCGTGGTGTCACAAGAAGGCGCGGTTGCGGTGGTAGATGCCGCGCGCGCGCCGGGATCTTCGGCGATGGTCGTCGCCATGGATACGGCGGTGGACATCGCCAGCCGCCTTGGCATTGGCTGGTGTTCGGCGCGGAACATAACCCATGCCGGGGCCGTGGGATATTTCGCGCTGCGGGCCGCTGAACGCGGGTATCTGGGCATCGTGATGACCGCTTCCGGTCCTTTGATGGCTTATCATGGCGCGCGGGTTGCGGGTCTTTCGACAAACCCCATTTCGATTGCTGTGCCAGGGCGTGGCTTTCCCCTGCTGCTGGATATGTCGACCTCGACGGTGGCCTTGGGCAAGATCATGCATGCCAAGGATGCGGGCACGCCGATCCCGGAAGGATGGGCGATCGACGCAGCGGGCGCGCCAGTGACTGATCCGGCGAAAATCTCAACCCTGACCCCCCTTGGTGGTCCCAAGGGGTCGGGCTTGTCCCTCATGATCGAGGTTCTGTCCAGCGTTCTGATCTCCAATCCGGTGATCTCCAGCGCCCTTTCGGGAGGAAAGGGCGCGATGAATGGTGCGGCGTTGGCCATCAGGGTCGGGGCTTTTGCCGATCCCGACGTCTTTGCCATGCAGATCGCTGAACTGGCCAGCAGCCTCAAGGCCCTGCCGAAAGCGCCCGGCACGGATGAGATCCTGATGCCCGGCGAGCGTGGGTTTCGCCTGGCGGCAGAGCGGCAAGTTTCGGGCATTCCGATCGCGCAGGGCACGCTGAACCGGCTGGCCGCGATGGCGGACAAGTTGGGCGTTGCGGCACCAATCACTTTGCCACCGCCGTAGCCACCGCTGGTCCGCAAGACCATGACACGCCAGACACAGGACGCTTGGAGGGAGGAGCGAACATGCAGGGCACAGATCAAGACCAGCCATCCATCGCACGGCGTGCCCTGAGCGGCGGTGTTCTCCTGTTGATCGGGGTGATCATGCTGGCTGTGGCATGGGACTACCCTGTCGGTCGCCTGACCCAAATGGGTCCGGGCTTCATTCCGCGCATCATCGGCTTTGTGATCTGTGTCCTGGCCATTGCGATCATTGCCATGGATGTGACGGCCCCGACGGTGGCGCGTGTCGGCAAGACGCATTGGCGCGGTCTGATCTTCGTCTCGGTGGGCATCCTCATTTTCGCGGCTTTCGTGGATGTTGTGGGCCTTGTCCCCTCCATGTTCCTTGCGGTTGCCGTCTCGATGTTCGCGGATGACGATGCCCGCCCGCTGAGCGTGGTGGTCTATGCATCGCTGACGACGTTCGGCGGCTGGCTCTTGTTTCTCGTGGCCCTCGAACTGCCGATTCCGGCGTTCTGGAGATAGCGATGATTGATCAGTTCCTCCTTGGTCTCAGCGTCGTCATGCAACCGCATATCTTGATGTATGCATTCATCGGCGTCTTCATCGGCCAACTGATCGGGGTCTTGCCGGGCGTTGGGGCAATCACGGCAATTTCGTTGTTGCTGCCGGTGACCTTCTACCTCGATGCGACCACGTCGATGATCATGCTGGGCGGAATCTATTACGGGTCGCAATATGGTGGGTCGATCGCCTCGATCCTGCTCAACCTGCCGGGCACACCGTCATCGGTTGTGACATGCCTCGAAGGCTATCCGCTGTCGCAAAACAACCGCGCGGGACTGGCGTTGTTCGTGGCGGCGTTTTCCTCGTTCGTCGGGGGCATGGTGGGTGTCGCCATTCTGGTTCTGGCGGCAATCCCGATGACGATAATCGCCCTGCGTTTCGGGGCGCCGGAATATGCGATGCTGGTCATCCTTGGGTTGCTCGCGGCCTCGCTGATCGGAACCGGGTCGCAAATCCGGTCATTTGCCATGGTGGTCATGGGGGTCGCGCTGGGGCTTGTCGGCGCCGATCAGACGACTGGCTATTACCGCTTTGTGGCGATGCCCGAATTGGCCGATGGGATCAGCCTTGTGTCGCTCGCCATGGGGCTGTTTGGTGTCAGCGAGA
Organism: Roseicitreum antarcticum; assembly: GCF_014681765.1. Classification (GTDB taxonomy): domain Bacteria; phylum Pseudomonadota; class Alphaproteobacteria; order Rhodobacterales; family Rhodobacteraceae; genus Roseicitreum; species Roseicitreum antarcticum. The sequence continues at coordinate 3,291,510 of NZ_CP061498.1, forward strand.
TCATCCGCAACGCCGCCTACAAAAGCCCGGCGGGTCCCGCCCTGTCGATCAGGATGCGCGATGTCATTCCGACCAAGGCCGAGGCGCGATCTTTGGTATTTCCGATCCTGCGCGGGTCCAGCATCGGCAGCTTCTTCGGCGCTTTGCCGGGGACAGGCGCCGCCATCGCGTCCTTCATGGCTTATGCGATGGAAAAGCGGTTTTCCCGCACGCCCGAGAAATTCGGAAAAGGGCACCTGCCGGGCCTTGCCGCGCCGGAATCCGCCAATAACGCCGCTGCGCAGACAGGGTTCATCCCGACGCTTACACTGGGGATCCCGGGCGATGCGGTCATGGCGCTGATCATTGGCGCGCTGATCTTGAACGGCATCATCCCGGGACCCCGTCTGATGGTCGATCAACCGGAATTGTTCTGGGGCGTCATCGCCAGCTTTTTTGTCGGCAATATCATCTTGCTGCTGATCAACATTCCGCTGATCAGGCTTTGGGTTTTGTTGCTGCGTATTCCCTACCAGAAGCTCTATCCGGTGATTATCGTGATGATCTGCGTGGGCGTTTATTCGCACCGTACCAGTGTCACCGATGTCGTTCTGACGCTGGCCTTTGGTGTCCTGGGGTATCTGATGAAGAACTACCGCTTCGAGCCGGCGCCTGTGCTGCTTGGCTTTGTTCTTGGCCCGCTGCTCGAGGACAATTTCCGCCGCGCCATGTTGATCTATCGTGGCGACTTCATGATTTTTCTGACCCGCCCCATCAGTGCGATCCTGGTCGCGTGTTCGGTGGGGCTGGTCGTGTTTGCAATTTGGTCGGGCATCAGTGCCAGACGAAAAAACGTCCGGTCGCTACCATGACCGTACAAACCCGCGCCCGATGAAGGGCGCGTATCAGGCCGTGGGAGGTCCGAGGCCTGACATCACTGAACGACGGAAAACCTTGGGAGGAAGACCATGATCCGGAACCTACTCGTCGCTCTGCCGCTGACTTTGGCGCTGGCCGCGCCGTCACTTGCACAAGAGTTCCCCGACCGCGCAATGCGGATTGTTCACGGCTTTGGCGCCGGCGGCAATGCCGATTCTGTGTCCCGCATCATGGCCGAGGCGATCTCGGTTGATCTGGGCGAACCTGTTGTCGTGGAATCGCGCCCCGGCGCGGGTGGCACCGTGGCTTCGGGCTATGTCGCGGGCGAAGCGCCTGATGGCTACACGATGCAACTTCTTGTCGGCGGACATGCCGTCTCGGCAGCGCTCTACAATGAATTGCCCTACGATTCGGTGAGTGATTTCACATTCCTGTCCACCTTGGGGCAGTTCCCATTCTTCGTCGCCGCGCGCGCCGGGGAATACGAATCCATCGCGGCCCTGATTGCGGCAGCCCGCGCTGAACCCGGCAGCATCGTGGTCGGCCATTCCGGCGTCGGTTCGACCCAGAACCTGACCGGGGAGCTTCTGGACCTTCAAACAGGGGGCGAGTTCATCCATGTGCCCTACCAAGGCGGGGCCGCAGCCTCTACCGCATTGATGGGAGGTGAGGTGGATCTGATCATCGACGCGGGCACTGTCATCACCGGTCAGGCCGACGCGGGCGTTTTTGACATTCTTGCCGTCACTTCGGCTGAGCGCTGGCCCGATGCACCCGATGTCCCGACCCTGAGCGAAACCGTTGCTCCGGGTTTTGACGTGGTGTCTTGGACCGCATTGGGTGCACCTGCGGGCGTGCCGGACGATGTTGTCGCGGTCCTGTCTGCCTCGATTGCGAATGCACTTGCGCAGCCCGACGTTCAGGAACGTATCACAGCCCTCGGTGCTGCACCGGGCGGCTCCACCGGTGCAGAGTTGCAGGCGTTGATCGAACGTCAGATCGCCGTCTGGACCGAAGTGATTGATGCGGCCGGCATCGAACGTCGCTAAACCACATCGGCGCGTGGTGATCCTTTTGGCGCGCGCCGTTCCCCCCACGTTTCAGGCCATGAGGCCCCGATGACAGCGAAAACCCCAGAAGAGCTTTACGCCACCATGTTGCGCCGGTCGCTTTGGGTGATCACGACGCGGCCGGCCCGAGGCCCCGGCATGCACGATGTCCTGCCCGCGCATCTGGACTATCAGATCGCAATGGAGCGTGATGGATCCCTGTTTGGCGCCGGTCCGATTTTTGAGAATGGTGGCACGGTTCCGACCGGCGGTATGGTCATCGTGCGGGCCGAAGATGAGGCCGCCGCCCGGGCCCTGGCCGACGCCGATCCGTTTCATGTGGCAAGATTGCGCCAGTACACGCTGCACCGCTGGATGCTGAACGAAGGCGCGATGACCGTGACTGTCCGATATTCCGATCAGACCGCCGTCATCAGCTGAACCCAAAGCTGAATCACCGGAGGCGTTCATGCCGGAACAGAAATCTACTCCGCGCGGGGCACGCGGGTTGGTCGAAGGCCAAGCCCATGCCTTGGTGCAGGCGTAGCCGTCCAAGGCGCATTGCCTGAACAAATGACGGGGCGGATAATAGCATTGCGCGTTGACGACGCCCCTGGCACGCAGACCGGCCCCGTCGTTGATGAAACCCAGCTTGCGCAGGGCGAGAGAGACATCGCGATCAGCAACGCCAATGCCAGTATGGTTATGGTCAACTTGCCAGGCGTCTGCGTTGATTTCCACCTGCCCTGTCGACGACGCACAGTGTCAAGAGAAAGGGCCCGGGAGCAAAGTCACCATGCTGCCGAAGTTTTCGCGACGCTCAAAACCGCCTATCCCCTGGCCTGACCCACCCAAAGGACAAACCATGATCTATGAGATGCGCGTCTATTCCTGCGTCCCGGGCGGTATGCCCGCACTGTTGCAGCGGTTCGAGACCACGACGCTGCGGATATGGGAGCGGATCGGACTGCGACCGGCGGGCTTTTTCACCACCCTGGTCGGCCCCTCGAACCAAGACCTGACCTACTTTCTGGCATGGGAGTCCCTTGAGGAACGCGAGCGGCTTTGGAACACCTTCGCCAGCGATCCCGAATGGGTCGCCGCGCGCGCGGCACACCAGCAGACGCATGGAGAAGTCGTGGCCAATATCGCGTCCAGCTTCCTCGCCCCAACCGCCTTTTCCACCATACGATAGGCGACACGTCGGACAAGACCCAAAGGACCGCGCCCTGCGCCTGCCCAACCATGCCGCGTGTACCGGATATGACGCGGGTTCTTGCAGGGCAGTGGGAGACGCAGATCCCCCCGGATGTGGGGCAGAGGTAGGCAAGGTTGGGCGCCGTGGTGCGGGCGACGATACACGCGTTGGGGGCGACCGAACGTGATGGACCATCGGGCAGGGCTGTGGCGCCGCCTTTGGATACCTCTGATCGTCCCATGGGTTGTCAAGCACGCGACGCACGCAGCGGCCTTCGCGACTTTTATCCACAAGGTGCCGGGGCCGGATCGACGCCCGAAACTTGACAGACGTCTTTGCAACCGCCGCCGACATTTTCCAGATGTATCTAGATGCACGCATGTGGGAACTGCTTTCGGGCTGCTTGATATGTCTCAAACAAAAACCGAAACGCTTCAGAACTGGCGCAGCGCATCGCAAGAACCCGAACTGTTTTTGTCGTTCGCAGCGGGGTTTGTCGGGATGAAATAGCTGTGTTTGCGTCAAATGCATCTTGAACGCAGCATAACTCTACCCACTTCCTGACAAGAAAATAAAATTGCAGGAGAGTTCTATGTTCGATGCGCGCCAGCTTGTGGATCAGGTCATGGGTGCTTTGTCATCCGACGGACGCGCGAATGGCGCGGGCAGTGCAGGGCAAGGCAAAGCGTCGGGCGGCGCGGGGCAGCTCATGACAGGCGCGCTTGCGGGCGGCGTGTTGGGTATGCTGGCGGGCAACAAGCGCGCCCGCAAATTTGCGACCAAATCTGCGGGAACCGCGCTGAAACTCGGCGGTCTCGCAGCCGTTGCGGCAATTGGCTATACAGCGTGGCAGCGGTCTCGTGGCGCGGCAAGCGCGCCTCTGCAACTGCCCCCCGCTGAAAGCGGTTTTGCCCCCGAACAGACCCCTCTCGGGCAGGATATGCTGGCGCGCGGTGTTCTGGTCGCGATGATCCAGGGCGCGAAGGCCGATGGGCATATCGACGCAAGCGAACATGCACGGATCTTCCAGCAGATCGAGTCGCTGGAACTGGATGCCGAGGCCAAGGCCTTCGTGATGGATGAGTTGGGCGCCCCACAAGACGTTGGCCGCGTGTCCGCCTATTCCAGCTCACCTGAAGTTGCGGCAGAGCTTTACGCGGCGGCGCTGCTGGCGATGGACCCCGACACCCCTCAGGAGCGGCAGTTTTTGACCCGGCTGCAAGGCGCGCTTGGTCTGGATGCGGCACTTGCGGACCATCTTGAGGCCGCTGTCAGCGCCGAATTACAGGGCTAAGCGCCAGCGTCCGGTATTCACCCAGTTCCCCACACTATTGATGTCCGGACGTGGCCCACCGGCGTTGGGCGTATCGGTTTTGCGTCCAGTGGCGTACAGAAAGGCGGCGGCGTTGATCGGCCAACGCCCCACCGGTCGTGAGTGCGCGGCGGCGTGCCGCACACATAGGGCCATTTTTCGGGCTGGCGGCGAGATGGTTCGCACTGATCAGAATATGAAATTGCTTTGTATTCATTTGACGCGAACGGCAGAAGCCCGGTGCGAGTTCGCGGCAAAGTCCCGCTGAGGACTTTCAGATCTTGAACGTCGCGTAAAACTTGGGTGGCGCAGGGATCAAACTCAACTGACCTGAGCCAAGGCAAGGTGCATTTCGGTGCTATCTCTCTGGTCGCGTCTCGATCATGGGCAGCGGTATCTTGAACCCCGTCTTGACGCTATCCATCACGACACTGGTGCGAAATTTCATGATGTTTTCTTCGGCAAAGAAGTGTCGGCGCGTGAAGGCTTCGTAGTCCGCCATGTCGCTTGCGGACAGGATCAGCAGAAAATCGCTGTCGCCCGTGATGTAATAGCATTGCATCACCTCTGGGGCGGCTTTCATCTTTTCGCGAAATCGGTCCAGATCAGCGGGACGCTCGGACGTCAGCGCGACCTCGACAATCACCAGCAGTCCGCGGCCCAGCTTGCGAAGATTCAGCACTGCGATATCGGCGTCGATGTAGCCTTCGGCCCGCAACCGGGCGAGGCGCTTGCGGCAACTGTCGGGCGATAGAAACACAAGGTTTGACAGCGCCTCGGCGGTCAGGCGGTTGTTGGTCTGAATGGCATCAAGAATGGCGGCGTCGAACTTATCCATGAGTCAGTGTGGCCCGAAATCCGGTGCGCCGCCAGCATCTGGGACGCCTTTGGTCCGTATTTCCGCGAATAACTGTCATTTTTATCCGAAAACCGGCGCAAGCGGGGCCGATTAATCCGGGAAGTCTGACTGTCGCTGCGGCTATCTTGAGGCCAGTGACAAGAAGGGGACGCGTGTGAACACAGCATTGGCAAACCGATTTCGCGGCAAAGGCTTGCCGGATCTTCAGCCCACGCCGGGCGCAGATGCGCGGGCCGTATCAGCATTGCTGGCGCAGTGCCCGGTGCACGCGTCCACACCTTTGTTGGATTGCCCCGGGCTTGCGGCGCAGGCAGGTGTTGCCCGGCTGACGATCAAGGATGAACGCGCGCGGATGGGGCTCGGCAGTTTCAAGGCACTTGGCGCGGCTTATGCGATTGCGCGCGCGGCTGCAGCCAAGGGCGGTGATTTGCAAGGCGCCTTGCTTGGCCGCACATATGTTACCGCAAGTGCAGGTAATCACGGCCTGTCAGTGGCAGCAGGCGCGCGGGTATTTGGCGCGCGCGCGGTGATTTATCTGGCGGATACGGTGCCAGAGGGTTTTGCGCGGCGACTACAGACCATGGGCGCGCAGGTGGTGCGGGGCGGCGCGGATTATGAAGCGAGCATGGCGGCGGCAGGCGCCGCGGCCGAGGCCAATGGCTGGGTTCTGCTGTCGGATGGTTCGTGGCCCGGATATGTCGATCTGCCCTTCAGGGTGATGGAGGGCTATCGACAGATCGCCACCGAGATTGCTGCACATTTGTCAGGCGCGCCGACCCATGTGCTGTTGCAGGCGGGTGTAGGGGGGCTTGCGGCGGCGATGGCCGCAGAATTGCGGCTTGCCTGGGGCGACGCGGTGCAGATGATCGTGATCGAACCCGAAGCCGCGCCCGCGCTGATTGAGAGCATTCGCGCGGGCAGGGTGGTTGTAACCGAAGGGCCCGCCTCGGCCATGGGGCGCCTCGATTGCAAGACACCCTCCATGCTGGCGCTGGCAGATCTGGCGCGCGATGCCGATTGGTTTGTTACACTGACCGAGGCTGACGCGGCAGCGGGTGCTGCGGCCGTGGCCGCGTGCGGCTTACCCTCGACGCCATCGGGCGCGGCGGGAGTTGCGGCCCTGCTTGCAGGGCTGAAGGGGGTTGGACCAGACGCACATGTGCTGTGCATCCTGAGTGAAGGGCCGGAAGATGTCTGAAAACGCGCCGATCTTTCCGACGGTAGAGTTTCGCCGCCGCATCAAGGCGCTACAGTCCGAGATGGCGCGGGACGGGTTGGACGCGGCGCTTTTGACCACGCCCGCCGATGTCTTCTACACGACCGGGTTTCTGACCCGGTTTTGGGAAAGCCCGGCGCGGCCGTGGTTTGTCGTCGTGCCCGCGGCGGGTGATCCGATTGCCGTAATTCCCACGATCGGGGCCGCGCTGATGGGACGCTGCTGGATTACGGATATCCGAACGTGGGACGCGCCCGATCCTGTCGACGACGGGGTAAGCCTTTTGGCCGACACGCTGACAGATCTGGTGCCAACGTCCGGCAGAATTGGCATTCCGATGGGGCTGGAAAGCCACTTGCGCATGCCGATTGCTGATTTTCTGCGCCTGCAAGGCCGCATCGCCCCGCGCCAGATTGTCGACGGAACGCGCGCGATCTGCCGCGTGCGGGAGATCAAGTCCGAGGCCGAAATCGCCAAGATCCGTGCGAGCTGCGCGGTGGCGGATGCAGCCTTTGCGCGTGTCCCAGAGTTCGTGCGGCCCGGCGTGCCACTGTCGCAGGTGTTTCGCGATTTTCAGGTGGCTTTGCTGCAAGAGGGGGCCGATTGGGTCAGCTATGTTGCAGGCGGCGCCGGACCGGGCGGTTATGGCGATGTGATCTCGCCTGCCGATAGCCGCCCCTTGCGGGCGGGCGACGTTCTGATGCTGGATACAGGTGCGGTGCGTGACGGCTATTTCTGCGACTTTGATCGTAACTTTGCCATCGGGCGCGCCGCAGATGAGGTTCGCCGCGCCCATGCGGCCCTGTACGCTGCAACAGATGTGGCTTTGGCCGAACTGCGCCCCGGAATGTTGGCAAGGGATGCGCATCGGATCATGTCCGACGCCTTGCAGCGCCAAGGTGCGGTTGCGGGCGCTGGCCGGCTGGGACACGGGCTGGGGCTGAATCTGACGGAATGGCCGTCCTTTACGCCGCTCGATACGACCGAGCTCCGCGCGGGCATGGTACTGACGTTGGAGCCGGGGGTGGAAATCGCGGCTGGGCGCATCTTGGTGCATGAAGAAAACATCGTTCTGCGGTCCGACGGACCTGAACTGTTGTCACGCCGCGCCCCCGTCGAGTTGCCGGAGATCATGCAATGAAAAAGATCGGCTTTGATCTGATAGGCCCGATCGGGTCGAAGGCGACGCTGGGCTTGGTGGTCTTGCAAGCCGATGAAACGCTGGAGCAAGATTTCCGCAGGCTGTTCCCGGACCGCGATATTGCGATCTACATCACCCGGATCCCATCCGGCGATGAACTTTCAGCCGAAACGATTGCCGCAATGGAGGCCGAACTGCCGCGGGTTACCCGCCTTTTGCCACGTGCCGCGCGCTTTGATGCTGTCGGCTATGGCTGCACGTCGGGCACAACGCTGATCGGGGCTGAGGCGGTCGCGCGCATGGTGCGGAAAGGGGTCGAGACGCCCATGGTCACGGACCCCGTAAGCGCAGCTTTGGCAGCCCTGCAAGCGCTGGGTGTGCAAAGGCTGGGCCTTGTTGCCCCCTATGTCGACAGCATTACCGGGCCGGTGCGCGATGCATTTGCCACAGCGGGCCTTACGCTGGGCCAGACTTTGACCTTTGGTGAAGAGATTGAGGCACGCGTGGCACGGATCGCCCCAGAATCGATCAAGGCGGCGGCACGTGCGGCGTCAAAGGGCGCCGATGCTGTGTTCTTGTCGTGCACCAACCTTCGGACCCTTGATATTATTGATGAGCTCGAAACGGAACTGGGTCTGCCGGTTCTTAGCAGCAATCAGGTTCTGGCGTGGCACATGGCCTACGAAACGGCAGCGCCTGTGGCGGCAGATGCGCCGGGGCGCTTGTTCAAGATCGTGAAGGGCACGTAGTCGATCGCTGGCCTGGATGTGGTTCGGCTCAATGCGCAGGCTGAATGCCCGCCTGCTGGCAGGACCTTGCGCCCATGTTTCCTACCCTCCTGGCTTGATGCCGAAAGGCGGCATGAAGGAAGTGTGCGCAACAGGGGTGCGCCGGTTCCGAACCAATGGGTGCGCTGGTTTGTCGATGTGTGCGCATTTCAACGCGTCAGACGGTTGCCGTTGACCCAGACGGCGTGCACCGCACGGTCATCGCCCATCATGAGGGTGGGAAACAGCGCCTCCCACAGGTCGGACGCCTGGGCGTGGCGCTGGGCGATGGCGGGGGTGGATGCGAGGTCGAGGACGACCACATCCGCCTCCATCCCCGGTGCAAGGTTGCCGATCTTGTGGTCCAGATGCAGGGCGCGGGCCGACCCTTGTGTGGCCAGCCAGTAAAGCTGTGACGGGTGTAGTGCCAGGCCACGCAGTTGCGCGATTTCATAGGCCGCCGCCATGGTGCGCAGCATGGAAAACGACGATCCGCCGCCGGTGTCGGTGGCCAGTCCGATGCGCAGGCCCGCCCGCCCCATCAGTCCGCCCATGTCGAACAGGCCCGAGCCGATGAAGGTGTTGGAGGTGGGGCAATGCACAACAGCCGCGCCCACCTCGGCCAGCCGGTCGATCTCGCGCGGGGTCAGGTGGATCGCGTGGCCATAAAGGCCGCGCGCGCCCAAGAGGCCATAGGCCTCGTAGATGTCCAGATAATCGCGCGCATCGGGGAAGAGCGCGGCGACCCAGTCGATCTCGGGCAGTTGCTCGCTCAGATGGGTCTGCATCAGGCAATCGGGGTGTTCGGCCCACAGCGTCCCCATGGCGCGCAACTGGTCTGGCGTTGAGGTCGGTGCGAAGCGCGGCGTCAGCACATATTCCAGCCGGTCCACCCCATGCCAGCGGGACAAAAGTGCTTTGCTATCATCATAGGCCGATTGTGCCGTGTCGCGCAGCCCGTCGGGTGCGTTGCGATCCATGCAGGTCTTGCCGGTCAGGGCGCGCAGGCCGCGCGCCTGCGCCTGCCTGAAGAACGCATCGACGCTGTGCGGATGGATCGTGGCGAAGGAACAGGCCGTGGTCGTGCCATGCGCCAGCGCCAGGTCGAAATACCGCGCGGCGATGGAGTCGGCATAGGCGGGATCGGCAAACCGCGTCTCTTCGGGAAAGGTATAGGTGTTGAGCCAGTCGATCAGCTGCTTGCCCCAACTGGCGATCATCGCGGTCTGGGGATAATGCACATGCGCATCGACAAAGCCCGCTGTGATCAGATGTTGGCCGTAGTCATGCACGGTTGCCTGCGGGTAGGCCGCGCGCAAGTCAGCGGCGGGGCCGGTGGCGACAATACGCCCCCCCTCGATCACCACGCCGCCCGCTGTGTCGACGACAGCGGCATTCGCGCCCTCTATCAGCGGGTTTTGGCGATAGGCCAGCGTCTGGCCAAGCAACAGATCGGTCATGCAGGGTCCTTCCTTTTGGGCGCGAAGCGGCCAGACGCCAGACTAGGCGGGGCGGGTGCGCGGGAAAAGCGGTTTCCAAAGCTTCGTGGCCGAATTGCACGGCAACGGCGGTTTGCGCGCCGTGCTTTCGGGCAGTAGGGTCGGGATCATCGTCAGAACCCGGGGCAGAATATGACCGATAGCGACAAGCCGACGCGCAACCCTATAACCCAAAAGGCCGAGGTGCGTCGCCAGGCTGCGGCGGCGCGGCAGGCCGCCTTTGAGGCCCCGGACCGGGGCGCACGGGTGGCGGCGGCGTGTCATGCGGTGACGGAGGCCGTGCGCGCCGCCGGGCTGACGCAGGCCGTCTTGTCGGGCTATATGCCCATGCGGTCCGAGGTTGATCCGTTGCCAGCCATGGCGGCGCATCGCGGTCCGGTCTGTGTGCCTGTGGTGCAGGGAAAGGGGCAGCCGCTGGCGTTCCGCCGCTGGACGCATGACGCGGCGATGGTTGCCGGGGCCTTCGGGGCGACGGTCCCTGCGGCGGGTGACTGGCTGCGCCCCCGGGTGCTGATCGTTCCGCTGCTGGCCTTTGACGCGCAGGGCTACCGGTTGGGCTATGGCGGTGGGTTTTATGACCGGACGCTGGGAGGGCTGCGCGCAGATGGCGCGGTGCTGGCGATCGGGCTGGCTTTTGCTGCGCAGGCGCGCGCCGAAGTTCCGGTGGAAGCGACCGACCAACCGCTGGATGCGATCGCGACCGAGGACGGGCTGCGCTGGTTCACCTGAGGCAGCGCGCGCGGGCCGGGCACGCGGGCAGAGGGGCCACAAATGTTGCATCCCGGTGCCACCTTTGCCATTGCCCGCATCGCAGCTTCGTCGTAGATCCATTGGCATGAAAATTCTATTCCTTGGCGATGTAATGGGGCGTTCGGGCCGCGCAGCCGTGGCCGATGTGCTGCCAAAGATGCGTGCCGCATGGCGGCTGGATTTCGTCGTGGTGAACGGCGAAAATGCGACCTCTGGCATGGGTTTGTCGGCGGAACACGCCAAGGGCCTGCTGGATGCCGGGGCCGATTGCATCACGCTGGGCGATCATGCGTTCGATCAGAAATCCATGCTGGCCTTTGCCGAGGCCGACCCCCGCATCATCCGCCCGTTGAATTTTGCCAAGACCGCCGCCCCTGGGCGGGGATTTCGGGTGTTCGATGCGCCGGGTGGGCGTAAGATCGTCGTGGCGCAGGTGCTGGGTCAGGTCTTCATGAAGCGCCCGTTTGACGACCCGTTCTCGGCCATCGACCCGGTGTTGCGCAGTCATCCGCGCGGCGGACAGGTCCAGGCGGTGTTGGTGGATGTGCATTGCGAGGCAACGTCCGAGAAAATGGCGATGGGCCATTGGTGCGACGGGCGCGCCAGCATTGTCGTTGGCACCCATACCCATGTGCCGACCGCCGATGCGCAGATCCTGCCCGCAGGCACCGCCTACCAGTCTGACGCGGGCATGTGCGGCGATTATGACAGCGTGATCGGCATGGCCAAGGATGAGCCGCTGCGCCGCTTCATCACCGGCCTGTCGAAAGGAAGGTTCGAGCCTGCGATGGGCGCTGCCACGGTATCGGGACTCTATGTCGAGACGGATGACCGCACCGGCAACGCGCTTCGGGTCGAGATGGTGCGCCACGGTGGGCGGCTGGCGCCGGCGGGGCCTGCGCCGCTGTAGCCTTGCCGGCTCGGTGAGTGCGCGACGCGGCACCTCTGGCAGGCGGCGTTTTGACGGTGCCGGTTTTTTTTACTGCACAATGAAGGCCCGCACCTCGTCCGGTTCACCGGTGGCGTCGCGCAGGACCAGTTCCCAACGGCCGGGGCGTGTCAATTGCGCGGCGCTGATGATGCTCTGCGGCCCCGTGGTCTGTATCTCCAGCAAGATCGGTGCCCCGCCGGTCGGACGCAGGCTGATCTGCGGGGCGGTATCATGGCCCGGGTGCTGCACCTGAACTTCGATCAGATAGCTGCCGTCTAGCGCCAATTGCACCCCCATTGCAGGTTCGATCTCTTGCGTGGCGAATTGCACCGGGGCGCGTGGGCCGAGGATGGGCAGCGGGTCGCGCACAAAGAATGTCACGCTGGCCAGCAGGACGATGAAGCCCAGAATGGCGGCCAGCAGGGCCAGGGCGATGACGCGTTGGATCATGATGTGCCGCCGTCTGAATGCAGGTGTCGCGATGAACTCCTGGTTGAAGTGTACGCCATCGGCCCAGTGTCAAGGAGCAGTGTCAAGGCTCCCCATTGGGGCACTGGTTCAAACGTCGCTACAGCAATTCTTGCAGGGTAGAGCAGCAGCGCCCCGGCCAAATGCTGACAGGGGCGGCTGCGTTGCGGTTTTGATGTCTCAGGCTGCCGATTTCGCCAGGTTGCGCAGGACGTAGTGCAGCACGCCACCGTTCTCGACATATTCCTTTTCGACCGCGGTATCGATGCGGCACTTCAAGGCGATGTTCTTTACGGTGCCGTCGGCAAAAGTGATCTCGCACGGGACTTCGGACAGCGGTTTCAGATCACCCTCCAGCCCGGTGATGCTGACGGTTTCGTCCCCCGTAAGGCCCAACGAGGCACGGGTGTCGCCATTCGTGAATTCGAACGGGATGACGCCCATGCCGACAAGGTTGGAGCGGTGAATACGCTCGAACGATTCCGCGATGACCGCCTTGACGCCCAGAAGTGCCGTGCCCTTTGCCGCCCAGTCGCGCGAAGAGCCCGCGCCGTATTCCTTGCCCGCAAAGATTACCAATGGCGTGCCCTTGGCGTGATGCGCCATGGCAGCATCGAAAATCGCCATCTGGCTGCCATCGGGGCCGGTGGTATAGCCACCCTCGACGCCATCCAGCATCTCGTTGCGGATGCGGATGTTGGCGAATGTGCCGCGCATCATCACTTCGTGGTTGCCGCGGCGCGAGCCATAGCTGTTGAACTCGCGCACCGGCACCTGGCGGTCGATCAGATACTTGCCCGCCGGGGTGGTTTCCTTGAAGCTGCCCGCCGGGCTGATGTGGTCGGTGGTGACCATGTCGGCCAGAACGGCCAGGACCCGCGCGTCTTTGACATTCGAAATCGTCCCGGCTTCGGGCGACATGTCGCGGAAATAGGGCGGGTTTTGCACATAGGTCGAGGATACGGGCCAGTCATAGGTCAGGCTGTCAGTGGTCTCGACGCCCTGCCATTTGTCGTCGCCCTTGAACACATCGGCGTATTTCGACAGGAAGGCCTCGCGCGTCACGGTGGCCTCGACCAGATCGGCGATTTCCTTCTGGGTCGGCCAGATGTCTTTCAGGTACACGTTGTTGCCGTTCTGATCCTGGCCCAAAGGCTCGGTCACGATATCGACATTCATGTCGCCGACCAGCGCGTAGGCCACCACCAGCGGCGGCGAGGCCAGATAGTTCGCGCGCACGTCGGGGCTGATCCGGCCTTCGAAGTTGCGGTTGCCTGACAGGACCGACACGCCGATCAGGTCGTATTTGTTGATCGCCTCGGAAATCTCGGTGGCCAGCGGGCCAGAGTTCCCGATACAGGTGGTGCAGCCATAGCCCACCAGGTTGAAGCCGATGGCGTCCAGATCTTCCTGAAGGTCAGCCGCTTCCAGATAGGCGCTGACCACCTGTGACCCAGGTGCCAACGAGGTTTTCACCCATGGCTTGCGCGTCAGCCCCAGTGCGCGCGCCTTGCGCGCCACCAGTCCCGCGCCGATCATGACATAGGGGTTGGAGGTGTTGGTGCATGATGTGATCGACGCGATAACGATCGATCCGTCATGCAACTGGTAAGACCCGTCGGCGGTCTTGACATAGCCACGGTTGTGGTGACCTTCGTCGCCCGGGATCGTCGCAGGCTCTGGCTGGCCGCCCTCACCCTCCCAGCGGACTTCGGCCTTTTGGCTGGCGTCGTTGCCGTCGCGCTGACCTTTGACATAGGCATTGAAGGTCTTGGCGGCGGCATCCAGCGCCACGAAATCCTGCGGGCGTTTGGGCCCCGAGATCGCGGGGACCACAGTGCCCATATCCAGTTCCAGCGTGTCGGTATAGACCGGGCTGTAGCCGGGGTCGCGCCACATGCCGTTTGCCTTGGCATAGGCACCCACCAGCGCCACGCGATCCTTGTCGCGGCCCGTCTGTTCCAGATAGCGCAGGGTTTCGTCGTCGATCAGGAAGAAGCCGCAGGTCGCGCCATATTCGGGGGCCATGTTGCCGATGGTTGCGCGATCGGCGAGCGGCACATTGTCCAGTCCGTCGCCGTAGAATTCGACGAATTTGCCCACGACACCCTTGGCGCGCAACATTTGCACGACTTTCAGCACCAGATCGGTTGCGGTGGTGCCTTCGCGCATCGCGCCTGTCAGCTTGAAGCCCACAACTTCGGGGATAAGCATGGAGATCGGCTGGCCCAGCATCGCGGCCTCGGCCTCGATCCCGCCGACGCCCCAGCCCAGCACCGCCGCACCGTTCACCATGGTGGTGTGGCTGTCGGTGCCGACCAAAGTGTCGGGATAGGCGACTTCTTTGCCGTTCTGGTCAGTATCGGTCCAGACGGTCTGCGCCAGATATTCAAGGTTTACCTGGTGGCAGATGCCGGTGCCGGGTGGGACCACGCGGAAGTTGTTGAACGCCTTCTGACCCCATTTCAGGAAGGTGTAGCGTTCCATGTTCCGCTCATATTCGCGGTCGACGTTCATCTGAAACGCCCGAGGGTTGCCGAATTCGTCGATCATCACGCTGTGGTCGATGACCAGATCGACAGGGTTCAATGGATTGATCTTCTTCGGATCGCCGCCGAGGGCCACGATCCCGTCGCGCATCGCGGCCAGATCGACGACGGCGGGAACGCCGGTGAAATCTTGCATCAGCACGCGCGCGGGACGGTAGGCGATTTCGCGCGGGTTGCGGCCACCTTGTTTGGCCCATTCGCCAAAGGCGCGGATGTCGTCGGTGGTGACCGTCTTGCCATCCTCGAACCGCAGCATGTTCTCCAGCACCACCTTCAGGCAGGCGGGCAGCTGGCTGAACGTCCCCAATCCGGCTGCTTCGGCAGCCGGGATCGAGTAATAGTCAATGGTTTTGCCCTCGACGCTCAGCGTTTTGCGTGTGCCGGCAGTATCTTGTCCAGTGATGATGGTCACAGTCTGGCCTCCCTTTGGGATATGTCAGGGGTTTTGCTGAGATGCTCTTGCCCGATCGGGCAGATTCTATCAAGGGGAATGGTGCAGAATTCTGTATACCATTGTGCACAAAGCGCAGAGCGCGTGCAAAAAGGGTATCATTGCGCGCAGCGGATGGTTGTCATAGGCTTCCAGTGTTTTTTGTTCACGGCGGTTGGGTGGAACCCTTGACGGGTGCATCCGGCGGTTTGCCCTGAGGGGCCCCAGCGGGTTTGTGTCAGCGGCTCACAACGCTGTGTCTACCCTCTCAAAACCTTGATTGGTCAGCCCCCGTCGGCTTGACTAAGACAGGCCAAAGGTCGGCAAAGGGATATCGCGAATGCGTCGCATGATTTTTGGGCTTGCAGCTGCTGGGGCAGCGGTTTTGGCGACTGCCGCCGCCGCGCAGCAGCAGCCTGTGCTTGTCGAACTCTATACGTCGCAGGGATGCTCTTCCTGTCCGCCAGCCGATGAGGTGATGGCCGAGCTGGCGGGGCGCGACGATGTGATCGCCTTGGCGCTTCACGTCGATTACTGGGATTATATCGGTTGGGAAGACAGTTTTGCTGTGCCTGCGTTTGGCGAGCGGCAGAAGAGCTACGCGCGGACTTGGCACCACAAATCGGTATACACGCCGCAAATGGTCGTCAACGGCATCGATCAGGTCGAAGGGTTCCGGTCGATGCGCGTCGCCCAGTTGATCCAGCAGCATCGCGATGCCGATCGCCGGGTCAGCATTTCGCTGCGACGGGGCGAGAATGGCATGCTCTATCTGCGGCTGGAAGCAGACCCGCCCCTGACCCGTGGCGCGGTGGTTGATCTGGTGCGGTACGCACCGCAGCGCACTGTCGAGATCGAGGCTGGCGAGAATGCCGGACGTACCGCGACCTATCATAATGTCGTGACGCAATGGACCTCGGTCGGTGAATGGGACGGACAGGTTGCGGTAGAAATGGCGTTTCGCGCCGAAGGGGATGACCTGACCGCCGTGGTTGTGCAAGAACGTGAGTTCGGCGCGGTTCTGGCTGCGGCACGGCCTGAATGATGCCTCACGGGTCGGACCGGATCGGGTCGGACCGGCGCGCGGGCAAGGCGCAGCAGAGCCACACGTCGCAGACGGCTGGAAATATGCAAAAGCAAGGGCGCGCTTCGGATATTGCGCGGCTCCCTGCGGGCGCGTGCCTCGGCGCCTAAGTCTAGGCGCACCGCTGACCCGCGTATTTTCTTCCGCAGAATGGTGTGTGGTCCCATTTGGGCCATGCTTTTGGTCGCAAACTGGTGATCGGCCCTGCCCACGTCTCGCTTCTGGTTTGTGGTCAACGTCCTCTGCCTCGACCGGACGGCGCAAAGACCGCCGAACATTAGGGGAGGTGCCAACCTTGGCGGGAATGTTCACTCCTCTTCCTGCGAAATCAGCGCGATCTGTCCAGCATCGGCAAGCCCACGGATCGTGTCCACGATTTCGGACATGGCGGCTTCCCCATCCTTGGCGCGGACCATGGCCAGCGTCTCGATCTCTTCTCGGATCGTGCCTGCCATGCGCTGCGGCATGTTCGCCAGCAGGAATTCTGCAGATGTTTCGAGCGGGGTCGAAGGGTTGGCAAATGCGTATTTGAACGCGCGGATGGCGACGCCCTGTTCTACATCGCGGATGACGCGGGGAACCTCGCGCGCCAGCAGCCGCGAGGGGATGTCGGCAAAGGTGAAGATTGCGCGTCGCACGCCCTGCGCAAAGGCTGCATCGGTTTCCTCAAGTGTTTTCAGCAGGCTATCACGCAGTTCGGCCGCAGAAGCGTTCAGAATGGCGCCCATCCGAGCGGTTGCGGGCTTGTCGAAGGCACTGACCGGGCGCATGCCGAGCTGCTGCAATAACGAAATGCCGATGCGGCGAACCACGTCGGGGCTGGTTTCGGCGGTTGACGACATGGCGCAGGCAAGCCGCCGCGCCTTGTCGCCGGGCAGGCTGCCCAGCAGCGCAGCAGCCTTGGCCACCTGAAGTTTCGATACGATCACGCTGCCTATTTCGGTACTTTCTGCTTCGACCAGCGGCGTCAGGTCGGCCAAATCCGTATTGGCGATCTGTTCCCATGGATCGAACGAGGCGGAGTTCCACGACATGCGCCGCAGCCGGTTGGCGGCCGAGGCGCTTATATGCCCGTCGAGCATCGACAGGGCACCGTCGATGCCGTCGGGAAACGACAGCCCGACCTGATCTAGGGTTTCCAAGAATTCATCCACGACCGAGGACAGTGTATTGCGGTCCACCAGCCGCATCTGGCCCATCTGCTGGGTCAGAGCTGACTGAAGATCTTCTGGCAAATCGGTCAGGGGCAGTTGCGCCCCCTCGGAGATCAAGAGCCGTACAATGATCGCGGCTTTCTGCCGACCGGTCAGCGTGCCTGCCGACAGTTGCGCCCCGCGCGCAGCCGGGCCGTAATCCTGCTGTGCGCTGCTGCGGTGCATGGTGTGGCCATGCGAGGGCAAGGCCAGTTCCTGCGACCGCCCGGCGGTCAGCATGCCCCCGTTGTTCCCCGCAGGGGACAGAAGCATCCCCATTTCGCCAACCCCGTCCGCCATCGTTGCCATTCTGTGTGCCCCATGCCGCGTTCATACCTTGGGTGACCATCCCATCAACGGGTTAACAGGGCTTTACCGATCGCTGGCGAGTGGTGGAAAATTCCCGGCGCGGCGACCAATTGCCTGCGGCCCGGCGCCGCGCATTGTCAAACGTGGTGGGATGTTGGGGCGTTGCAGCGACGCGATCGCCTCCTGTGCAGCCGGGGCCGACAAAAATGTCAAAGCCGCGCACGGGGGCGCGGCTTTGACGGTGTTGTTCAGAGTGCCAATGCACGCAATGCTGGTGCGTGGTTCAACTGCTGACGGGCGCGATGCAGCTTTGGCTGGCGGCATCCCATGTCTGGCTTTCGCTACAGGTTGAGGCGGTTTCCTGTTTTGCCCCCCAGCATGCCGCTGTGGCGATGCCTGGCAGCAAGGTGAAGGCCAGCGCGGCCAGTGTGGTTTTCAACGTCATTGGCGGTCCTCCTGTGATTGCGTGGGGACGAAAGTAACATGAAAACCGGCATTTTCAGCAATTTTTGTTCACGCGGGGCCGAAAACCCGCGCAAAAATCGTATCAACATGCTTCGTGTGATAGCCAAGGTCGAATTTTTCAGCGATCTCTGCTTCGGACAGGGCCGCGCGCACTTCGGGGTCGCCCAGCAGTTCGGTTTGAAAATCGAGGCCCTGTTCCCAGACCTTCATCGCATTGCGCTGCACCAGGGTATAGGCGTTCTCTCGCGATACACCCTTTTGCGTCAGGGCCAGCAAGACCCGTTGCGAATGGATCAGGCCGCGGAACTTGTTCATGTTCGCCAGCATATTGTCGGGGTAGATCACCAGTTTTTCGATCACATTGGTCAGGCGGGCCAGCGCGAAATCCAGCGTGATGGTGGTGTCGGGGCCGATGTTGCGTTCGACCGAACTGTGCGAGATGTCGCGTTCGTGCCAGAGGGTGACATTCTCCATAGCGGGAACGACGGCCATGCGCACAAGCCGCGCCAGCCCGGTCAGATTCTCGGTCAGCACCGGGTTGCGCTTGTGCGGCATGGCGGACGAGCCCTTCTGGCCCTTCGAAAAGAACTCTTCCACTTCCAGAACTTCGGTGCGCTGCATGTGGCGGATCTCGGTGGCAATGTTCTCGATGCTGGAGCCGATGACGCCCAGCGTGGCGAAATACATTGCATGCCGGTCGCGCGGGATGACCTGGGTGCTGACGGGTTCCGGCGTCAGGCCCAGCTGGGCGCACACATGTTCCTCGACGCTGGGGTCGATGTTGGCGAAGGTGCCGACCGCGCCGGAAATCGCGCCGGTAGCGATCTCGGCGCGGGCGGCGACCAAGCGTGCGCGGCCGCGGTCGAGTTCGGCATAGAAGCGGGCGAATTTCAAACCCATGGTGACGGGTTCGGCATGGATGCCGTGGCTGCGCCCGATGCACACGGTGTCCTTGTGTTCCAGCGCGCGGACCTTCAGCGCGGCCAGCAGGCGGTCCATATCGGCCAGAAGCAGGTCGGTCGCGCGGACCAGTTGCAAGTTGAAGGTGGTGTCGAGCACGTCGGAGCTGGTCATGCCCTGATGTACGAACCGCGCCTCTTCCGCGCCGATGTGTTCGGCCAGGTGGGTCAGGAACGCGATGACATCATGCTTGGTCACGGCCTCGATCTCGTCAATCCGGGCGACATCGAAGGTAACATCCTTGGCCTTCCAGACGGCTTCGGCGCTGGCCTTCGGGATGACGCCAAGGGCGGCCTGTGCGTCGCAGGCATGTGCCTCGATCTCATACCAGATGCGGAACTTGGTTTCGGCCGACCAGATGGCAACCATTTCGGGGCGAGAATAGCGGGGGATCATGGGCGACAACCTTTATCTGGCGGGATTTGGGGTCGTCATAGCGCCGGGGCGGCAGGGCTGCAAGCGCGGGGTCGTCCCGCGATCCAGCGGAAGGCCGCTGGCGCGGCCTGCACCTTCACGGGCGCCGCGCTGGGCGCGCGGCGGGGGTACTTTGGTGTTTGCGCCGGTTGGCGGGCGGCAGCGTCCGTGCCATGGGGAAGGGGCGCGCCGCCGGGGGTCAGGCTTCCGGGGCGGCTGGGTCCGCGTCGGGCGTGTCCGAGTCGACATCGGGCTGGCCGTCACCAGTCGCGCGAAAGCCCAAAGCCACGACATATTTTTCGGAACTGTCGGCGCGGCTGGCGGGGGGTTTGACGTTGGCGACGGTCTTGAAGCGCTTTTTCAACAGCGCCTGCAACTCGCCCTCAGCCCCGCCAGCCAGCACCTTGGCGACGAAGGTGCCGCCCTCGGCCAGCACGTCGAAGGCGAAATAGGCCGCCGCTTCACACAACGCGATGATGCGCAGGTGGTCGGTCTGCTTGTGGCCTGAGGACGAAGCCGCCATATCCGACATCACCACATCGGCCTGACCGCCCAGCCAGTCCTTGACCTGCGCTTCGGCGCCGTCGGCCAGAAAGTCCAGCACATGCACATCGGCCCCAGCCAGCGGCGTGACCTCTTGCAGGTCTACGCCCAGCACGGTGCCCACGCGTTTGCCCTGTTTGTCCCCCAGAGCGTTTACGCGCTTGACCGCAATTTGCAGCCAGCCGCCTGGCGCACAGCCAAGATCGACCACCCGCGCGCCGGGCACGAGGAAGCGGTATTTGTCATCCAGTTCGAGGATCTTGTAGGCCGCGCGGCCACGATAGCCGTCACGCTTGGCGGCGACGACATAGGGGTCGTTCAACTGCCGTTCCAGCCAGCGGGTCGAGGACAGGCGGCGCCCTTTGGCTGTTTTCACCTTCACCCGCAACTCGCGCTGACCGCGCCCAGAGGTGTTCTTGCCGTTGGTGGTCATGTCGCGTCCTTTGCTTGGTCAGGTGACATCCAGCACCCCGTCGCGGTTCATCTGGGCATAGAGCAGCCCTTCGCGCAGGCCCCGGTCGGCCACTGACATGGTATCGGTGGGCCAGACCCGCATCAGCGCCATCAAGATCGCCGCGCCTGACATGATCAGCCCGTGGCGTTCGCGCCCGATGCGTGGGTCGGTGCGCCGCCCCTCCGGACCCAATGCCAGGTAATCGCGGATTACCCGATCAATCTGATCGGAGGTCATGCGCAGCCCATCAACCTTGTTGCGATCATAGCGTTTGAGGCCGAGGAACGATGCGGCGACCGTGGTTATCGTGCCCGACGTGCCGATGATCTGAAAACCTTCGCGCGGTTGCGGGTGGTCGTAGGGCGAGAAATCCGCCAGTTGTTCCTCGAAGAACCAACTCATCAGGGCAAACCGGGCGGCATCGTCTTGCACATCGCCGAACTGGTCGCGCAGGGTGGCCACGCCCAGCGGCACGCTGATCCAGTCAACGACCCGGGCGCCTGAGGGGGCATCCGCGCCCTCGAAGCTTTGGTGCATGTCCATGATGGCCCGGCGACGCCGCGCAGGGGGCACGGTGGACAAGTCGATCCACACCAGTTCGGTTGACCCGCCACCGATGTCGATTACCAGCAGTTGCTCGGTGCGCGCCGACACCAGCGGGGCGCAAGACACGACGGCAAGCCGCGCTTCTTCCTCGGGCGGGATGATTTCCAGCCGCAGGCCAGTCTCGCGCTGGACCTTGTTGATGAACTCACGCGCGTTGCGGGCACGACGACATGCCTCGGTCGCGACAAGGCGCATGCTGCGCACGCTGTGCTTGTCCAGCTTGGCGCGACAGATCCGAAGTGCCTGCACGGTACGCTCCATCGGGGCATGGGACAGCTTGCCCAATGCCTCAAGGCCCGTACCGAGTTCGACAGCCTTGGAAAAGCTGTCGACAACCTCAAACTGCGCGCCGCGGGGGCGGGCGATCAGCATTCGGCAACTGTTCGTACCCAAATCGAGCGCGGCATAAAGCCCCGCCCCGTCGGGCTTGGTCTGGCGCGGCGGCTCGACCGAATACGGTTTATACGCCGCGCGGGGGCGACGTCTGGACGGTTTCGGGTGCGCGCCCACGCCTGCGGGACGCTCGGGCGCCATAGATCGCCCTCCATTTCAAGTTGATGACAGAGTAATCCCTTGCCGCCCCCGACGCAAGCGCCTGCGACCTAGCATCGCCGCATTGTCAGGTTTCATCAAGGACATGAAAATTATTCAATCCCGGCATGCCCGTGCAGGCTGGCCATCCTGTGCGGCCATGGCCTAAAACCGATCCCAGCCGGTTCATCGCCAATGCGCGACGGCGGGCGGACATGAGGGTGGCCCGTATCAGGCGGGCAGAAACAGCAGCGGGGCGCAGGATTATGGCATCGGTGACTATCGTTTACTGGCGGGATATTCCTGCGCAGGTGATCGTCGGCAAGGGACGGCGGGCGCACAAGGTGCAGCTTTCCGAACGGTTCGAACAGGCGATCGACCGCTGCGCCATGAAGATCGGCGCGAAAGAGGCGGATGCCTATCTGGCCGAATGGCGCAAGGCCGCCCCCGTAGAGGTCGCAGGCGACGATCAGGAGGTCGCTGCCGCAGAGGCGGCGCGGCTGGAAGCCACCTATGACACAGAGAAGCTGAAAGCGCTGATTGCCAATGAGGGCCGTGCGTGAGGCAGCGATCGCGTCAAAAGGCTGAGGCATCCCATGGCACTTCTGAACTTTCGTCAACAGGTTGACACCCCTGCGGCAAGCGGCGCGATGCAGGCGCTGTTGCAGGGCTATTCGATCGAGGTGATGCCGCGCACCGCCGCGAAGATCGACGATTTCCGCGCGTTGCTGCCCGTTGGCACGCGGGTCTACATCGCCCATATCGACGGCACGCCGCTGGCGGACATGGTGACGACGGCGGCGCGCCTGCGGGCCGATGGCTTTGCGCCCATGCCGCACATTCCCGCGCGGTTGATCCGCAACCGGGCAGCGCTGGCCGACCTGATCGCGCGCTATCGTGGCGAGGCCGGGGTGACGCAGGCGCTGCTGCTGGCCGGCGGGGTCGCGCAGCCGGCAGGGGATTTCGCGTCCTCCATGCAGCTGATGGAGACAGGGCTGTTCGACGGCTTTCGCCGCCTGCATTTGGCCGGGCACCCGGAAGGCAACCGCGACATTGACCGCGACGGCGGCGATGCCGCTGTGATGGAAGCGCTGCGCTGGAAACAGGATTTCGCCAACCGCACTGACGCGGAAATGGCGATTGTCACCCAGTTTGCGTTCGAAGCTGCGCCCCTGATCGCCTGGGCCGACCGGCTGGCAGCCGAAGGCATCACGCTGCCGATTCACCTGGGCATAGCCGGGCCCGCAAAGCTGCAAACGATGCTGAAATTCGCGATTGCCTGCGGTGTAGGCCCGTCGCTGCGGGTGTTGCAAAAGCGCGCGAAGGATGTGACCAAGCTGCTGACACCGTTTGAACCGACGCAACTGGTCCGCGATCTGGCCGCGCATAAGGCGCGACACCCGGATTTCGGGGTCCAGTCCCTGCATTTCTTCCCGCTGGGCGGGATCGTCCCCAATGCCCGATGGGCCGCTGATCATGGCGCGCCCGGGGCTGCCAACCGATAGGAACCCACTGCCATGACCCGCACCGTGATCGAGTCGAAGACCAAAACCGTTGTCATCGGTTTTGATGAGCCGTTCTGCGTGATCGGCGAGCGTATCAACCCGACCGGGCGCAAGAAACTGGCCGCCGAGCTGGAGGCCGGGGATTTCAGCACGGTAGAGCGTGATGCGCTGGAACAGGTGGCCTGCGGGGCAATGGTGCTGGACGTGAACTCGGGTGCGGTGTTTACCAACAAAATGGCCGAAGATCCGCGCTATGCCGACAACAACTTCGTTGAGCCGCCGCTGATGCGCGAGCTGATCTTGCGCATTCAGGCGATCACCGACACGCCGCTGTGCATCGACAGTTCCGTGCCCGGCGCGCTGGAAGAGGGGCTGAAAGCGGCCAATGGACGCCCCCTCCTGAACTCGGTAACGGGTGAGGAAGAGCGTCTGGAACTGGTGCTGCCGCTGGTCAAGAAATACAACGTGCCGGTGGTGGCGATCTCGAACGACGACACCGGCATTTCTGAAGATCCCGATGTGCGGTTCGCCGTGGCCAAAAAGATTGTCGAGCGTGCAGCGGATTTCGGCATTCCCGCGCATGATATCGTGGTCGATCCACTGGTGATGCCGATCGGCGCCATGTCTTCGGCAGGGCAGCAGGTGTTCACGCTGGTACGGCGGTTGCGCGATGAACTGGGGGTAAACACCACCTGCGGGGCGTCGAACATCTCGTTCGGGTTGCCGCACCGGCACGGTATCAACGCAGCTTTCCTGCCCATGGCCATCGGCGCGGGCATGACCAGCGCGATCATGAACCCCGTACGTTCGGTCGAGATGGAGGCGATCCGCGCCGCCAACTTCTTGATGAACCACGATGCGAACGGGGCCGAATGGATCCGCTTTTCGCGCGTGCTCGATGCCGTCAAGGAAGGCGCAAGCTTTGCCGAAGCTTCGGCCGCAGCAGCAGCAGGCGGGGCGGCGGGGGGGCGGTCCGGGCGCGGCGCACGGCGGCGCAACGCCTGAGCTTTGGTGCTGCAAACCCGTTTTGAACCGGTGCCGGGCGGCAAGGTGCTCTGGTCAGTACTCCGAACCGCGATTGGTCTGGGGTTGATTGGAAAACGCGCCGTTTTTCGCCGCCCGTGCAGACCAATCTGAAGCTTGCCCGTTTTCCCATGCATGACCCAAAGTCAACGCCTTCCCCGCCGGGGGAGGCAGCATCGCGTCGGATCTGAGCCAGCGCCCGGACCACGCCGCCCGCAGCGCGCGGTCCGTGCATCCGATGCGCGGGCAGTACCGGACAACGGTGGTATCGGCTTCGATGCGTCAATCCCCCTCGACCCGATGTGTAAACTTTGCTAGACAGTCTGTGTATTCCCCACCGAAGGTCCTCCAGCATGCAACACGCCACCGACGGTATCACTGCGCCCTCTTTTGGTGGCGCGCCGCGTCCCGGGCTTTGCACGGATTGCGGCATATCGCGGATCGGCGATGGCAAGGATTGCGGGCGCGCCTGCCAGTTCATCCAGCCGGATTATCCCGGCCTTGAACGCCAGGTACACGGCCGCACCCCGCGGCCAGACGCGCCCGAGGAGGGGTTCTTTGGCGTAACCCAAACCATGCTGCGCGCGCGTCTGTCGCCGCCCGCAGACGGGGCGCAATGGACCGGCATCACCACGACGCTGGCCGCGAAGCTGCTGGAAACCGGCGCGGTCGATGCCGTGCTGACCGTCGCGCCTGATCCGTCCGATCGCTGGAAGCCGCTGCCGGTGATCGTGACTGACCCGGCTGCGCTTGCGCAATGTCGCGGCATGCGCATGGGCTTTGGCCCCACACTGGCGCTGCTGGAACCGGCGCGCGCCGCAGGCCACCGGCGCATCGCGCTGATCGGTATTCCCTGCCAGGTGCATGCCTTGCGCGCGCTGGAACGCGATCTGGGGTTTGAACGGATCTATGTGATCGGCACGCCCTGTTCGGACAACACCACGACCGAGAACTTCCACGAATTCCTGGCGCTCTTGGACGCCAAGCCCGAAACTGTCAGCTATCTGGAGTTTCGCGCGGACTACAAGGTGGAGCTCCGGTTCGACGACGGGCGACCGGCCCGGGTGGTCCCGTTCCTGAAACTGCCGATCTCGAAGCTCAGGCCTGATTTCTTTCCCATGACATGCAAGACCTGCGTGGATTACACCAACCGGCTGGCAGATATCACCGTAGGCTACATGGGCGGCGACGGCGATCAATGGGTGATCGTGCGCAACGCACGCGGGGCCGAGATGCTGCGCCATCTGGAAGACGTGTTGACCGTGAAGCCGCTGACCGACAAGGGCAAGCGGTCGGGCGCTGTCCGGGGCTTTATGGCCAATACCGAACGTGCGGCGGGCGGGTTGCCATTACGGTCGATGCCAGACTGGGCGCGGCCCATCGTGGCCTTTTTGCAGCCGCGTATCGGGCCGCGCGGGCTGGAATTCGCCCGCGCCCGGGTCGAGATGAAGGCGATCGAGACAGTGCTGCACCTGCGCCGCGCCCATCCCGCGCGGGTCAAGAACATGGTCCCGCCGCATGTATGGAACGTAGTGGCCCCCTATGGCCTGACACCCGGGCCAGACGAGGTGCGCGCGGTCCCCCCGCCTGCGACGGGGACTGCAGAAGGGACCAGCACGGCGGCAGAATCGTCAGCAGAACCGTTGGCCGGTTCGTCCACATTACCCTCAGACGGCTAAGCCGCCCCCATCGCGGGCGGGGCTCATCGCCCGCACGCGTGTTCGCCGCCCAGAGTGTGCCTGCAATGCTGATTTCGGCACCACGCACCGGCGCTGTATCCCCGCCGTGACCGGCTGCCGCATCATCAAAGGCCGCCCCCGTGACAGGGATTGGCCGACAAGCGCAGGCACGCCCCGCCTAAGTCGCGGGGTGCGCCTCCGCCACGTCAGGCCTCTTCAGGCGCAGGGCGCAGCGGGCCGTCGCGCCAAAGTGCTGCGGCCATGCCGGCGCGCAGCAACAGCTTGCGTGGCAGCGGAAAGCGCGGCGGCGGGCGTTTGAACAGGGCGGGCGTGGTGTCTGGCAGTCCCATCAGCGCGGGGGCAATCCGGCGGCCCCCTTCGGACGCTGCTGCCACGCCGTTGCCGTGCCAGCCAAGCGCGGCAAACAGCCCCTCCGCCCCCGGCACTGGACCGCAGAACGGCGCCATCGACCCGGTCAGACAGACCAGCCCGGACCAGTCATGGGTGGTTTCGGCCTGCGCAAAGGCGGGGAACATCGCCTCGAACTCGGCCCGCGCGCGGGCGGTGAAGCGGGCAAGCCGCTCGGGCTGGGCCGACACCCCGCCGCGCGCGCCAAACAGGAACCGCCCGTCGGGCAGAAGGCGGAAGTAATGCAGCATGGTGCGCGAATCGTAGGTCATCAAGTGCGAGGTCCAGCCCTGCGCTTCCCTCTCGGCGAGACTCAAGGGGCGGGTGACGATGATGGTAGAGAGGGCTGGCAGAATGCGGCGTGACAACCAGCGGGGCAGGCGTTCATCGCTGTAGCCGTTGGTGGCGATCAGTACGCGGCGGGCCTGCACCTGCGCCGCGCCGGTCCGCAGGCTCCACAGGCCATTGGCATGGTCGAGGGTCTTGACCGGGCTGTCACCGTAGATTCGGACCCCGGCGGCCTGTGCGGCCACCGCCAGCCCGCGCGCGTATTTCAGCGGGTGCAGGGGAAACCCCTCAGGCCGATAGGTGCCGCCCCATGCGGTGGCGCAGTTCAGCCCGGCGTCGCGCAGGGCCGCGCGGCCCCAAAGCTGCACGCCGTCCGCGCCCTGTTGCGCCTGCATGGCAGCCCATGTGCGGGCGGAATGCGCCAGCAGCACTTCGCCGGCCGGGCCTCGGTCGGCGTCGATGCCATAGCGGGCCAGATTATCGGCCACGCGGTCGATCGCGCGTTGCTGGTAGCTGTCGAATTCGGGCGCCGCGAGGGCGCCGACACGGCGGGTGATCTGCGCAGGCGACAAATTCGCGCCCCCAAGGCAGCAAAACCCGCCGTTGCGCCCCGATGCGCCCCAACCGGGCGCTGCGGCGTCCAGGACCACCACCTCGGCGCCGAACCGCTCCCGCAATTCCAGCGCCGCGTTCAGCCCGGCATAGCCCGCGCCGATGATCGCGACATCGGCTGTCACGGGCCCGGTCAGGGTGGGGCAGGGCGGCAGCGCGGGGCTACTGGCGCGCCAGTAGCTTTCCGGCCAAATATCGGGGGTATAGGCGGCGGGTTCATAAAGATAGGACATCGGGGCACCGGGGGCTGGCGCTGCGCTTTGGCGCGGCTACATTTCATTTACAGGATACGGAGTAGCTGATGGCACTGGAAGACGCAAAAACCGAAGTGGACACCGCCTTCACCCGCGCATCACGGCGCGGGCTTGCGTATGAGAATACCTTCGGCGGCGCGACCAGCTTCCTGCGCCGCAGCTATACAAAGGATTTGCGTGGGGCAGATCTGGCGGTGACCGGCGTGCCCTTCGATCAGGCCGTGACCAACCGCACCGGTGCCCGGCTGGGACCGCGCGCCCTCCGCGAGGCCAGTGCCTTGCAGGCTTTCGACCCGCCTTATGGCTGGGGGTTCGACCCTTTGTCGGAATTCTCGATTGTCGATTATGGCGATCTGGCGTTCGATTATGCCAAGGTCAACGATTTCCCCGATACGCTGACTGCGCATGTTCGCGGTATTCTGGCAGCGGGTGCTGGGTCGCTGGCGCTGGGGGGGGATCACTATATAACCCTGCCGATTCTGCGCGCCTACGCAGAGGTTTTCGGGCCGATGTCGGTCATCCAGTTCGACGCGCATTCCGACCTCTGGCAGGATGATGATTTTAGTCGCATCGACCATGGCACGATGATGTACAAGGCGGTGAAGCTGGGCTATGTAGACCCGGCACGGTCGGTTCAGATCGGCATCCGCACGGAATGCCCTGACTACCTCGGCTTCCACGTCATCGACGCCTTTGAGGTCCATCGCGACGGGCCAGCGGCCGCTGCCGCCCGGGCGAAGGCGATCGTGGGCGATGCGCCGACATATCTGACCTTCGATATTGATGCGCTGGACCCCGCTTTTGCACCGGGCACCGGCACGCCGGTCTGGAACGGGATCACGGCCAATCAGGCGGCCGTCATGCTGCGCGCGCTGGCGGGAATCGATCTGAAGGGGGGCGATGTTGTCGAGGTCTCACCGCCCTTTGATCCGACCGGCGTCACCGCGATCATGGGGGCGCATGTCGCCATGGAACTGTTGTGTCTGTATTGCTGGAACTTGTGGGGAAAGAAATGATCAAGCTGATTGGAATTGTTGTACTGCTGGGGCTGGCAGGGTTGATGCTCTTTGTGCGGGTCTCGCCCAATGCGCCCGCTGACTGGCATGAAGACCCCGCACTTGTGCAAAAGCCCTCCAAGCCCAACGCGCATCTGATTCGGCTGGTCGGCGGCGATGAGATCGCGCCGATCTACGCCCTGACGCCCGAGGCGCTGGCCGAGCGGATCGACCAGATCGCGCGCGAAGACGGCGCAGAGTTGCTGGCCGGTTCGGTTGCGGACGGGCACATGACCTATATCTCGCGCAGCACGCTGATGGGGTTTCCTGATTTTACCTCGGTCAAAGTGTCGCGCGCGGGTGACGGCGCGACATTCTCGGCCTTCGCCCGCGCCCGCTTCGGGCAGTCCGACATGGGCGTAAACCGGGCGCGGCTGACGCGCTGGCTGGCAGCGCTGGAAGACATGGTCGACTGAGGGCGCGCGGCGGCTGGCTGCTTGCCGGGGCGGCAGCGCTAAGTGTTCGCGGCGTCCAGCAGCAGGATTTGCAGATCCGCTACGTTGGTCCCCGTCGCATTGGTCCGCAGCAAGTGGCCCGCCAGATCCAATGCCTGGTAGCTGTCGTTGTTTGCGAGCAACGCGGCAGGGTCGCCGCCTGCGGCGCGGATGCGGTGCAGCGTATCCGGCGCGGTCAGCCCGCCTGCCGCATCGGTCGGCCCGTCCCGTCCGTCGGTGCCACCTGACAGGAACAGCCATTTGCGGGGCCACCCGTCGAGCCCCATGGCAACGCGCAAGGCCAGTTCCTGATTGCGTCCTCCCATGCCGGTGCCCTTCAGGTTTACCGTCGTTTCGCCACCAAACAGCGCCATTAGCGGAGCAGGCCCGGCAGTGCGCGCATGCGCGATGATCTGCGCGGCGGCGGCGGCGACATCGCCGGTCAGCGCATCGCTGAGGATGACCGCATCGGGCCAGACGGCCTTCATCGCATCGAGCGACATGCGGTTCGACCCGATCAGCTGGTTGCGGACCTTGGGCAGCGGCTCCTGGGTCTGGGGCTGCGCAAGGGCATCGCGCACACTCGGGGGCAGTTTCGTCCATAGTTCTGCAGTTTTCAGCAGCGCGACCGCAGCGTCCCGCGATAGCAGCGGTTCCGCCGTCATGCCCGAGGCGATGGCCCGCAGATCGTCGCCGATAACATCCGACAAGATCAACGCCCGGACCTGCGCAGGCGCTGCCTGCCGCAACAGCCCGCCACCCTTCAACTCTGACAAGTGTTGCCGCACGCTGTTCATCGCCACGATATCCAGCCCGGCGCCCAGTAGCAGCCGGCTTAGCGCAGCCTTGTCTTCCAGGGTCAGCGGCGGAGTCGGCGCGGGCAACAGGGCCGACCCGCCGCCCGAGATCAGCGCGAGGACTTGATCGTCCGGGCCCGCTTCGGCCAGCATCCGCATCACCGCCTGACCTGCGGCCAGGCCCGCCTCATCGGGGACGGGATGACCTGCGGCCAGCACTTCAGCGCCTGAAACCGGCGCGGCATTCTCATAATTCGTGACGACCAGCGCCTTTGCCGGGGCGGGCACCAGTGGCAGGGCGGCGCGCATCATGCGTGCTGCAGCCTTGCCCACGGCCAACACGAACAAACGGCCGCCCGCAGACAGCCGAACCGGATCGGTCCGCAACGCCTGCGCCACGCCACGGGACGGATCGGCAGCCAGAATGCCTGCCTCAAAGAGGTTGATGATCTGATGCCGGGGCATGCGCAGTCCTTCGGGATGATTCTTCGAGGCATCATCCGCGTGGATTCAGGCCCCGTCCACCCCCCGGAAAGCACTTTTGCCAAGGCTCTTTGTAGGTCAAGCAGCATTCTGCCAGAAAATGGCCAGTTTTTTCAGGGCCGACCTGTGCCGCAGCGCCGTTAACTAATTATTAACTTCTTGCTGGGCCTGCGCCGATAATCATGCGCTTACCCATATGGCCAAGATCGGTTGTTACATATGGTCGCGCGCTGAAAGGGCTGTTAGGACAGGGCAACGCGGTACGATTTCCGTGCATTACAGTACATATCCGGAGGGTGAATGTTCGATCTGACAGGTAAATCCGCGCTGGTTACCGGCGCATCCGGCGGAATCGGCGCGGCGATCGCGCGCGCTCTGCATGGCGCGGGGGCCACGGTGGCATTGTCGGGGACACGGACCGGCCCGTTGCAGGCTCTCGCCGACGACCTTGGCAGCCGCGCCCATGTGCTGCCTTGCGACCTGTCGGATCAAGAGGCGGTCGAGGCGCTGCCCAAAGCGGCCATCGCGGCCATGGGCGGGGTTGATATCTTGGTCAACAACGCTGGGATCACCCGCGACAACCTGTTCATGCGGATGTCGGATGATGACTGGAGCGCGGTGCTCGATGTCAATCTGACCGCCACAATGCGGTTGTGCCGGGGCGTGGTGCGCGGAATGATGAAGGCGCGTTGGGGCCGGGTGGTCAACATCTCGTCAGTGGTGGGGGCCACCGGCAACCCCGGGCAGGCGAACTACGCTGCGGCAAAGGCCGGTATGGTCGGCATGTCGAAATCCCTCGCCCATGAGGTCGCAAGCCGTGGCATCACCGTCAATTGTGTGGCCCCGGGGTTCATCACGACACCCATGACGGACAAGCTGACCGACGACCAGAAGGCGAAGCTGCTTGTGCAGGTGCCCGCTGGTCGCATGGGCGAAGCGGATGAGATTGCAGCGGCCGTGCTGTACCTGGCCAGCCCGTCGGCGGGCTATGTGACCGGTGCCACGCTGCACGTTAACGGCGGGCTGGCGATGCTGTGAAGCGTCAGCGCACAAAGCGTTTGCCATCGCCGCGCCATATGCTATAGGCGGCGCAGATTGAGCCGGGGGCAGGTGCCCGCGCTGGTCGTTGGGGAATGCGTGCGACAGGCTTGTGCATCACCCCGGGTACGCCCATATGGGGCGAAGGACATTCAAAGCGCGGGCTTTCCCGCCGAAATGAGACGAGGAAAAGACATGAGCGATATCGCTAATCGCGTGAAGAAAATCGTGGTTGAGCATCTGGGCGTTGAAGAAGACAAGATCACCGAAGGTGCATCTTTCATCGACGATCTGGGCGCTGACAGCCTTGACACCGTGGAACTGGTCATGGCGTTCGAGGAAGAATTCGGGATCGAGATCCCCGACGATGCCGCCGAAAACATCCAGACCTTCGGCGATGCGGTCAAGTTCATCACCGAAGCGCAGTAACCCGTCATCACGGGGGCTGTCTGGCCGCTGACGGGTGGATTGCCACCAATAAGTCGGCGCTGATGGTTTTGCCGACACGGCGATGGACGATTTTTGTGCCCGATTCCCATCTGGCGCGGCATGTTGTTTTCCGAAGGCGGCACCCTTTTGGGGTGCCGTTTTCATTTTGGGCACCGCAATTTGATCGCCCCAGCCTATGGCAGAGGTCCGCTGTTTTGCCGGTCGGTCCGGGTCGGGGCTTTTCCTGTGTCGCAATCCACGGTATCAGATCCGGCAGTATACGATCAGAACAGGAGTGTCGGGATGCGGCGCGTAGTGGTTACCGGGCTTGGAATGGTCAGCCCCCTTGCTTGTGGGGTCGAAGCGACCTGGGCGCGTCTTCTGGACGGGAAGTCCGGTGCCGACACGATCCGGCGCTTTGATGCAAGCCATCTGGCGACGACCTATGCCTGTGAAATCCCGCTGGGCGACGGGTCGGACGGCACGTTCAACTCCGATGACTGGATGGAGCCGAAGGACCGCCGCAAGGTGGATGACTTCATCCTGTACGGGATTGCGGCGGCCATCCAGGCGGTAAAGGATGCTGGCTGGGAGCCGCAGGATACCGAGGGGCGTAACCGGACCGGCGTTATGATCGGCTCGGGCATCGGCGGCCTGTCAAGCATCGCCGACACGGCAGTTTTGCTCAAGGAGCGCGGGCCCAAACGTGTATCACCGTTCTTCATCCCCGGTGCGCTGATCAACCTGATCTCAGGTCAGGTCAGCATCCGCTTCGGGTTTCGCGGGCCAAATCATGCGGTAGTCACCGCGTGTTCAACCGGCGCACATGCCATTGGCGACGCTGCGCGGCTGATCCAGTGGGGCGATGCTGATGTGATGGTCGCAGGTGGCGCGGAAAGCCCGATCTCGGAAATCGGTATCGCCGGTTTCAATGCCTGTAAGGCACTGTCCACCAAGCGCGCCGACGATCCCACCCGTGCCAGCCGCCCCTATGACGCCGACCGCGACGGCTTCGTGATGGGCGAGGGCGCAGGCGTCGTCGTACTGGAAGAATACGAGCATGCGAAGGCACGTGGTGCAAAAATTTATGCTGAGGTGCTGGGCTATGGCATGTCGGGCGATGCCTATCACATCACCGCCCCGGCTGAGGATGGCGACGGCGCCTTCCGCTCGATGTCGGCCGCATTGGCGCGCGCAGGCTTGCCCGCGGCGAAGATCGACTACATCAACGCGCATGGTACCTCGACCATGGCGGATGTGATTGAACTGGCGGCGGTCGAACGTCTGTTGGGCGATTCCGCCGATCATGCCACGATGTCGTCGACCAAATCTTCCATCGGGCACTTGCTGGGCGCAGCGGGCGCTGTTGAGGCGATTTTCTGCATTCTCGCCATCCGCGACCAGATCGCGCCACCGACGCTGAACCTTGACACGCCCGCCGTGGCATCGCGGCTGGATCTGGCGCCGAATGCGGCCCGCAAGCGCAGGATAGACGTGGCGTTGTCGAACTCCTTCGGCTTTGGCGGTACTAACGCGAGCCTCGTTCTGGGGCGGGTAGAAGCTACATGATCCGACATATCGTCGCCAATGCGCTGACCCTGATGATCGTGCTGTTGATCGGGCTTGGAGGCGTGATCGCATGGGGCAAGCAAGAGTTCAGCACCGCCGGGCCGCTGCAAGAGGCGATTTGCCTGCGGATTGAACCCGGTGCGACGCTGCGCGCGGTCACCCGATCATTGGAGGATCAGGGCGCATTGGCGCATCCGTCGATCTTCCGGATGGGCGCGCAGTATACCGAACGGGCCAATCAGTTGCGCTTTGGGTCGTACCTGCTGCCCGCTGCTGCTTCGATGGATGAGATCCTCGATGTGGTGACGCGGGGCGGGGCCTCGACCTGCGGCAGTGAAGTGCTCTATCGCGTCGGGATCGCGCGCGCGGATACCATCGTGCGCGAACTGGATCCGGCGACGCAGCGCTTCCTCGAAGTTGTCAGCTTTGATGCGGGCGAGGAACCTCCCGCTGATTACAGCACATATACCGAGCAGGCCGACCTGCGCTATCGCATCACGTTGGCCGAGGGTGTGACCAGCTGGCAGGTGGTCGATGCGCTGAACCAGGCTGAGTTTCTGGCGGGCGAGGTCGCGGAGATCCCTGCCGAGGGCACCCTTGCCCCCGACAGCTACGAGGTGCAGCGTGGGGCGGACCGCGCCGAGTTGATCGCCGAGATGCAGGCGCGGCAATCGCGCATCCTGGCCGAGATGTGGGAGGGCCGCGCCGAGGGCCTGCCGCTCAGCAGCCCGGAAGAGGCGCTGATCCTCGCCTCGATCGTCGAGAAGGAAACCGGCCTTGCTGATGAGCGCCGACAGGTCGCAAGTGTTTTCGTCAACCGCCTCAACCAGGGTATGCGACTTCAGACCGACCCGACGGTGATCTATGGTATCACCGGCGGGCAGGGCGTTCTGGGGCGCGGCATCCGGCAATCCGAGCTGAATGCCGAGACGCCCTACAACACCTATCGCATTGACGGGCTGCCGCCGACGCCGATCGCCAACCCCGGCCGTGCCAGCATCGCAGCGGCGCTGGACCCCGATGAAACGCCTTTTATCTTCTTCGTCGCAGATGGGACCGGCGGTCATGCCTTTGCCGAGACATTGGCCGAGCACAACCGCAATGTCGCGCGCTGGCGCGAGATTGAGGCCCAGCAGCCGCAGGCGCAATAGGCGGCAACAGGGCCGCCGGGCGGCGTTGACCCGCAGCAACCGCAGTGCCATCAGCGCTGACGCTGTGGGCCGTCGGCGGCGGCAGCGCGATTGTGCCATGCGCAGACCACGTCATCCAGAATAACGGGGAGGCCCTTGCCATGATCGACTTCGTATATGCGCCCCCGCAAACCCCGCTGGACATCGTTCATCAAGACGCCAGCCTGATCGTGGTCCACAAACCTGCGGGCTTGCTGTCGGTGCCGGGGCGCGGGGCGCATTTGGCGGATTGCTTGATTGCGCGCCTGAAAGATGCGTTCCCGCAGGTCTTGCTGGTCCACCGGCTGGATATGGACACTTCGGGCGTGATGGTTTTCGCCCGGACACCCGACGCGCAGCGCGCACTGGGCCAGCAGTTTGAGAAGCGGATGACCCGCAAGAATTATGAGGCGCTGGTGCAGGGCGCGGTGCGCGGCAAGCATGGTACGGTCGATGCGCCCTTGATCGTCGACTGGCCCAACCGCCCGCGCCACAAGGTCTGTGCCCAGACCGGGCGCCCCGCACGGACCACCTGGCAAGTGCTGGCGCCAGAGGATGGCAATACCCGCATGAAGCTGACCCCGATCACCGGGCGAACGCATCAGCTTCGGGTGCACATGCAGGCGCTGGGGCATCCGATTCTGGGCGATCAGTTGTATGCTGAAGACGCCGGGCAGGGCTGGCCGCGCCTGATGCTGCATGCCGGGATGCTTGGCGTCGCACATCCCGAAACGGGTGAAGAGATGGTCTTTCGCGCCGCCTGTCCTTTTTGAGCCGGTTGATAAATTGAGTGCCCTTCGGGCACACACGATGTGCCCTGAGCGCCGCTGCGCGGCCCTCAGGGCGGCGGGTGCGAATTGCTGCGCGGCGTAACGATTTCTTAACCAAGACCCGCGAAGCTGGAAAAGTGCCGATTTACCTTGAAATGTTCTGCGTTTGATCGCATGTTGGCACGGAACACTTGGAGAACAAACCAGTGATTGCCGCGTGTGGCAGGGTGTGGAATAAGGAACGAAATCATGGCGACAGCGAGCCTTCTGGATATGACCGACAAGCGTAAAGCGGAAAAGCAAAAAGCCCTGGATTCGGCGCTGGCGCAGATTGAGCGGCAGTTTGGCAAGGGGTCGATCATGCGGCTGGGCGGGGACAACCCCGTGGCCGAGATCGAATCGACCTCGACCGGTTCGCTGGGGCTCGACATCGCGCTTGGCATTGGCGGGTTGCCGAAGGGACGGATCATCGAGATCTATGGCCCGGAATCTTCGGGCAAGACCACGCTCACGCTGCATGCCGTTGCGGAAGAGCAGAAGAAGGGCGGCGTCTGCGCCTTCGTGGATGCCGAACACGCGCTGGACCCTCTTTATGCCCGCAAGGTTGGGGTGAACCTGGAAGAGCTGTTGATTTCGCAGCCTGATACCGGCGAACAGGCATTGGAGATCGTCGATACGCTGGTACGCTCAGGCGCCGTCAGCATGGTGGTGATCGATTCGGTTGCCGCGCTGACACCCAAGTCGGAACTTGAAGGTGACATGGGCGACAGCAGCGTCGGTGTTCATGCCCGATTGATGAGCCAGGCCATGCGCAAGCTGACTGGGTCGATCTCTCGGTCGAACTGCATGGTGATTTTCATCAACCAGATCCGCATGAAGATCGGCGTGATGTTCGGCTCGCCGGAAACCACGACCGGCGGCAACGCGCTGAAGTTCTACGCCAGTGTCCGCCTCGATATCCGGCGCATTGGCTCGATCAAGGACCGCGATGAGATCGTGGGCAACTCGACCCGGGTAAAGGTGGTAAAAAACAAGGTCGCGCCGCCATTCAAACAGGTGGAATTCGACATCATGTACGGCGAGGGTATCTCGAAGACGGGTGAGATCATTGACCTCGGTGTGAAGGCCGGCGTGGTTGAAAAATCCGGTTCGTGGTATTCCTATGGGGATGAGCGGATCGGGCAGGGGCGTGAGAATGCCAAGCTTTACCTGAAGTCCAACCCGACGATCGCTACCGAGATTGAGGATAAGATCCGCGCAGCAAATGGCCTGGATTTCCAGATGGCCATCACCGAGGATGATTCCAGCGTCATGGAATAGCGATGCGCCGATGCTGAACGATCAATGGGGCCGCACGGATCGTGCGGCCTTTTTCCATGGGTCGGCCGCGCCGCGCCTCCCCCGGGGTGTGGACAGGCCCCCCGCGCCCCGCTAAACCCGCAGACACAACTTAGTCGACGCAGAGCGCAAAGGCCCCCTTCATGGCAAGTCTGAACGATATCCGGTCCACCTTCCTCGATTACTTCGCCCGGCAGGGGCATGAGGTCGTCGACAGTTCGCCGCTTGTCCCCCGCAACGATCCGACCCTGATGTTCGCAAATTCGGGCATGGTGCAGTTCAAGAACCTGTTCACCGGGGTGGAACATCGGGATTACAGCCGTGCCACCACGGCCCAGAAATGCGTGCGCGCCGGTGGTAAGCACAATGACCTCGACAATGTGGGCTATACCGCACGCCACCATACCTTCTTCGAGATGCTGGGAAATTTCAGCTTTGGCGATTATTTCAAGGCCGAGGCGATCCCCTTTGCATGGGAGTTGCTGACCAAAGACTTTGGCATCGACAAATCCCGTCTCCTGACCACGGTTTACCATACCGATGAAGAGGCTTTCGCGCTGTGGAAGAAGATCGGCGTGCCCGAAGACCGGATCATCCGGATCGCCAGTGATGACAATTTCTGGCGCATGGGGCCGACCGGCCCCTGCGGTCCCTGCACCGAGATTTTTTACGACCATGGCGACCATATCTGGGGTGGTCCGCCCGGCAGCGCCGAGGAAGACGGTGACCGCTTCATCGAGATCTGGAATGT
This sequence comes from Roseicitreum antarcticum, assembly GCF_014681765.1. Lineage (GTDB taxonomy): Bacteria > Pseudomonadota > Alphaproteobacteria > Rhodobacterales > Rhodobacteraceae > Roseicitreum > Roseicitreum antarcticum. Next base: position 3,328,698 of record NZ_CP061498.1, read on the forward strand.
CGTGTTCATGCAGAATGAACAGCACCCCGACGGGTCGATGACGCCGCTGCCGAACCAGTCGATCGACACTGGAATGGGGCTGGAGCGGATCGGGGCGCTGTTGCAGGGCAAGCATGACAATTATGATACCGACGTGATGCGCGCGCTGATCGAGGCCAGCGCGCATGCGACCAGCGTTGACCCTGACGGCCCTGGCAAGATGCACCACCGGGTGATCGCCGACCATTTGCGCTCGACCTCTTTCCTGATCGCAGATGGGGTGATGCCGTCGAACGAAGGGCGCGGCTATGTCCTGCGGCGCATCATGCGGCGCGCCATGCGACATGCGCATCAATTGGGGGCCGGCGATCCGCTGATGCACCGGCTGGTCCCGGCCCTCGTGCGCCAGATGGGCGGGCATTACACCGAATTGCAAGCCGCCGAGGCACTGATTACCGAAACGCTCCGGCTGGAAGAGACCCGATTCCGCCAGACCCTCGACCGCGGGTTGCGCCTGTTGGAGGATGAGCTGTCGCACCTGCCTGATGGCGCGGATCTGCCCGGCGCGGCGGCGTTCAAGCTCTATGACACCTTCGGTTTTCCGCTGGACCTGACGCAAGATGCCTTGCGCGAAAAGGGTCGTGCAGTGGATACCGCAGGCTTCGACGCGGCGATGGCCGATCAGAAGGCCAAGGCGCGCGCGGCTTGGTCCGGGTCGGGCGACACCAGCGAGGCGGCGGTCTGGTTTGACCTGGCCGAAGAACACGGGCCGACCGAATTCCTGGGCTATGATACAGAACGCGCTGAGGCGCAGGTGCTGGCGCTGGTGCGCGATGGGGCGTCAATCTCGGCCGCGCAGCAGAGCGCTGCGGTGCAGATCGTCGTGAACCAGACGCCCTTCTATGCAGAATCCGGCGGGCAGGTCGGCGATGCTGGCACAATCCGCACGGCCACCGGCGCGGCGCGGATCACAGACACCCGAAAAGCGCAGGGCGTTTTCATTCATTTCGCTGAGGTTACGCAGGGCAGCATCACGCCCGGCCAAGGCGCAGAGTTGGTCGTCGATCACGCGCGCCGCAGCGCGATCCGGGCAAATCATTCGGCCACGCATCTGCTGCATGAGGCGCTGCGCACCACGTTGGGCGACCATGTGGCGCAGCGTGGTTCGCTGAATGCGCCGGACCGCCTGCGATTCGATTTCAGCCATGGTGCGGCCCTCAGCCCGGCGGAGCTTCGGCAGATCGAGGATGATGTGAACGCTTTCATCCGGCAGAATTCTCGTGTCAGCACGCGGATCATGACCCCCGACGACGCCCGAGCCATCGGCGCGCAGGCCTTGTTCGGCGAGAAATACGGCGATGAGGTGCGTGTGGTGTCTATGGGCACGCAGGAGGGGTCGGGCAAGGGCGCCGATGCGCGCACCTATAGCCTGGAGCTTTGTGGTGGCACCCATGTGCAGCAGACCGGCGATATCGGGCTGTGCGTCATCACCGGGGACAGTGCCTCCAGCGCTGGGGTGCGGCGGATCGAGGCGCTGACCGGGACGGGCGCGCTGGCGCATCTGAACAGCCAATCTGCCGCGGTAGCCGAGGTTGCGGCCCTGCTCCGCGCGCAACCGGCAGAGCTTGGCGCGCGGGTGAAATCCCTTATGGATGAACGACGCGCCCTGCAAAACGAGGTGGCGCAGTTGAAACGGGAACTGGCGTTGGGCGGCGGCGATGGCAGCGCTGACGTGCGCGAGGTTGCCGGGATCAAGCTGGTTGCCCAGGTGCTGAGTGGGGTTAGCGGCAAGGATCTTCCGCCGATGATTGACGAGATGAAAGCAAAGCTTGGCTCGGGCGTCGTGGTTTTGGTCGCTGATGGCGGCGGCAAACCGGCCGTGGCCGCGGGTGTGACGGCTGACCTGACGGGTCGCGTCTCTGCGGTTGATCTGGTGCGCGCAGCGACTGCAGCCATGGGCGGGAAGGGCGGCGGTGGGCGCGCCGACATGGCTCAGGGTGGCGGCGCGGATGCGGCGAAGGCGCCCGACGCGTTGAAGGCGGCCGAAGCTGTCATCGCGGCGCTGGCATGAGCGCCTATATCATCGCTCGGATCGCGGTTACCGATCCAGAGGTCTACATGACCTATGCCGCCCAGACCGTCGCATTGGCCGAAAAGGCGGGCGGGCGGTTCTTGGTGAAGGGCGGCGCGCTGACGCAGTTGGAGGGGGAGGGGCCGAGCCGCGTTGTGGTCATCGAGTTTTCCGACCGCGTCAGTGCAGAGGCATGGTACGCCTCTGACGCCTATCAGGCGATCTTGCCTGTCGCGCAGCAAAGCAGCCTGCGCGATCTCGTTATCGTGGATGGAATGGGAGATACCGAATGACAGCCCTTTGGATTGCCAATGTCAATGTAACGGATGCTGATGCCTACGCGAAGTATGCAGCGCTTGCCGGGCCCGCGATTGCCGCGTTCGGCGGGGTCTTCCTGGCCCGTGGGGGGCGCTACGTTCAACTCGAAGGCCGTGATCGCAAGCGCAATGTTGTGGCGCGCTTCCCGTCGCTTGAGGATGCGGTTGCTTGTTACAATTCGGATGCTTATCAGGCCGCCCTCGACCACGCGCGGGACGCAGCAGAACGCGACCTGATCGTGATCGAGGAAACCAGCTGAGGCACTTCCCGGCCATGTCGGGCCCAGGTGCAAACATGCTTTTCGCACAGCGGACATGCGAAAAAAAGCATAATGCGTGGCGTGTTAACTGGAGTGAACGCAACTCGCTCTGAACCAATCCGCGCCCGAATGCCCGCCCCGGCGGGCATTTTTCTATTCAGCCGCGCGCAGCGGGGTGGCGCGGGGGTGCAGGTCGAACTCCGGCTCCGCGATATCGGCTTCCGCCACCGGGGCCGGTTCGTCCCAGATGATTTCGGCACCACGCAATTTGCGGGCCTGTTTCTCCAGCACCCGGTCGCGGCGCGCTGCGCTGCCTTTGCCCGAAAAGACCCAGCCCAGCCCCAGCGCCGACCGATACGCCCCGGCTGAGACCCAGACTCGCAGCGCCAGCAAAGCTGGCGTGAACAGCAGCGTCAGGAAGGTCGCGATGCCCAGCCCGAAAACCACTGCGGTGGCGAGTTGCTTCCACCACAATGCCGTGGGGCTGTCGATCGAATAGCCACCGCCGAAAAAGTCGATGGACAGGCCGAACATCATGGGCGTCAGCCCAGCCATGGTGGTGCTGGTGGTCATCAGCACGGGTCTGATCCGCGCCTCTACCGTGCGGATGATCGCCTCGATGCGGGGCATGATCTTCTCATATTGCTGATAGGTGTCGATCAGCACAATATTGTTATTCACGACGATGCCTGCCAGCGCGACGATGCCCGTGCCCGTCATGATGATCGAGAATGTCTGATCCATCACCAGCATGCCGATGAGCACCCCGGCGGTGGACAGCACAACCGCCAGCAGCACCAGCGCGGCGTTGTAGAAGCTGTTGAACTGCGCCAGCAGGATCAGGAACATAAGCGCCAGCGCGCCCGCAAAAGCCATGCTGAGGAAGGCTGTGCTTTCTTCCTGGTCCTGTTGCTCGCCGGTCCATTCCCAGTCAATCCCGCTGGGTAGGCGGTCGCCTGCTTGCAGCCATTGCGTCAGCACCTCGATCCGCTCATTCGCATTCACGGGGACGATGCGCAGCGCGCCTTGTTCCACCTGCGTCTGAATGTCCTGCGCAGCGATACGCTGGACCGAGCCCTCGGCATGCGCCGCCACCTCGGTCAGGCGGCGCGGCACGACGTTGCGCACCTCATCCGCAGGGGTGACCAGCTTCACGAGGTCAGGGGCGACGTCGGCTTTCACGTCGAGATACCGTCGCTCGTCCACCCGGTCGATCTGCCCGCGCCGGGCCACGGGTTCGCGGGTGATGAAATTCGACAGCGGGATCAGGCCCGCGTTGGTTTGCACCCGCAGCGTGTCCAGCGTGGACAGCAGGCGGTCCTCCTCGGGCAACCGCACCCGGATTTCGATTTCGTCGTCCGAGGTATCGACCTGCATCGTATCCAGCAAGATGCCGCGCGTGATCAACTGCACCATGCCGCCCACCGTCGCCACATCAGCGCCATAGCGTCCGGCCACGGCGGTATCGACATTGATACGCCAGTCGATTCCGGGAACGGGCCGCGTGTCTTCGATGTCGATCAGCCCGGGGGTCTGGTTGAAACGGGTCAGAACGGTTTCAACCGCTGCGCCCAGATCGTCGAAATTGTCGCCCATGAGCCGCAGATGCACGGGTTTCGCCCCCGCAGGTCCGCCGGTCTGCACCAATACTTCGGTTTTCATGCCCGGAAGGCGGCTCAGGTCGGCCTGAAGTTTCTCGATGATCCGGCTGCCGGTCAGGTCGGGCGCGTCGATGCGTTTTTGCCAGTTCGACAGTTCGAACTGGATCTGACCGACCGTGTCCAGCGGCGATTGCGCGCCTGCGGTGTTCTGGTTCAACCCGCCGCGCCCCGCGAAGGAAAATACCGCCTCGATCCCTTCTTGTTCCAGCGTGACCAGTTCAGCCTGACGCACCAACGCGTCTTTCTCGGACAATGATAGGTTTCCGCGAGCCCGCACGAAGACTACGCCTTGCTCTGGCTCGGTTTCTACGAAGAATTCCACGCCCCGATTATTTTCGCCAAAGTAGCCGAAGACCGCAATGACGAAGGCAACCACTGCTACCACGGTCACGATCGGCATGATCGGGTTGCCGACGATCAGCTTCATCACCCAACCGATGGGGCTGCGGCGGTGGCCTGCGCGGATGGACCGGGGCGCGGATTGCCGCGCGACCGAACCCAGAGTGATGGAGGCCGCCATTGCCGCGAATGTCATGATCAAAAGCCCGGGGGCGAAGGCGTAGATCCCGCTCAGCGGCAGGGTGGGGGGAAGCAGATACGCCGGGTTCAGCGTCTGCATCGCGCCTGCGAACAATGCCCCAAGTGCCCCGACCACCAACAGCAGCCGCACGATCAGCGGCAGACGGCGCAGCGCGGTGGAGGCCCGCGCGAAGCTCCGCGCGATGCGTCCGGTCACGCCGCCCATCACCGGCAGGAACACCAGCGCCACGATCAGCGAAGCGCTCAGCACGAAGATCAACGTGACCGGCAGCATCCCCATGAACTCTCCCGCCACGCCGGGCCAGAACAGCATCGGCAGGAACGCGCAGAGCGTTGTGCCGGTCGAGGCGACCACAGGCCAGAACATGCGCTTGGCCGCCGAGGTATAGGCCTGCATCGGGCCGTCACCCTCGGCCAGCCGGTTGTCGGCGTACTCGGTCACCACAACCGCACCATCGACCAGCATGCCCACCGACAAGATCAGGCCGAACATCACGATGTTCGACACCGCGACGCCCATCAGCCCCAGCAAGATGAAACACAACAGGAAAGATGTGGGCACCGCAAAGCCCACCAGCATGGCTGATCGTGTGCCAAGTGCGCCCAGCACCACGATCATCACCAGCGCTACGGCGGTCAGGACAGAGCCCTCCAGTTGTGCGACCATACCTTCCACCTGGAAAGAGTTGTCGAGCGCGGGCGTGGTGCGCACTGCGGCCTGCAATTCCGGCGGCCAGGTGGCGCGCTCTGCCTCGACCGCGGCGCGCACGGTGGCCGCGGTGTCGATCAGGTTGAAGCCCTTGCGCTTGACCACCTGAATGGCCAACGTGGTTTCGCCGTTGAAACGCGCGGTGCCCTGCCGGTCCTCGAAAGTCAGGCGGATCTCGGCCAGATCGCTCAGCGTTACGACGCTGTCGCCGTTCACCTTGATTGGCAGGTCATAGACATCTTGCGGGGTGCTGAACGTGGCAGGGACCGTGACGGCAAAGGCGCCCGCGTCAGTTTCAATATCGCCCGCCGCGACCAACTGGTTGTTGCGCGTGATGACATTGATCAACTCGCCCGCCGTGACATTGTAGGCTTCCAGCCGCAGCGGGTCGATCAGCACTTCCAGCATCTCATCGCGGCTGCCCGCGATCGAGGCTTCGAGCACGGCCTCGATCCCCTCGATCCGGCCTTGCAGGCTTTGCGCGGCGCGCAGCAGGGTGCGTTCGGGCACGTCGCCCGAGATGGCGACGATGATGATCGGAAATTGGGAAAAGTTGATCTCGTCAATCGAATAGCTCTGGAAACCTGACGGGAATTTCCCTTCGGCCCGGCTCATCCGGTCGCGGACATCGGCGATGGTGGAATTCTTGTCCCAGCCGAATTCGAACTCCAGCACCAGCCCGGCAAAGCCCTCCGAGGCGGTCGCGCTCATGGTTTTCAGCCCGTCGATGCCGGACATTTCCTGTTCCATCGGCTCGACCAGCAGGCTTTCGCTGTCACTGGCGGAAATTCCGGGGAAGGGGACCGAGATGAACAGCGCCGGGATTTCGATATCCGGCTCACCTTCCTTCGGCAGTCCGGTATAGGCGAAGGCGCCCGCCAGCAGGGTCACGGTGATGAAGGCGATGACCATCCGGGCATGGGTCGCAGCCCAGTCGATGATGCCGTTCATTGGCCCAGACCTTCGGCCGCGTCATTGCCGCGATAGGTGACATCCACCTGCACGCCTTCGCTGACATATTCCTGCCCCAGCACGATCACGGTGGCCTCATCCGGTAACCCGCCGACCCACACGCCGTTGGCCGTGTCGCGGATCACCTGCACCGTGGTAAAGGTCACGATGTCGTCGTCATCCAACAGCCGGAGGCCCAGTTGTCCCTCGTTGTTCAGCGTCAGCGCCGAGCCGGGGATCAGATGCGCCATATCACCCGTTGCGCTGATCATCATGTCGGCGCTTTGGCCGTCGCGGATGCTCATGTCGGCATTCGGCACGGTCACTTCGACCCGAAAAGTCCGGGTCGCGGGATCGGCCGACCGTGACAGGAAGCTGACCCGCCCCAGAACGTCGCGCCCGCCCGACAGGCGCGCGCCTGCGGTTGTGCCGATCTCGATCCGGTCAACCTGCGTTTCGGGGACAAAGCCCACCAGTTTCATCGGGTCCAGCTGGATCAGTGTGGCGCACAGCCCGCCGGGTTGCAGCAGGGCGCCCAATTCGGCGGTATCCGTTTCCAGCAGACCGTCGAAAGGCGCGACCATGGTCAGGCGGTTGAGTTCCTGTGTCGCGGCCTCCACCCCGGCCTGCGCGCCTTGCAGCGTGGCCCGGGCCGAAGCAGCACGGGTCTGCGACGCAAAACCGCCTTCAGATAGCCGCTGCGCGGCGTTGAAGTTGATTTCCGCCTCTGCCAGCCGGGCCTCGGCCTCGGCCAGTGCAGCTTGCCTTGTGCCGGGTGACAGCACGCACAGCGGGTCGCCTGCGGTCACATGGCTGCCGCGCCGCAGCGGCGTCGAGGCGATCAGCCCCCCGGTTTCGGCGCGGATCTCCACCTGCCGGGCAGCTTCGGTCCTGCCGCGCAGCAGCACGGTATTCTCAACCTCTGACGCGGTGGTGCGCTGCGCCACAACGGCAACCCTTGGCGGTGCCTCAGTCCCTGTGGCATCCGCAGTCACCGCTGCCGCGTCGCCGGGCGTATCTTCGGCGGTGGCGGTAGAAGCGAAGGCCAGCAATGCCTCCCGCTCCATCACCAGAAGGTAGAGCGATCCCGTAATGGTCAGGGCGGTAATCAAGGGGACAATACGCATGATGGTGCGGTGGCTTTCTGAAAGGCAGGCCGCAATCGTTGCGACCTCATAAATACGCTGAACTAACCCGTTCAGATTACCCCCATCGCACATTTGCCACAAGCAAGGACTGCGCAACTGCGGCATCCGGGCCCCGGGTGTGGCCCGGAATGGGGGAAATACTGGCGGGGACGCGACAGGGCTTGGCAATCTGCCGGTCTTCGCGGTATGACGGCGATGGATTAAAAAGGGGAGAAGGCGTGAGCAATTCGGACGGTTTTATCGACGAAGTCAGCGAAGAACTGCGCCGCGACAAAATGTTCGGCCTGATGCGGAAGTATGGCTGGATCGCAGTCGTACTGGTGCTGATGGTCGTGGGCGGCGCCGCGTACTACGAATGGCAAAAAGCGCAGGCGCGCGCCAGCGCCGAGGCGTTCGGCGACAGCGTGCTTTCCGCGATTGAGGCTGATCCCTCCGATGCCCGCCTTGAAGGGCTGCGCGATGTAAACGGTAATCCGGTGCAGCAAGGCGTGCTGAATCTCCTGATCGCCTCCGAAACACTGGCGCTCGAAGATCGCGACGCCACGCTGGCCGCCCTCGAGGCAGTTGCGCAAAACGAGGCTCTGCCCTTGAGCTACCGGCAGCTTGCCACCCTGAAGCGCGTGATCGTGGCGGGCGATGCCCTGCCCCTGGCCGAGCGTGAGGCCGCATTGGGCGGTCTGGCGCAGGCCGGGCAGGCCTTCCGTCCGCTGGCGCTGGAACAGATGGCGCTGCTACGGGCGGGCGAAGGCGATACCGAGGGTGCGCTGGCCCTGCTGAACGACCTGCTCAGCGGTCCGGATGTCACGCAGGTTCTGCGACGCCGCGCGCAGCAGTTGGTTATCGCACTGGGCGGGGAACTGGACGCTGCCTGACCGTCGTTCGCGCGCGGCGATCCAGGCCAGGCGCAGGCAGGTCTGACAGCTCCGGCGCGCGGTCAGATCCGACACGGCGGCGGGTTGCGCAACCAAAGGGCTTTCGTCACGCTTGGGATTGCCTGCCCCCCCTGTGAACGGCTATGAACATAGGGCGTCGCGGGGGCATCCATCCCCGAACCGGAGAGCAGATTGCGGCGGTGCCACACGCGCCGCACCTACGAGAGAGGGACACACGCGGTGACATTATTCAGATACGCCGGCCTTTTGGCCTTCGCCGGGGTGCTTGCATCGTGTGAGCGTGAGTTCATTCTGCCCGGTGAGCGGTTCGATATCCGCGCGCCTTTTGACGAAACCGCAGGCAGCGTCCCCGTGAACCAAGCCGCGCCGATCGCCCTTCCGGCGCAATCTGCCAATGCGTCATGGACCCACCGGCTGGGCAGTTCTGAAGGCCGACTTGCGCATCCCGCGCTCGGCGCTTCGCTACAACCGGTCTGGAGCGTGGACATCGGGGAGGGCGATGGACGGCGCCACCGCATAACCGCCGAACCCGTGGTCGTAAACGGCGTGGTCTACACCCTCGACAGTCAGGCAATGGTCACGGCGACCTCTGCCGCGGGACAGGTTCTTTGGCAACGCGACATCACGCCCACGTATGCGCGGGTGGGCGATGCCTCGGGCGGCGGGCTGGCATTTGGCGGCGGGCGTCTTTACGTCACCTCAGCCTTCGGTCTGCTGGTCGCGCTGGACCCGGCAAGCGGTGCCGAGATCTGGGCGCATCGCTTTGACGCGCCCGTGAAAGGTGCGCCGAACGTGGAGGGCGCACATGTGTTCGTCGTGGCCGCCGACAGTTCCGCCTGGGCGCTGGAGGCCGCGACCGGCAAGGTAGACTGGCAATTGCCCGGCACGCCCTCACGCTCGTCCATGGTGGGCGGGGCGACCCCGGCACTCAGCGGTGGGACGGTTATCCTGCCCTTCGCATCGGGCGAGCTGATCGCGGCCAGCCGTGACGGCGGGGCGCAGTTGTGGACCACCATCGTCGCGGGGCAGCGGATCGGATCGGCATCAGGCCAGATCCGTGACATCACCGGCGACCCGGTGGTCGCGGGCGGTCGCGTCTATGTCGGCAACCAGTCCGGGCGCGTGATGGCGCTGGACAGCGGGACGGGCACGCGGGTCTGGACCGCGCGCGAGGCCGCTTATGGCCCGGTCTGGCCGGTGGGCGGCAGCGTCTTCATGATGTCGGACCGCAACCGGCTGATCCGGCTGGACGATGCGACAGGCGATGTTGTCTGGGCCGTTGAACTGCCGCTTTATACAGAACAGCGCGAACGCCGTCGTGCAGAGATCTTTGCCCATTACGGCCCGGTGTTGGCCGGTGGACGCTTGTTGGTTGCTTCGAACGACGGGCAGTTGCGCAGCTTTGACCCGGCCTCGGGCGCGCTCGTGGGCGCGGTGGAAGTGCCGGGCGGGGCGGCATCGACGCCGGTCGTCGCGGGTGGCACCGCATATGTGATTTCGACGGACGGGCGCTTGCACGCTTTGCGTTGACGCGAAACTCCTGTAATGGGCGCGGTTCGGCCAGTCTTTGGCCCGAATCCCCGCGGGGGTTCACCCTATCCCCTTGCGGGTTTGCCTTTGGAGGGCGTGATGAGTTTTACCCTTGCGATCGTTGGACGGCCGAATGTCGGCAAATCCACGTTGTTCAACCGGCTGGTGGGCAAACGGCTTGCGTTGGTCGATGACCAGCCCGGCGTGACGCGCGACCTGCGCGAAGGCCCCGCCCGGCTGGGGGAACTGCGCTTTACCGTGATTGACACGGCCGGGCTGGAAGACGTGACCGACGACAGCTTGCAGGGCCGGATGCGGCGGCTGACCGAACGCGCCGTGGGCATGGCCGACATCTGCCTGTTCATGATCGACGCCCGCACCGGGATCACGCCGACGGATCAGGTCTTTGCAGAGATCCTGCGCAAACGCGGTGCGCATGTCATCGTGGCGGCCAACAAGGCCGAAGGCCGCGCGGGCGATGGCGGGGTGCTGGAGGCGTTCTCGCTGGGTCTGGGCGAACCGTTGCGCCTGTCCGCAGAACATGGCGAGGGGTTGGATGAACTCTATCACATCTTGCGCCCCATCGCGGCCGGGTTTGAAGAACAGGCAGAGGCCGACGCCCCCGAAACCGATATCGACCTGCCCGAGGAACTCCTGGAAGGCGATGAACTGCCCGCCTTCGCACCGACCAACGACAAGCCCTTGCAGGTTGCGGTGATCGGGCGCCCGAATGCCGGTAAGTCGACGCTGATCAACAAGATTCTGGGCGAAGAGCGGCTGTTGACCGGCCCCGAGGCCGGGATCACCCGTGATGCGATCTCGCTGCGCATGGACTGGATGGGCACGCCCATGCGGATCTTCGACACGGCAGGGATGCGCAAGAAGGCGCGGGTGCAGGAGAAGTTGGAGAAACTATCGGTCGCCGATGGACTGCGCGCGGTGAAATTCGCCGAAGTGGTGGTGGTTTTGCTGGATGCGGCGATCCCGTTCGAGCAGCAGGATCTGCGCATCGCCGATTTCGCCGAAAGCGAAGGGCGCGCCGTGGTAATTGCGGTTAACAAGTGGGACATCGAGGAAGACAAGCAAGACAAGCTGAAAGCGCTGCGCCAGTCGTTTGAGCGGTTGCTGCCGCAGCTGCGCGGCGCACCGCTGGTGACTGTCTCGGCGCTGACGGGCAAGGGCCTGGACCGGCTGCACGATGCGATCATAAGCGCGCATGAAGTCTGGAACCGGCGCATCCCGACGGCCAAGCTGAACCTGTGGTTGGGGCTGATGGTAGAGAGCCATCCGCCGCCCGCGCCGGGCGGGCGGCGGATCAAGCTGCGCTACATGACTCAGGCGAAAACCCGTCCGCCGGGCTTTGTCGTCATGTGCTCCAACCCCGATGACCTGCCCAAAAGCTATGAGCGTTACCTGATCAATGGGCTTCGGGACAGTTTCGACATGCCAGGCACGCCGATCCGGATCTTCATGCGCTCGCAGGCGGATCGGAACCCGTATAAAGACCGCAAGAAGGCGGGGCCGTCCAAGCTGCGCAAACATACCGAGGGGCATCGCCCGGACAGGTAGGGGGCGCCTGCGGCGGGCGGGTAGGGGGCTTTGCCCCCCCTGCGCCTTGCAGCGCATTCCCCCCAAGAGCGCGTTGACGTGTCACATGGATCAAACCGTCCTGCTGGGGGAGGGAGAGCATGGCACCATCCGACAGAGATGTTCTCCCGCCTGAAGGCGGGACGCATACACCGATCTTGCAAACGCATTTGCCGCATGCGCCTTGGATGCAGCCACATACCCGCCGCTTGCCTGGGATGCAGCCCGTGGCACCGGGGGAATGGCTGGGGGTGGATGATGCCTACGCTGCGCAAATGGCGGAACGGCGGCGTCTGCTCGTCACGATGCCCGCGCGGGTTCTGGCTTGCCCCGTTGAAACGGGCGCCGACCGTGACGCGCAAGCGGCCGCATTGGCCTTGCGGGACTGCGTGCTGGCCGAACTGCCCGCCTTGGGTTTCGATGTTCATGGATCAAGGGTCACATGCCCCGACGGACGCATGGTGACGAATGACCTGACCGCGCCGCTGCGCACGCTTGGGCAGTTGGTGCAGGAGGATTTCTGCATCATGCAGCGTCCGGAGGGCGGGGCCGAGTACCTTTTGACGGGGGCGATCCTGTGCTTCCCGTCGCGCTGGACCCTGGCAGAAAAGCTGGGTCGCACGCTGCTGGCGATTCATGCACCGGTGCCGGAATACGACGCCACGCTGGCATCCCGCGTTCAGCGCCTGTTCGATGGCGTGCGACGGGAACATCCCCTGTGGCGCGCGAATACCCTGGCCTACGGCGAGCCGCGTCTGTTCAACCCGCTGCGGGAAGCCGACGACCACCGGCTTCCACAAGATGCGCCGCCCTATGTCAGGTCAGAGCGGCAGACATTGCTGCGGCTTCCAGTCGGCGACACGGTCATCTTTTCGATTCACACCTATCTTGTCGCGATCGCCAGCTTGTCGGTGTCACAAGCCGATGGGTTGAACGCGTGGCTGGCCGGGCGGAACGGACCGATTCCGGTCCGGTAGTGGGTAAAGGCAGGCTGATGATGCATGCCTTGATGGTTCTCGGGCTTGCCTCCTCACCCGCACCCGCACGGCGACAGCAACGCCCAAAAGCAAAAGGCCCCCGGTAAATGCGGGGGCCTTTGCGTTATCATACCATGCCGTTAATCAGCAGCTGTAGTACATCGCGTATTCGATCGGGTGAGGGGTGTGTTCGTAGTTATACACCTCTTCCCATTTCAGCGCGATGTAGCCTTCGATCTGGTCCTTGGAGAACACGTCGCCCGCCAGCAGGTAATCGTGATCGGCTTCCAGCGCGCCAATGGCTTCGCGCAAGCTGCCGCAAACGGTCGGGATCTCGGCCAGTTCTTCGGGCGGCAGATCGTAGAGATCCTTGTCCGATGCGGGGCCGGGGTCGATCTTGTTCTTGATGCCGTCCAGGCCCGCCATCAGCAAAGCCGAGAATGCCAGGTAGGGGTTGGCAGAGGGATCGGGGAACCGGGCTTCGACACGTTTTGCCTTCGGGCTTTCGGTCCACGGAATGCGGATCGCGCCCGAGCGGTTGCGTGCGGAATAGGCCAGCAGAACCGGGGCTTCGAAGCCCGGGATCAAACGCTTGTAGCTGTTGGTGCCGGGGTTGGTCAGCGCGTTCAGCGACTTGGCATGCTTCAGGATGCCACCAATGAACCACAGTGCTTCCTGGCTCAGGTCAGCATATTTGTCGCCTGCGAACAGCGGCTTGCCGTCCTTCCAGATCGACATGTTCACGTGCATGCCGGTGCCGTTGTCGCCTTTGATGGGCTTGGGCATGAAAGTGGCGGTGCGGCCATAGGCATGGGCCACGTTGTGAACCACATACTTGTACTTCATGATCTCGTCGGCCTGCTTGGTGACCGAGCCGAAAATCAGGCCGAGTTCGTGCTGGCACGACGCAACCTCGTGGTGGTGCTTATCGACCTTCATGCCCATTTCGGCCATGGTCGTCAGCATTTCGGCGCGCATGTCCTGACCGTAATCCACCGGGTTGACCGGGAAGTAACCGCCCTTGATGCCGGCGCGGTGGCCCATGTTGCCCGACTCGTACTCGGTGTCCGAGTTCCAGGACCCGTCGAGCGCATCTACTTCATACGACACCTTGTTGATGCCAACGCTGAAGCGCACGTCGTCGAACACGAAGAATTCTGCTTCGGGACCCATATAGGCAGTATCGCCGATACCGGAAGAGATCAGATAAGCCTCGGCCTTCTGGGCGGTGCCGCGCGGGTCGCGGTTGTAGGGCTCGCCCGTGTCGGGCTCTACGATCGTGCAATGCATGCACAGGGTTTTGTCGGCATAGAAAGGATCGATGTAGGCCGATTCGGTGTCCAGCATCAGCTTCATGTCAGATTGTTCGATCGACTTGAAACCTGCGATGGATGAGCCGTCGAACATGAAGCCTTCTTCAAGGAAGTCTTCGTCGACCTGATCGGCCATCAGGGTAACGTGCTGCAGACGGCCGCGCGGATCGGTGAAGCGGACATCCACGAATGCCACGTCTTCATCTTTAATTTTCTTGAGAACCTCTTCGACGCTCATTTATTACTCATCCCTTTGTTTGAGAACTTCGTCAACGCGGGCGCGGGGCCTTTGTTATTCTTGTGCCAGGTTACAGCGCGTCATCACCGGTTTCCCGGGTCCGGATGCGGATCGCCTGTTCGACGGGCGAGACGAAAATCTTGCCATCGCCGATTTTGTCGGTGCCTGCGGCGGCGATGATCGCTTCGACCGCGGCATCAACCTGGTCGTCGGGCAGAACCACCTCGACCTTGACCTTGGGCAGGAAATCAACGACGTATTCGGCGCCGCGATACAATTCGGTGTGACCCTTCTGGCGACCGAAGCCTTTGACCTCGATCACGGAAAGCCCCTGAACACCGACTTCTTGCAGCGCTTCTTTGACTTCATCGAGCTTGAAAGGTTTGATTATCGCCTCGATCTTTTTCATGCGTCTGCTCCCGCCGTATCCATGTCTTGTGGTGTCAAATCAGCTTCGCCGGTCAGGGACAATCCGATAGCATGGCGGGGGGGATGTCAAACGGTCTGAATCGCGCCCATTGAACACGGATTGCGCAGATAGGTTAATAATTGTGCGAAAAGAGAACTTTCAGCCCGCAGAAACGGCGGAACTTTTGACAAGTGCTGAAATGCGCGCCGTTGAAGCGATGATGATCGAGTCGGGCGCGGCTTCGGGCGCCGAGTTGATGCGTCGGGCAGGGGCGGGCGTTGTCTCATCAATTCTGGCGGAGTGGCCTGCCATGGCAGCAGGCGCGCAATCTGCGGTTGTGCTTTGCGGTCCGGGCAACAACGGCGGCGATGGCTTCGTCATCGCGAGGATGCTGCATGCCCGGGGGTGGCAGGTCGCGGTGTTTTTCTATGGTGACGCAGCGCGGCTGCCCGCCGACGCGGCAGAGGCCTATGCGGCTTGGCAAGCTGTCGGCCCCGTGCATCCGCTCAGCCAGCCCGAACCCGATGAAACCCAGCTCTGCGCCTTGGCGGATGTGGTGCTGCCCGGCCCCACCGGCCCCATCGGCGGCACTATGGCCGCAGCGCCGGGGCGGCTTGTTCTCATCGACGCGCTGTTTGGCACTGGCCTGACCCGGCCACTGGTGGGGCTGGACCTGACCTTGCGCTTGTGCCAGGAGGCGCGCGCCCCGGCGGCCTTTGTCGCCGTGGATGTGCCCAGCGGGCTGTGCGCCGACGCTGGGCGGGTGCTGACCACGCCTGCCGGGGCCGCGCTCTGCCTGCCTGCCGATCTGACCGTCAGCTTTCACGGACGCAAGCCCGGCCATCTGCTGGCCGAGGGGCCCGAGATCTGCGGCAAGGTCGTGGTGGCGGACATCGGCCTGCCCGATGATCCCGCGCCGCAGGTCCGGCCGGTGGATGCGCCGCGCGCGGCTGATCTGGACAAGGCGGCGCTGCGCGGCGCGCACAAGTTTGCCCACGGGCACGCGGTGGTTGTGTCCGGCGGCGTGGGGCAGGGCGGGGCGTCGCGGCTGGCTGCGCGGGCCGCCCTGCGGATTGGCGCAGGGCTGGTCACGCTGGCATGTCCACCCGCTGCGCTGATCGAGAATGCCGCCCGGCTGGATGCCATCATGCTGCGGTCCGTGCGCGACGCGGAGGCGTTGACGCAAATGCTGGACGACCCGCGCATCACCGCGCTGTGTATCGGGCCGGGGCTGGGGCTGACGCGCGCGCGGCCGCTGGTTGCCGCCGTCCTGGCGCGCGGCGTGCCTGCGGTGCTGGACGCCGATGCGCTGTCGGTCTGGGTGGATGAACCCGCGGCCCTGTTTGCCGCATTGCACCCGGGCTGTGTGCTGACCCCGCACCTGGGCGAATTCGCGCGGCTTTTCCCCGATCTGGCCGACCTTCTGGCCGCGCCCGCGTCATCCGGGCCTGCGTTCTCCAAGCTTGATGCGGCGCGCGCGGCGTCGCGGCGCGCGGGTTGCGTGGTGTTGCTCAAAGGGGCCGACACGGTGATCGCGGCGCCGGACGGGCAGGCGCGCATCCACAGCGCGTCCGGCGCGCAGGCGGCGCCCTGGCTGGCCACGGCGGGGGCGGGCGATGTGCTGGCGGGCCTCATCGCGGGGCTGCTGGCGCGCGGCAAGCCGCCGTTGGAGGCTGCCAGCATGGCCGTCTGGCTGCATGCGGCAAGCGCACGCGCCTTTGGTCCCGGGCTGACGGCCGACGACCTGTCCGATGCGCTGCCGGGCGTGCTGCGCGCATTGACCTAGAACCAGTGGTCCAGCGGCGGGGCCGGTTTGCGGGCCGGCGCAATGCGAAGCCAACAAGCTTTGCGTGTCGCGGCATTGTAGATGCAAGCGACACGCTTTGGGGCGTTACCGCCCGCGTGCGACCGCTGCCACGCCGGTGCGCGCGATCTCGATCAGGCCCAGCGGACGCATCAGTTCGGCGAAGGCATCGACCTTTTCCGGCGTGCCTGTCATCTCGAACACGAAACTTTCCAGCGTGGAATCCACCACATTCGCCCGGAAGATTTCGGCCAGCCGCAGCGCCTCGATCCGGTGCTCGCCCTTGCCCGCCACCTTGAACAGCGCCAGTTCGCGCTGGACCGAGGGGCCTTCGGCGGTCAGGTCGTGGACCTCATGCACCACTACCATGCGTTCCAGCTGCGCCTTGATCTGCACGATCACCTGCGGCGTCCCGGTGGTGACGATGGTGATGCGCGACAGATGACCGGTGTGGTCGATCTCGGCCACGGTCAAGCTGTCGATGTTGTAGCCGCGTCCGGAGAACAGGCCGATGACCCGCGCGAGCACGCCGGATTCGTTATCTACCACGGCAGCCAGTGTGTGGGTTTCCAGCACTTCGGCATTCGGGTCGCGCAGGTCATAGGCGGAATGCTTGGATGACCCGTGTTTGATCTGAAGCGGGGACATGGGAGGTTCCTATCTGTTTGGCGGGCAGATCAGCCGCGCCTGATACTTGTTCACATCGTCGAATTTGAAGAAATCGCTGATCGTGCAGTCAGTCTGGCTTTCCATGGCGGCGCGGGCACCCACGCGCAGGCGCAGGGTGTTGTCAAAGCCGGTGGCAAAGTTGCTGACGGTCGCGCGGTCTTGCTCGATCAGGACATAGAAGGTGTCCTGGCCGATCTCGACCTGCGTGCTGCGTGGGTCGGCGGCGACCCCGCAGCTTGCCAGCAGCACCAGCGCTGCGACCGCCGCCGTCCGCGTCACACCAGCACCGCGCCCTTGGCACCGATAACGCCCTGCGTCTCTGCCTCGCCCAGCAACATCTGGTTATGGGCATTGCCCGACGGGATCATCGGGAAGCAATTTTCGTGCTTTTCCACCAGACAATCAAAGATCACCGGGCCGTCATAGGCCAGCATCTCCATGATCGCGTCATCCAGATCTGCGGGGTCGGAACAGCGGATGCCCTTGGCGCCGAACGCCTCGGCCAGTTTCACGAAATCGGGCAGCGCCTCGGACCACGAATGGCTGTAGCGCTCACCGTGCAGCAACTCTTGCCACTGGCGCACCATGCCAAGGCGTTCGTTGTTGAGGATGAACTGCTTGACCGGCAGGCGGTATTGCGTGGCCGTACCCATCTCTTGCATGTTCATCAGCCACGATGCCTCGCCCGCGACGTTGATGACCAACGCATCGGGATGTGCGACCTGTACCCCGATCGAGGCCGGGACGCCGTAGCCCATGGTGCCAAGCCCCCCGGAGGTCATCCAGCGGTTCGGATCCTCAAACCCCAGATATTGTGCGGCCCACATCTGATGCTGGCCCACTTCGGTGGTGATGTAGCGGTTACGGCCCTTGGTCAGCGCCTCCAGCCGGGCGATGGCGTGTTGCGGACGGATGGTGGCGCCCGACGGCTTGTACGCCAGGCAATCGACCTGCCGCCATGTCTCGATCTGCGTCCACCAATTGGCAACGGCACCCCGGTTGACCTTGCGCCCGCGGGCCTTCCAGATGCGCAGCAGGTCCTCCAGCACATGGGCAATGTCACCGACAATCGGCACATCGGTGCGAATCACCTTGTTCAGGGATGACGGGTCGATGTCGATATGCGCCTTGCGCGAATTGGGCGAGAAATCGGCGATGCGCCCGGTGATCCGGTCGTCAAAACGCGCGCCGATGTTGATCATCAGGTCGCAACCGTGCATTGCCAGATTGGCCTCATAGGTGCCGTGCATGCCCAGCATGCCCAGCCATGACTTGCCTGATGCCGGATACGCGCCCAGCCCCATGAGGGTTGAGGTCAGCGGGAAGCCCGTCGCCTCGGTCAGTTCGCGCAGCAACTGGCTGGCCGCAGGGCCAGAATTGATGACGCCGCCGCCGGTATAAAATACCGGTCGTTCGGCAGTCTCGATCATCTCGACCAGTTGCGTGATCTGGTCGATATCGCCCTTCACCTTCGGCTGGTAATGGCTGACCTTGGCCTTGGGCTTTTCGCAATAGGTGCCGGTGGCGAATTGCACATCCTTCGGAATATCGACCAGGACCGGGCCGGGGCGGCCTGCGGTGGCAACGTGGAACGCCTGATGCAGGGTTTCAGCCAGCCGGTCGGTATCCTTTACCAGCCAGTTCATCTTGGTGCAGGGGCGGGTGATGCCGACGGTATCGGCCTCTTGAAACCCGTCGGTGCCGATCATGAAGGTCGGAACCTGCCCGGTCAGCACGATCAGCGGGATCGAATCCATCAGCGCATCGACAATCCCGGTCACCGCATTGGTGGCCCCGGGGCCGGATGTGACCAGCACGACGCCGGGCTTGCCGGTAGAGCGCGCATAGCCTTCCGCGGCATGCACCGCGCCCTGTTCGTGCCGAACAAGGATGTGGCGAATATCGTTTTGCTGGAAAATCGCATCATAGATGGGAAGCACCGCACCGCCGGGATAGCCGAAGATTACCTCGACGCCTTGATCCTTCAGGGCCTGAACCACCATTTCCGCGCCGGTCATCTGCCGTGTCATCGCCTGTCTCCATCCTGCATCTGCCGCCGGACTGCCTGCCCTTTGGCCAAAAAAAAGCCCCCGGTATGTCGGGGGCGCATGGGGTACCGTATCAGGGTGTCCGTTACCGGCCCATGCGCCAAATCCCCACAATTACGAGTACGCTGTTCATCTGGTGCCTTTCGCGGTGCAACCGTTGCACCGTTCGCGGACATTATGGCGGGGCGGCGGGGGCGTCAACCGCGAAAAACACACCAAATGGCCGCACGCGGGGAATTGATTTTCCATTTGTTGCGCCAGGGGCGGCCTTGGCGCGCTTTCCGGTATGTTTTCGCCGCATCTTGCGCAATTTAAGAAGATGTCGCGGCGCGCGACGCGGCAGGCCACATTCCGCGTCGTCTGGTCGCGGCGGCGGCACCGACTTTTGACGCATGCACCGCGCGCGATGAGATGCTAAACCCGTCGCCAAAGCCCCCGCATGCCGGAGTTCCCATGGACATCAATTTCGCCACCGTCTTCTACGAAATCGCCGTTCTGGTCCTGATGGCCGCGGCGCTTGGCTTCGTTGGCCTTCTGGCGCGGCAACCGCTGGTGGTGGCTTTCATCGCGGTCGGCGTGTTGGCCGGGCCGGATGCGCTGGATCTGGTCAGCTCTACCGATTTCATCGAGACGCTGAGCCAGATATCCATCGCTGTCTTGCTGTTCCTTGTGGGGCTGAAGCTGGATGTCGGGCTTGTGCGCAACCTTGGCAAGGTGGCGCTGGCGACCGGGCTGGGGCAGGTGACCTTTACCGCCGTCTTCGGGTTCCTGATCTGTCTGGCGCTGGGCCTTGCACCGCTGGAATCGGTCTATATCGCCGTGGCACTGACCTTTTCGTCCACCATCATCATCGTGAAACTTCTGTCGGACAAACAAGAGATCGGTGCCCTGCACGGCAAGATTGCGCTGGGTTTCCTCATCGTACAGGACATCTTCGTGATTCTGGCCATGGTTACGCTGTCGGCACTGGGCGTCGGCATGGGCGAGGATGGCGCGGGCGGGATCATGGGCATCGCACTGGTCCTGGCCGGCGGGGCGGCGATGGTGGGCTTCGTGGTGGTGTTCATCCGCTACCTTGCGGATCCGTTGCTGCGCCTGATTGCCGGCTCGCCCGAATTGCTGGTGATCTTCGCCGTGGGCTGGGCGGCGGGGCTGGCGGCGGCGGGCGATGCCTTGGGCTTTGGCAAGGAACTGGGCGGCCTTCTGGCCGGCGTCTCGCTCGCCTCGACCCAATACCGCGAGGCGATTGGCGCGCGCCTGACCAGCCTGCGCGACTTCTTGCTGTTGTTCTTCTTCATCAATCTTGGCGCCGGGCTGGATCTGTCCACCATGGGCGATCAGGTGATGCCCGCGATCATCCTGTCGCTCTTCGTGCTGATCGGCAATCCGCTGATCGTGCTGGCGATCATGGGCTATCTTGGCTACCGCAAGCGCACGGGCTTTCTGGCCGGGCTGACCGTTGCCCAGATCTCGGAGTTTTCGCTGATCTTCATGGCGATGGGCATCACCATCGGCCATGTGACCGAAGCGGCAATGGGGCTGGTCACGCTGGTGGGCCTCGTGACCATCGCGCTGTCGGTCTACATGATTACCTGGTCGCACAAGCTCTTCGCATTGTTCGAGCCGCTCCTCGGCGTGTTTGAGCGCCACGATGCCTTCCGTGAGGGGGCCGACGCCGATTCCGCCAGCCTGCGCCGCGCGCATGACTTCATCATCTTCGGGCTGGGCCGCTATGGCTGCCGCATCGGACAAGGGCTGCGTGACCGGGGCTTTACGGTGCTCGGTGTCGATTTCGACCCCGAGGCGCTGCAACACTGGCGGCAGTCGGGCGGCGACGCGTCCTATGGCGATGCCACCGATCCCGAATTCGTCGCCCACCTGGACCTGAGCCGCGTCCGCGCCGTCATATCGGCGGTGCCGCGCGAACGCGGCGCACTCAGCGAGACCGACCCGCAGAAGGCCTTGCTGCACGGACTGCAAGCCGCAGGCTTTCCGGGACAGGTCGCCCTGGCCGTGCAAGACGCGGATGACGCCGAGGCCTTGCTGCGGCTGGGCCGACCGATGATCTTGCGCCCGTTCGATGACGCGGCGGATTACGCGGTGCGCCAGTTGGCCGGGCTGGCCGATGACACCCCGTCAGCGCGCTGAGGCCGCCTGCGCCGCACGCGGCGGCAGCAGGCGCCGCGCCTTGTGCGTGGCAATGCCCGCCAGCGTGGCGGCAACCGCGAAATAGGCGGCGATCATCAGCGATTGCTCGCCGAAATCAAGGCCCGCATCAATCAGCAATCCGCTGACCGACGGTCCGATCCCGGTGCCCAGCACCATGATCGCCGTCGCCATCGCCCGGATGCTGCCCAGATTCCGCGTACCGAAGTACTCGGCCCACAGGGTCGAGGACATGGTCGCATTCATCCCCCCGGTCATGCCCATCATCACGATCCCTGCCGACGCGATCAAAAGGGTGTCGGACACCCCCAGAATCGCGAAGCCCAACGCGCAGGGCAACAGGTAGAACCGCGCCAGCGTGGCGCAGCCAAAGCGGTCCACCAGCCATCCGGCAAAGACCATGAAGACGATGCTGGTCGCCGTGTAGACCGGAAACACCGATACCAGTGACAGATGCGCCCATCCCTTGGCCTCGGCCAGATGCACCTGATGAAAGAAGAATGCCGTGCCCCAGGCCGCCGGGCCCATCATCGCCGGGATCATCGCCCAGAACAGCCAGTGGCGCGCCACCTGCGGCCGCGTCCAGTTGCGGCCCTCCATGCCCAGTGTGCCCGCGTCGCTCGCGAAGGATTGCGGCGTGCGTTCGCGTTGCAGCAGGCCATAGATCACCGGGGCCAGCAGCATCAGCGCCATGGCCCCGATCACCCACAGCATGCGCCAGTCGAAGGCGCCCAGAAGCAGCACGAAACTGATGGGCAGCAAGGCTTCGCCCGTCGCCACGCCCAGGCTGGCGATGGATACCGCGCGACCGCGTGTCGCGACGAACCAGCGCGCCATGCCCACCATGGCCATATGGCCCAGCAGCCCCTGACCAAACAGCCGCAACAAGAACAGCGTGATCGCCAATCCCCAAAGCGCGCTGACCTGCGACATGGTCAACGCCGCGCATGCCATCAGGAACAAGATCACAACGCCGATGTGACGCACCCTGAAACGGTCGGTCAGCCCGCCCGCGAACACCATCACGGCTGCCGATGACATCGTGGCCGCCGCATAAAGCGAACCCCATGCCCCATGCGACAGTCCGAATTCGGCCCGGATCTCGCCTGCGAAAACCGCGATGAAGAACGTCTGGCCAAAGCTGGAGGCGAAGGTCAGCAGGAATCCCGCCAGCAGCCAGCGGATGTTTTCGCGCAGAAAACCTGAAAGTGTAGCGATTCCCTGGCCCATGGCGTCAGTTTCTTTCTGTCTTTGCGCGGCGCGGGCGGGCAGGGCGGTCTGCCCGGCGCCGGTGGCGCGCCTCGGTGTCGGGCCGTCCTGTCCCCGGGGCCAATCGACCGCCATGGGGCGCATCAGACGCATCCGGGCATGACAAGCCGATATCGGGGCACAATGGACGTAGATGGGGGGAATGGTAGCCGCTGAGGGACTCGAACCCTCACGCCCATACGGGCAACGGATTTTAAGTCCGGTCTGTCTACCATTCCAGCAAGCGGCCACTTCCCGCGTTTTCAGCATGTTACGACAGAAAGCGCAAGTGTCGATCCGCGCCGTTTCAACGCGCGTTTCAACGTTTCTGTTCTGGTCCCGTTCCGTTCCGAGCAATTCCGATGCGTTCGGCGCGTGATCTTTGGCGAGTGGACTCGGTGTAGTGAGCCACCATGCTGGCGCTGGAGTGGCCAGTCAGGGCGGTGATGTCTTCATCGCTGAAACCAAGGGTCGCCAATTCTGACGCTGCAGTGTGGCGCAGGCCATGAATGCTGTAGGCATCGGCACCGATGCTCTTGCGCACCCGCATGACCACGCCCTGCGCTGTCTTATATGGCAGGGGCTTGCCTTGCCCATTGGTGAGTATGGTCAGCCCGCCCTTCGGCGTGGCATCTAGCGCGGCCCGCAAGGGTGCTGTGAGCGGCACCCATAGCGCGTTGCCGGTCTTGCCCTGCCTCACATTGATGCCGCCCGCCTCCAGGTGATCCCAGCGCATGCGCAGCACGTCGCCAATGCGCTGACCCGTTCCCAAGCACAACTCGAATATCAGTAGGGCAGGACCCGACGCGGCTGCGCGATATGCTTTGACCAGATCGTGCGGCCATGCCTTTGGGGCTGCCTTCTCAGGTTTCAGCAATGACACCCCTTTGGCGGGGTTATCTGTACGCCAACCCAGATCGATCGCACGCTCCATCAGGATGCGGATGATTTGCACTAGGTAGTTCGCGAACCGCTGTGTCTGCGCGTTTTCGGATTGCCATGCGATGACATGTCGGCGCTGTACTTTGACTGGATTGATGTCGCCGATGCGATCCGTGATAAACTCTAGCACCTTGTCATAGTCTTGCTTACTGCGCGGTGCGAGTTTGGCGAACCTGTGGCTGGCTTTGTAATGCTTGATAAGTCCGGCGAAGGTGCGCCCGGGCGTAGTCTGCGACCTGCCTTTCATCGCAAGCGCATATTCAGCGGCAAACTCGGCTGTACCCGGTCGCTCATGCATCCTGATCGGCTTGCACCCGCGCCGGATGAAGTAAATGTAGCCGCGCTTGCCTTTGGCATAGCAGTACGTGGGCAGGGTCCGTTTCACCGTTTCATGCTCCGAAGATCAAGGGCCAAGTCCTGCGGGTGATCCTGCTGGGCCGGTCGGATCGTGTAAAGGCGTTCGCCCGCGCGAATCTCGATTGTCACGCCCTCCTGCGCCGCGATTTGGGCCGCTGTGCGGATCTGCTCTTGGGTTAAGGCGCGGGCTTTCATTGGCGTGTTTCCCCTTTGCCGTCCGTGTGTGGTGGCCCCAGATCTGGTTCGTGCCTATCCCAGCGCGCCAGCGTTTCGCGCATCACGGTTTTGGCGTCAGCGCGTTCGACGTTTGCGACATATTGGCTACGGCCTCCGCCCCATGTGAAAAGGCTGAACGGTACGGGTTCGCCCGCTGCTTTGTGCAACTCCTTGTCGACCATTTTCGCGACACGCTGCATCGCGAGTGAAACCCTGACCTGCTGCTGTGCCGTCAACATGACGCCGCTTTTGTTCTTGTCATCAGCCATGTGCGGCCTCCTGTATTGCCCAGTCACCCCATTGCTGCGCCATTGCCGCTGCGAGGCCCGGAAAGAACCGGCTGCGGCGGGCGGCGCGATCGGGGCCGGGCGCGGCCTTGTGGACCTCGTCCCGTGCGGTTGAGCCATCGAGCGTTCCGGTCGGCACCAGCTTGGGCAGGCCGCGCAACCACAGGCACGTTCGCTTTTTCACGTTGTCTGGCCCGGCTGGGTCCACCCCGTACTGCCAGGGCTGCACGCTTTGGCTGTGCTTTTTGAAGTTCCGGATGCGTGCTTTGGCGTGCTTGTGCATCACGGGGTTTTCGACCGCCACGCGCGGGATCGGTGCGTTCCAGCAGTCCGAGAAGAACGCAGTGCCCTCGTTCAGCAAGCGCCACATGATGGCCAGCCGGGCGTCGCGCGAGAGCTGCTGCCAGGCCGCGCGCTCTGCCCCGGTCGCCGCCTCGGGCGGGTTGGCCGGTGGCTCTTTCAGCCACCGCACGCCGCTGTTGGTCAGGCGCGTGCAGGGCGGATGCATGACGGCCAGCAGATCCCAGCCGTCGTGCAGGTGATCGCGCAGATCGCCGACGATGTGGCGGTTGCTGCCGTCCTGCGCCCGCTTGGTGTCGATCGACCAGACGTCGTGACCACGGGCCGCAAACGCGCGACGCACGATGCCGCTGCATTCGCAGGCGATCAGGATGCGCATGGGCTGCCGGGAAGGTGCGAGGCGTACGCTGCAGTAGGTCATGGGCGTGGCTCCGGGCTCAGTTGGATTGACGCGCGAGGTCGTCGGCGCCCTGAACGGCGCGCAGCATGATCGCCAAGTCGGCGATCAACTGATCGGGATCTTCCATTTCGGGCAGTTCGCCCATGTCATAAGTAACCGGGCCCATAGGGCGCTCTTTCGTTTTCTCGGAAAGAATCCGATCAGCTTCTCTTGCGGCGGCTTTGTAAGCATCGACGCGCGCTGCTATTGCTTCCAGTTCGTCGTCTGTCGGTCGTGTCATTTGCGTGGCTCCTGGTTGTGCTGCGCAGCGCTCCGCCGCGCCATGAGCGCCGCCGCTGCCTGCGCCGCCTGTTCGGGCGTCAGGTTGCAGACGGGGTGGGTGAATGCGGGTTTGGTGGCGGGGGGCATGTCAGGCCATGCCCAGTGCGGTTTTGTACATGTCCAGCACCGCCTCTTCTTCGGCGATGTCGTCGGCGGTGCGCTTGCGCAGGGCGATCACCATCCGGATCACCTTGGTGCTGTAGCCCCGGCATTTTGCCTCGGCCATCACCTCTTTCTGCTGTGCGGCGATGTCCTTCTTCTCGGCGTCCAGATGCTCCCATCGCTCGATGAACTGGCGCAGTTCTGCGGCGGTGACGCTGTAAGCATTGTCGCGTGCGGCATCAAATTCCGGGTCCGGTTTCATGTGCGGGCTGGGCATTGGTTTCTCCTGTCAGCGCGGCGCGGGCAGCCGCCCGGCCCACGCGTCGAACGCGGTGCGCAGGCTGGCGAGTTTGCGGGTCGCTGCGGGGTCGGTGTTCAGGTCGCGGCGGCTGGTGATCTCGCAGTGCATGCGCAGGAACTGCGCCGCAGCCGAAGGCGTGAAGTCGTGTTCCTCGACGCCGCAGCTATGCGCGGCAAAGCGCTGGAACCGCGCGTCGTTGCACAGGATGCCTGCCTGTATGGCAGGGGCCAGATCGTCGAGGCGGGGACGGGGGTTGCGGGCCGCAGCCCGCGTGGCGGTGGCGCTGGTCATGGCGCACCGCCGATCAGGAAAGAGGCCAGCCCCGCGGCGGCGGCGATATTGGCGAGGATCAGCGCGGCGCGGGCCGAGGCCCGAGCGGTGCGGCGGATCTGATCGCGCCGGATCTGGCGGCGGTTGATGTGCGTGAAGTCAACCACGGCGGGCCACCTCGCGCAGCAGGGCGGCGCGTGCGTTGGCGCGTTGTTCTGGGCAGGGCGCATTGCGTGCGGCCTGCCGCAGCATCCGCAGACGGGCCGCACGGGCCAGCGCGCGGGCCATAGGCGTGGGGCTGCGTGGTGGACGCCTGATGACGGGCTTGGGTACAGACGGGCGCGGGATGGGGCGAAGGATCGGGGCCGGGGCTGGCGTTGGCTTGCCCGTCATGCCGCGTCATCCGGCCAGCTGGTGGCGTTTGCGCCGCGCCTGCGTGCAAAGAGATCACGGGTGCTGTCCGGTGCGGGATGCCCGCGCCGCTGTGCCAGTTGGGCGCGCCGGATACGCGGCTGGTAGAACGTCTGACCGCGCGCGGTTTTCAGGATTGCCCATGCCAACAGGCGCTGCTGGTCCGTGGTGGCGGGGCCGGGGCGGGCGATGATGTCACGGGCTTGTGCCAGCGACAGCGGTTCGAGGGGATTGTGGTCCATCGGTGTCTCCATCCGGTTTGAGGATGGGATGAATATGCGTGTCAGGTATATTCCAGTCAAGTAAAATAATTCGTGAAGGGTATATTCTGTTCGTTGAAGAGTTGCGTTGCGCCAGAATCATGTAGTTGGTGCCGGGCAACAGTGCGCACGAAAAAGCCCCGCGTGGGGCGGGGCGGTGAGAGGGCTAAGATTTCTGTCGGGGTGCGATTTGCACTTCCCATTTTTGTTTCGGACACCTCATGTGACAGGATCAAATGCGTTAATTATCGCAGCTACCCGCAACACTTGACCGAATCTGCCGCCCCGCCCTAATGTGAACATAGTAAGAACAGGGGCGCTGCATTGGAACGTGAATTCAAGGAAATTATCTCAAGCTTAACTGATCGGGAGTTTGATCTTTTACTTACTCAGCTTCGTTTTTTTCAACCTGAATTGCTTTCGCCATATCAATCCAGCCCATCTGACGCGCTGCTGGAAGGCGACGAAACGCACCAAGCAAGATCTCCTCTTGCTTTGTCCGCTCCGGCGAAAACAGGTCGCTAATCGACACATTTAGCGCCTTTGCGATGTGCGCAAATTTAAGGACAGGGATGCCTGGGTCGCCGCGCTCGATGCGCGAGATGTGAGGCTGTGTCGTGCCCACGAGCTCAGCGAGCTGAGTCTGATTAAGCCCGCGCAGGTCTCTCAATCTGCCAACATTATTTGGTATCATTTCCATGTCGTGATTATGCCCTTTACGTGTTGCGTCGACAAATCCGGCGTGGGCATAATGATGCTTGACGGGTATATACCTGTCCCGTATATCATGACGGCATGAACACACTTTCCGCATATCTTTCCCGAGAAGGGATCCGGCAGGGAGACTTCGCGAAGCGGGTCGGACTGACGCAGGCGACGGTTTCCCGGTTGGCGCGGAATGCAATGAGACCGCGCCTCGAAACTGCGTTGACCATTGAGCGCGCGACTGGTGGCGCTGTCCCAGTTTCTTCTTGGGGTCAATCGGAGGACGCAGCATGACATCTGATAAGCTTTCGCTGGTGCATTCATCGCGCCAGTCTGCGGCATCGCCGTCGCAAAAGTCTTTGAAAAAGTCCTTTGCGCCCCTCGGTGGGCGCGGGCGCGATCTGGGCTACGACCGGGGCGCGCGGGGCCGGGTGCATGGTCGATTGACGATGTGCCAGATGGATGCCGCGTTTGCGATCAACTGGCGGGCGTATCTGTTGTACCGGCACGGGACGCCCCAGGCGATCGGGGCGCATTTTGGGGTGACCTATCAATGTGCGCTGAACTGGCTGGCCTGCGTGTCGCGCCCGGTTGGCCCGAAGGTCGCCTATGCCGCGTATACGGATCCCGAGGGGTTCGCGCAGTTCATGGGGCGGGCACTGTGATGGGTAGTGTCGGCAGGAAGTTCCGCAATCCGGGCGAGGCGATAGGCTGGCTCAACCGCAAGGAAGTGCGTCAGTGGTTTCGCGATCACCCGTGCGGCACGCAGTCGGAATGCGCAAGGGCGCTTGGCCTGTCTTCGATGGCGGTCAGCCGCCATGTGCGCGCGATCCGGGCCGAATGGCGTGATGAGGTGGATGCTTGATGCGCATGATCCACGAATTCGGGCCCGCGCGACCGATATCTAAATTGCAGCGGTGGGGCCTGGTCAGCCTGAGAAGCAGCCAATGGGGGGCGGCTGGCCGCTGTGATGCCCCTCACCCGACTTCCCCGGCTGGTGCGCACCAGTCGGGGTCATTTTTGCCGCCTCAACGTCTGCCGCCGCTGGCGTCAGACGTGGACGCGGCGGTGCATCATCAACCAATGGTGGGTGTGCCGGGAAGCAACCTTGCCGCCGCGTCCTGCAATCCGGAGGTGGCACCATGACTGCGCTTTCGCCCGACTACCCCGTGTGGCCGATGCTGTTTGCCGCCGGATCGCGGCACCGGGTGTCGCCCTTGCTGCATCTTGGTGCCGGGGTTGGGCGGGTGGCGCGGCATGCGCCCGCAGGCATCCAGTACCTGGCGACACCGTTCACAAAGCTGGTGCGTGGCCCGGGCGGCACCTATTGCGCGACCGCCGCTTTCGATGCCTCGGCGCGCGCCGGTCTGCATGCGCGGCGTCTGGCGCTGGCGGGGGTCACCGCGATCTCGCCGATCGTGCAGGCGGTCGAAATCTGCGCCACGCGGCCCGGGATCGGGGCGGGCGCGGGCTTACCCGATCCCTTGGATGAGGCGTTCTGGGCTGATTGGTGTCGCCCGCTTTTGTGGGCCAGCCGGTCGGTGATTGTCCCGGCCATTCCCGGCTGGTCGAAATCTGTCGGTGTCTGGCGCGAAGTCGTCTGGGCGCTGGATCGGAACATGCCGGTGTTTGTCTATGCCGGTGGATTGGAGGGTGATGATGGGCAGTGAGGTGATCGACCGGATTGAGGCGCAGGAGATTGCGTTGCAGCGCCGGGTGCAGGCGCGGGCTGCGGTGCTGGAAGCGCTGCGCCGGTTTGACGTCGCGGCGCGCGACGCCGGGTTTGAGCCGGATGTGACCTATGACGGGAGCGCGGCGATCCGGATCGGGCTGGATCTGGGGGCGCTGATGCCGCCCGGGATGCCCGACGTTTGCGCGCCGCCTGATGTGGCCGCACTGCCGGAACCACCGTCCGAGGTCGCGCCAGAACCCGCGCCGCAAACACGCCCCGCACATGGCGCGGAAGCCCGCGATGCCACGCCACCGGCCTATGCCACCGGGCCTTGGACGGCAGATGAAGAACGGACGGCTCTGCGGATGCTGGACCGGGGCAAGACGGGCGGGCAGATCGCCACCAGGCTGAACCGGCCGGGGCCGGGCACCTACAAGAAACTCAAAGCGTTGCAGGAACGGCGGGCAAAGGCATCCGTCGGCCCGGCGGCGAAATCCACCGCAGTGATCGTCGCAAAGCCCAAAGCGGGCGACGATCCGGTGACCTGGACGCCCGCCCTCGACCTCGAGCTTTGCGACGCCGTCTTTAACGGCGTCCACCTTGTCGATCTGGCGGTGGCGATGGACATTCCCGATGCGGTGCTGTCGGCGCGCTGGCGCAGCCTCTACCTCGATGGCGCCACGCGCTCGGATCAGGCCGCGCGCATCGAGGCGCTGCGGGCCGAGGTCGCCGCCCATGAGTGACGTTGCAACGAGATATGGGGCGGGGGTGCCATGGCTGCCACACTGAGCCTTGTTGCGGGCGCATCGGGGATCTTCGAATACCCCATACCCTGCGCGCTGCGATTGTCAGGTCATAGCTGGGTTGCGTTCGATTATGTGCGCTGGGATCGATCCACATTCCGCATTCGCGCCGATCTTGAGGTCAAGGGCGTGTTCCTCGACTTGCTGGGCGCATCGCAGAAGGAAACGCCGGTGGGCACGCTGCCGGTTGAAGAAGACCTTCAGGCCGATGCGGCGAATGTGACGCTGGACGTGTGGCGCCGCCTGATGGCGCGCCCGGTTGGCCCGCTCTACGGCTGGAAGCAGTGTGTTTGCGATGATGGATCAATCCGCCTCTATCACCCGGTCGTGCTGGAAGTGGTCCAAGAGGCGCTGAAGTACAAGCTGCGCAACGCCCAGCGGGCTGAGACCGACCGTGAACGCAAGCGGTTGGAGGATCTGCCCGGGCAGGTGCTGCGCGCGGGCTGCACCAAGGCAATGTCCGAGGATCAGGGCTTCCTGGTGCAACTGGACCAGTACCTTCTGGAGCATCTGCCGTTGGGGCGGAACCGCACCGCTTTGGTGGTTCGGCGGGCTGTCGAGCAGATGCAAACCGGCGTGACTGACCCGGTACTGTAATTTGGTCCACTTTAGTCCGACGGACTGAATCGGACTGAAACGGACTGAATTGGAGGAAACCCGGCGCAAAGCCGGTCTTTTGCGGGCTCATTTCTCTCCGTGGCTACAAGACATGACACGAAAAGAAATGAAATGACCAAGGGACCAAACGGCGGACGTTGGGCCTGTGGATAACTTGGATTGCTGAGAACAGGAGGTGACACGATGCAGACGGTGGAAACAGGTGGCAAGGCTGCCGTGCGCCAGCACCTGATCGGGCGGCTGACGGATGCGGGGCTGTCGCGCCCGAAGGGGATGACGGCGGACCAGCTGGCGGCGATGCAGGGGCGGCTGGTGGGCGCGCTGGCGTATATGGACCCCGAGAACCTGATGACGCTGGCCGAGGGGGTTATGGACATGGCGGCGGGTCCGCTGCGCAATCAGTGGCCGTCCGAGGTGATCGTGCGCAATGCCGCGCATGCGTTGCAGCGCCCGCCATTCGAGCAGCCGCGCATCGTGTCGTCCTGGCTGGCCAGTGTGGAGGGACCGCAGGCCGAGGCCGGGGGCTGGCTGGTGCCGCTCTATCGCTTCTTGCGCCGCGCCGGTCGCCCGCCGATGCCCTACGACATGCGGCTGATGCGCGAAGAGGCGGGCCACGACAGTCGGCAGCTGACGCTGATCCGCGAGCGGGTCGCGGCGGGATCGGCCTCGGATGAGGATCGTGCGTGGCTGGTGGCGTGGCAGCGCGATGAGGCCGAGGCGCGGCGGATCGTGCGCGACGGGGCCACGCGCCGGGCGACAGGTGACGGTCAATCACCAAGTGAGGGGCAATCAACAGGGGATGCAGCATAATGGGTGCGTTGGCGATGCGGTTTGAGGATGCGGCGCGGGTGCGCCCGGCGGGGCAGGTCGAGGTGGGCGTGGTGGCGCTCCTGGAATGGGCGTTCGCGGTGGAGTATGCGCAGCTGGAGTTTGATGAGATGGCGGCGACATCGGGGGCAGGGCGCGTGGGTGTCGGCAATGAGTACCTGCTGATGCAGCGCGCGATGGTCGGCTGCACGATCGACGGCGGGGGCCGGTCACTGCCGCATGACGATGCCGACATCGTGGCGTCCATCGTGGCCGGGCTGCCGGTGATCCACGGCGGGCGCGGCATGGCGGTGACGATTGCCGAACTGGCGCGGGCACGGGCGGTGCCGGACTGGATGCGCGATGCCCGGCCGCGTGTGGTGCCGCGCGAATGGCGTCAGAACCAACACGGGATGTATGCGGCAACGCGGGTGTGCGGCGCGGTCGAGGAGTTCAGCCGCAAGCGTGGCACCATCAAGCGTGACGTGTTGTGCTGCGATGTGATGATCACGCCGACGGCGCACCAGATCGAGGCGGCGCGGGCGCGCTACAGCGCATGGTGGCGGGCTGTGCGGGCGGTTCGCGATCAGCTCTCGCGCGCAAGTCTGGACCGCTGGTTGGTCACTGACGCCATGCCTCCGCGCGCGCCATGGCAAAAAAGATGTTGACTTAAACATGTGCCCCCCTTTACATGAAGCCAACAGAACAATTGCGTCCGGAGGGTACCCCCTGCCGGGCGTTTTGCGTTTGGGGGTATGCGGTGGGTCGGCTGAAGCAAGTCAAACCGCAGATCCCGACGCTTTCGCTGTCGGTGCCGATGGCGCGCGGGTCCGTCCGGTATGATCCTGTCGATGAAGAAACCCGGTTCAAGAAGACCGCACGCTGGCAGCGTCTGCGGATGACGGTTCTGGAACGTGACCTGTTCACATGCCAGTGGCCGGGCTGCGGCGTGACATTGGCCGACACCTCGAAGCTGGTGGCCGATCACCGGGTGCCGGTCCGGGTCGAGCCGTCGCGCAAGTGGGATCTCGATAACCTGCAATGCCTGTGTAAGGCGTGCCACGACGGGCCGAAGCAGGCGCTTGAACTTTTGGTCTATGGGTCGGCGGTGATGGGCAGGGGGAGGGGGGGCTAAAAGTCCCGAACCCTCGCGCCTCCAGACCGGTGTGCATCCTCATTCGGAGGTTTTTTTTATTGGCTGAGCATGAATTTGACATGTTCGGGAACCCTGTCCGACCTGGTAAGGGCGCTCGAGGTCGCCCGTCCTTTGAGGTCACGGAAAGAAATCGTAATAAAGTCAAGCTGTTGCTGGCGATGGGCTGGTCCAACGACCGCGTGGCCCATGCGGTGGAATGCTCGCTTGCGACGCTGAAGCGGCATTTTAGAGCCGAGCTGAAGTTTCGCGATGAGATGCGCGACCGGCTGGACGCCGAGCGGTTGATGGTCGTGACCGAGAAGGCGCTCGACGGTGTGGTGGGTGCCCAGCGTCTTTTGGCGGAAATGATCGAGCGCAACGATCGCATGGAGATCGAGCGCAGCCTCGCGGCGGATCGCAAGAAGAAGGAACCTGCCCTGGGCAAGAAGCAGATCGATGCGGCCAAGGCGCGCGATGCCGACGCAGAGTTGATGGCGGAACTGGATATGGAAGCCGAACGCTCCGCAGGTCGCAATGCTCGCCACTGAGCCGCTGCCCCGCTTTGCCTGCCCTGACTGGTGGGATCGCATCCACGCGGGGCACACGCCCATGGCCGATGTGCCGGTCAATGAGGCGCGCGCGGCGAAGGCGCTGGCGTTCTTCAAGCGGCTGCAACTGCCCGACGTTCCGGGCAATCCGACGATGGAGGAAGCCTGCGGGGAATGGTTCCTCGATATCTTGATGGTGTTTCTCGCCAGTGAGGATCCCGAGACCAAGGAACGGCTGGTCTGGGAATTGCTGTGCATGGTTCCCAAGAAGAACTCGAAGTCCACCTATGTGGCCGGGCTGGCGCTGACCGCGCTCTACATGGAGGAAACGCCCAACGGCCAGATGCTGCTGATCGGGCCGTCGCAGAACATTTCCGAGCGCTGCTTTGAGCAGGCGGTCGGCATGATCCGCCTCAACGAAAAGCTCGCGGCGATCTTCAAGGTTCAGGAGAGCGAGAAAGAGATCACGCGCTACAAGACCAAGACCACGCTGTCGGTGAAGACCTTCGGCAGCAAGATCCTGACCGGGGAAATCCCGCTGCTGACGATCATCGATGAGCTGCACGAACTGGGTCGCGTCAACGGGGCGGCGCGGGTGATGCAGCAGATCCGGGGCGGTGGGATCACGCCGCAAGGTGGGCAGGTGCTGTTCATCACCACGCAATCCGACCAGGCGCCGACCGGCGTGTGGAAGACCGAGTTGGACAAGGCCCGCGATATCCGGGACGGCAAGGCGGGGCGCAGCCCGATCATGCTGCCGGTGCTCTATGAGTTTCCGACCGCACTGCAGAAGGATCAGAAGTTCTGGCGCAATGCCAAGAACTGGCCGCTGGTGCTGCCCAATCTGGGCCGGTCGATCAACAACCAGCGTTTGCTGGATGATTATGAGAACAACGGCAAGATCACGCCCGAGGCGGAACAGATCTGGGTCAGCCAGCATCTGAACATCCAGATCGGTCTTGGCCTGTCGGGCGAGACCTGGATTGGTGCGCAATATTGGGAGGCCTGCGCGGATGAGCAGGTGACCTTGGATTACATCTTGCGGGTTTGCGACGTGGTCACGATCGGCATCGATGGCGGTGGCCTCGATGACCTTCTGGGGGCTGCGGTGATCGGACGTCATGCGCAGACGCGCCAGTGGCTGATCTGGACGAGGGCATGGGCCGCCCCGATCGTCTTGCAGCGGCGCAAGGACATCGCCGAAAACCTGCGCGATTTTGAGCGCGAGGGCGATCTGGTGATCTGCGATCGGCCCGGGCAGGGGCACGCCGAACTGGCGGAACTGGTGCAGCAGGTCATGCAAAGCGGGTTGCTGCCCGAGGAGGCCGGGGTGGGCCTCGACCACGGACAGGTTGCGCCGGTGCTGGAAGCACTGGCCGATCTTGGCATCGAGGGGCCGTTGCTTGTGGGGATCCGCCAGGGCGGCGGGCTGCGCGGCCCGATCTGGAACATGGAACTGAAGCTGCAGGCGAAACAGGTCAGCCACGCGGGTGCGGCGATGATGGATTGGGTGGTTGGAAATGCCAAGGCAACAAGGGTCGGCAGCATGGTGACGATCGAGAAGGTGCAACAGGGCACGGCCAAGATCGATCCGCTGATTGCGACGTTCAATGCGGCGGAACTGATGGGGCGCAACCCGGTGGCGTTCAAGCCGGTGGATTATGATGCCTATCTCAAGGCGGCGGTGCTGGTCGCATGATCGGGCGCATGTTGCGCGGCGCCATCAGCGGCATCCGGTCGGAGCTGCGCACGGGGCAATCGGGCTGGGAGCATGTGTCGGGCGCCGATACCAGCAGGCATGGCTTGTCGGGGATTGGCCTGAAATCCATGTCCGGCACGCGGGTATCGCCCGAGACGATCATGCAGCTGTCGAGCGTGTGGGCCTGCACGATGCGCACGGCGCAGCTGGTGTCGTCGCTGCCCGCCGCGATCTACGAGAAGCGCCCCGATGATGGCCGGGTGCAGGTGGAGGATTCACTCTCGGAAGTGCTGACCCAGCAGCCCAACCTCGACCAGACGGCGCTGGAGTTCTGGGAAGGCATCGTGGCGCAGATGCTGATCCGGGGGAACGGGCCGTCGGAGGTGTCAAGGATCGGCAATCGGGTGGTGTCGCTGCGTCCCTTGATGAATGCCACCCCGGAGTTGCGGCAGGGCAAGCTCGATCGCTGGTCGTTCACGGATCGCGGGCAGGTGGAGTACCTGCCGCCCGAGAAGGTGTTCAACATCCCGGGCTTCAGCGTCGGCGGCGGGCTGGGCCTGTCTGTGGTGCGGCACGGGGTTCACAGCTTCGGGCATGCTCTCGCGGCGGATGAGACCAGCGCGACGTTCTTTGCCAATGCCATGCAGCCCGGCGGCGTAATTCAATACGAAGGCAACAGTGCAAGCGCCCCCAATCCCGAGCAGCTTGGCGGGATCAAGGCGCTGATCGAGAAGTTCACGGGGTCGCGCAAGGCGGGCAAAGTCCTGATGCTTCCGCCGAACACGACCTACAAGAGCGTGACGATGTCGCCGGAGGACGCGCAGTTGCTCGAAACCCGGCGCTATTCGACCGAGGATATCTGCCGCTGGTTTGGCACGCCCCCGATCATCATCGGCCATGCGTCTGAGGGCCAGACGATGTGGGGCAGCGGGGTCGAGGCCATCATGCTGTCGTGGCTGACCCTGGGCATCAACCCGCTCCTGAAGCGGATCGAGAGCCGGGTGCGAAAGGAACTGATCCCGCCTGCGCGGCGGCGCAGCTGGTACATGGAGTTCAACCGCGAGGCGATGCTGCAGATGGACAGCGTGCGCAAGGGCGACTTCATGGTGAAGATGGGTGCATCGGGCACGATGACCGCCAATGAGCGGCGCGCCCGTCTGAACCTTCCGCGCAACAGCGATCCGAATGCAGATGCACTGTTGGCGCAGGTGGCGCTGGCGCCGTTGAGAGACCTTGGAGGGCAAAGAGAATGACGATCCGGAACCTGCCGCAAGTGGACATCGGTGCGCGTCCCGCCGTGCGGTCCGATGTCAGCCAATCGGCGTTGATGCGCTGGTCGCCCGATGTGCGCGCCAGCCAGGTCGATGATGCGACGATCACGATCCTCGATGTGATCGGCCATGATTTCTGGGACGAGGGCGTGACCGCGAAGCGGATCAGCGCCGCCTTGCGCCGCATCGGGGAACAGCCGGTCAGCGTGGTGATCAACAGCCCCGGTGGCGATATGTTCGAGGGTCTGGCGATCTACAACATCTTGCGCGAGCACAAGGCGCGCATCACGGTCAAGGTGGTGGGCATCGCGGCCAGTGCGGCATCGGTGATTGCCATGGCGGGCGACGATATCCAGATCTCGCGCGCGGGTTTCTTGATGATCCACAACGCGTGGGTCATCGCGGGCGGCAACCGCCACGACATGCGCGACGTCGCGGCCTGGCTCGAGCCGTTCGATGAGGCCATGGCGGGTGTCTATGCCGCGCGCAGCGGTCTGTCGCAGACCGATATCGCGGCGATGATGGACGCTGAGACCTATCTCAACGGGCAGCAGGCGTTGGACAAGGGGCTGGCTGATACGCTGCTGTCGCGCGACGAGGTGACGGTCTCGCCCGATGATACCCAGGCCTCGGGCCTGCGGGCGGAGCGGCGCATGGACATCCTGGCCCGGCGGGCGGGCGTGTCGCGCGATGACGCGCGCGCCCTGATGGCCGACTTGAAATCCGGGGGCAAGCGTGGCGCTGCCCCGACCGGCGCGCCAGAGGCCGCCGAATTTGCCGCAGAGCTGCAAGGCATTCGCGGTTTGTTTCAACCCAAGTAAGGGAATACCCAAATGAAGATGATGAAGAGCACCGCCGCGCTGGCGGCGATGATGGCGGCTGCGCCGCGCGCAGTGATGGTGGCACCGCGTGCCGATGTCACCGGCGATACCGCCAAGATGCTGGCGGAGATCAAGGCGGTCGCGACCCAGACGCGCGATGACCTGTTCCCCAAGGCCGAAGCGGCCCTGAAGGAGGCGCAGAAGGCGGGCACGCTGAGCGCCGAGCTGAAGGCGTCGATCGATGAGCTGTTGCCGAAGTTCAATGCGGCAAGCGCTGCCCAGTCGAAGCTGGAAGGCAAGATGGAAGCGCTGGAAAGCCGGACGCTGGATGTCGAGCAGCTGGCGGCGCAGGGCGGTGGGCGCAATGGTGCCGGGAGTGTCAGCGCCGGGCGCGAGATCGCGCAGGGTGATGAACTCAAGGCCTATGTCGCGGCGGGCCGTCCGGGGGCATTCGAGGCCGCGATCAAGGCGCAGATCACCACGGTGGGCGGTTCCGCTGGCGGGCTGATCTGGTCGGACCGCGAACAAGATCCCGTCCGGATTGCGCGGCGCACGCTCTTGATCCGCAGCCTCCTCAACGTGGTGCCGACGGGGCAGACCGGCTCGGTTGAATACACCCGCCAGACCTTGCGCACCAATGCGGCAGCACCAACGGCCGAGGGTGCCGCGTCGCCTGCCTCCACCTATGGCTGGACCAAGGCGGAGACCTTTCTGCGCAAGGTCTCGCATGTCACCCATGTGACTGAAGAGGCGCTGTCGGATGCGGCGATGCTGGAGGGCGAGATCAACGGCGAGCTGGCCTATGGTCTCGACCTGGTCGAGGAACAGCAGATCTTGACGGGCAGCGGTGTGGGGCAGAACCTGTCGGGCCTGATCACCAATGCGACGGCGTTTGCCGCCGCGTCAGGCCTGCCGAATGCGCAGCGGATCGACCGGCTGCGCCTGGCGATCTTGCAGGTGACGCTGAACGATTATGCCGCCGACGGGATCGTGATGAACCCCACGGACTGGGCGGCGATCGAACTCCTGAAGGACGGCGAAAACCGCTACCTGTTCGGTGTGCCCGCCAATCCCGGTCAACCCGCCCTGTGGCGGCTGCCGGTGGTGGAATCCAACAGCATGACGGCGAATGAATGGCTGGTCGGTGCGATGCGCATGGCCGCCACGCTTTACGATCGTCAGGAAAACACCCTGCGCATCTCCAGCGAGCATGCCGACAACTTCGTCGAGGGCATGCTGACCATGAAGGGGACCAAGCGCGTCGCGCTGGCGGTGAAGCGCCCGCCCTCGCTGGTCACCGGCAACTTCACCTTCGGCTGATCGGCGCCGGGATAATCGCTCCGGGGGTGCAAGCCTCCGGAGCCTTCATGAGAGGGATTGATATGTTGTTTCGGATGTTGCGGACCCAGACCAGCGAGCATGGCACGCTGCGCATGGGTGTCGCGTATGACGCGGGGAAGGATCCCGCGCTGGTCAAGCTGGCCAACGCCATGAAGGCCGCGGGCTTTGCCGAGGATGTGACGGCCAAGCAGCTGGAGGCCGAGAAGGTCGCTGCTGAAAAGCTGGCGGTCGCATCGGCGCAGCCGTCAAAGCCGGTGTCCGACAAGGCGGCGATCAAGGCTGCGCAAGACGCGCAGGCGCAGGCCGAGGCTGAGGCTGCAGAGGCGAAGGCCCAGGCCGAGGCGCTGGCGGCGCGGGTTGCGGAACTCGAGGCGCAGGCCGCCGCGCAAGATGCGGGGCAATCCGATAAATGACGCCGTATCTTGTCGTGCCCCCGGCTACGATGCCGGTCGACCTTGCCGCCCTGAAGGCGCATCTGCGCGTGGATGGATACACCGACAACGCGCAGATCGAGGCGCTGCAGGCGGGCGCTGTTGCCATGCTCGATGGCTGGGGCGGTGCGCTTGGCCGCTGCATCCTGCCGCAGACCTGGGCGATCGATGTGACCGGCCCCGGGCCGCACCTGCTGCCGTTCCCCGATGCGTCGGACGTTGCGGTGACGGCAGAAGGTGGTGCCTTGTCTTCGGTGCAGCGCAACGGTGCCCTTGGTGTCTCGGTCGAGGTGCAAGATGCGTCCGCTGGCCAAGACATCACGATCACGGCGCAATATGCTCTGCCCGATGCGCGCCGCCCAGCGGCCGAGGTTCTGATCAAGCTGATTGTCGGCAACTGGTACGAGAACCGGGAATCGGTCGTCGTCGGGATGAGCGTCAACGAGCTGCCCATGGCTGCGAATGCGCTGATCTCCGCGCTGCGGTGGTTTCGGGTATGAGTGCGGGTCGCCTCAATCGGCGCATTCAGTTCCGCCGGGGGACGATGGTCTCGGATGGTTTCGGCACCCGGTTGGAGTGGAACGCTGCCCAGCCGGAGGCCGACAACCACGGCACCCCGGTCTGGGCAGAAAAGGCCGACATATCCGATGGCGAACGCTGGCGCGCGGGCGAGGTGGGGGCGCAGATCACGACCCGCTTCAAGGTGCGCTACAGCCCCTTCACCGCAGGCATCACGCCGAAGGACCGGATCGCCTTCGACGGGCTGACGTACAATATCCATGGGATCAAGGAGCCGCCCGGCACGCGCCGCCAGTGGATCGAATTGACGGCCAGCGCAAGGAACGACCAGTGAGTGCCTCGATGAAGCTGGAGGGGTTCGCGGATCTCGACCGGGAATTGCAGCGGCTGGGAAAGGCCACCACCCAGAAGGCCAGCCTGCGCCGCGCCAGCAAGAAGGCCCTGCAGCCGATGGCCGAGATCGCGCGCGGCCTGGCCCCGCGCGGCGTGGATGGCGAGCTTGCCCCCTCGATCACCGTCAGCACGAAGCTGACCAAGCGTCAGAAGGGCCAGCACCGCAAGATGTTCCGAAACGACAAGGCGGCGGTCGAGATGTTCATGGGGCCGGGGCCTGACCCCGCTGCCTGGAACCAGGAGTTCGGCAACCGCAACCACCTGGCGCAACCCTACATGCGGCCCGCCTGGGATCAGGATCACAAGGCGATGCTGGACCGGCTGAAGGCCGAGCTGTGGGCGGATATTCAGAAGACATTGGCGCGCGCAGAGCGCCGGGCCGCGCGACAGGCGGCGAGAGGCTGAAGCATGGAAGAAGCGATCCTCGCATTGCTGGCCGGATCGGCACCTGTGATCGCCATGGTGCCTGCCGACCGGATCAACTGGGGGGAGCATCCGCAAGGCGCTGGCGATCCCTACATCACGATGATGACCGTCGGTGACGCCGAGGGGCTGGTGATGAGCGGCCCGGACGGCCTGTCGGAGGGCCGGATACAGATCGACTGCTACGCGCCGACCTACGCGCAGGCGAAACAGATTTCCCGCGCCGTGCGTGCCGTCCTGCACGGCCATCGCGGCGGGGGGCTGAGGCTGGTGACCCATGTCGCCACCCGAGACAGCCGCGAAGGCGGATCGAACGAGGCTGAGCGGCTGTTCCGCGTCAGCATGGATTTTACAACAGCATGGAGGGAATGACATGTCGCAAACCACCGCAGATATCGGCTACAATTCGCGCTTCGGGATCGAAGGCGAAACCCCTGGCACCTATGCGGATGTGGCCGAAGTTATCTCGATCACGCCGCCCGGCATGACGCGCGGCACGCAAGAGGCCACGCATCTCCAAAGCCCGGATGACCATCACGAACACATCGCACTGCTTTCCGACAGTGAGGAGGCATCATTCACTGTGAATTTTGTGCCGTCTGCGACCGATACGCTGTTTGCGGCCTTCAACGCCAAGACCGGCAAATACCAGATCACTTATCCCAATGGTGTGATGCTGCGCTTTGCCGGGATCGTGACGGGCTACACGCCGCCCGAGCTGACGCCGGAAGGCAAGATGGAGGCAACGGTCACCGTCAAGCCCAGCGGCAAGCCAACCCTGCACGCGGCGGAATAACCCATGGCTGATATCACAGGTACCATCCGTGCCGTCCACGGCGGCAGCACATATGATCTGCGCTGCACCATGGGCGTTCTGGCAAAGCTGCAGGGTATACACGGCCCAAGCGTCGGCGGACTGCTGGACGGCAGCGCGGGCGACTTGCCCGAGTTTCAGCCCATGATCGACATGGTGTCATTGTCCTTGCAGAAGGCAAGCGGCCTGCCTGCCGATCAGGCCGACGAAATTGCCGACGATCTGATTACCGAAGACCAGGGCATTGTCGAGCGCCTGCTCACGGCGGCATTTCCTGAAGCGGCCAGCGAGGCACCGGCATCGGGAAACCGGAAGAGGCCGAAGCGGGCGGCCTGAACCTTGCAGACCTGTTGAAAAACTACATCGCGGCGGGCTTCGATCCGGCGCGGTTCTGGGAGATCACACCCTCGCTGATGTCGATCGAAATGGACGGGGCGGCAGAGCGGCAAAAGCGCGAGCGGGCGATGGTCTGGTGCAGCGCGATGCTGCCGCACCTGAAAAAGCCGCCAAAGTTTGAACAATTCGTCAATCCGAAAGCTAAGCCAAAGCGGCAATCGCCGCAGCAACAGCAAGCCATGCTGGGCGCCCTCGCGGCGGCATGGGGGGCAAGGGTGGTTAAATAATGGCACAATCCGTCATCGGCGCGCTGCGCGTGAACCTCGGCCTCGACTCCGCCCAGTTCGTGCGCGGCGCAAGGCAGGCGCAAACTACGGCGCAGCGGATGAGCAGGCAGTTTGCGGTGGCGGGCGCAGCAGTATCGGCGGTAGGAACCGGGATCGCGATTGCGGTCCGGGGACAGCTTGGCGCCTTTGATGATCTGGCCAAGACCAGTCAGCGCATTGGCGTGCCGGTCGAGGCGCTGTCGCAATTGCGCCATGCGGCGGACCTGTCGGGGGCCAGCATCCAGGGCATGGAGCGTGGCCTGCGCAACGTCAGCCGCGAAATGGTCAACAACGCCGAGAAATACACTGACCTTGGCGTCGCCGTGCGCGACGTCGACGGCAACATGCGCCCGGTTCTGGATGTGTTCGAGGATGCAGCGCAGGTCATCTCGCAGATGGAAGACGGCGCGGACAAGACGGCGCTGGCGATGCAGCTCTTCGGTGAACGCGCTGGCCCCGAACTGATCCCGATGCTCAATCAAGGGCGCGACGGCATCCGCGCCATGCGCGAAGAGGCTGACAGGCTCGGCCTGACGGTGTCGACCGACGCGGCGCAGGCCGCCGAGCGCTTCAACGATAACCTGACGCGCCTTGGTGGGCAGATGCAGGGCGTCGTCCGGATTGTGACAGCCGAACTCGCGCCCGTCCTGGAGAGGATCAGCAATGTTGTCGTGCGGGCCGCTGAGCGGTTTCAGGGGATGTCTGCCCCGATGCGCCGGTTTATTGCGATCGGGGCAGGGCTGACGGTTGTTCTGGGGCCGGTGCTGCTTGGCTTGAGCGCGATCGTTGCAATGCTTGGCGTCATCATCTCGCCGATCGGGCTGGCGATCTTCGCCATTGCTGCGATGGCAGGGGCGGTCGCGTTGGCTGCAGCAAATTTTGACACCTTGAAGGAT
This sequence comes from Roseicitreum antarcticum, assembly GCF_014681765.1. Classification (GTDB taxonomy): domain Bacteria; phylum Pseudomonadota; class Alphaproteobacteria; order Rhodobacterales; family Rhodobacteraceae; genus Roseicitreum; species Roseicitreum antarcticum. The sequence goes on from NZ_CP061498.1 coordinate 3,370,941, forward strand.
CGCTTTCCCATACTTGAGCGTGCGGCAGGCTATGGGCAGCGCGTTGCGGATGCATGGGGTGGGCTTCCGTCCATCAAATGGGCGCTTCTGATTCCAGTTGTGAGATGGGCATCGTTCATTCCCGGCCTTCGCTGGCTTTCATTTGTGCGCGTTCTCAGGTGGTCGACTTTTGTGTCGGGCATCAGTTGGGCCGCTCTCGCAGGGGGCCTTCGCTGGGGTGCCCTGATCACGCCGCTCCTGTGGGGGGCGCGGTTCATCCCGGTCATCGGCTGGGCCGTGACGGCGGGCATGCTTGCGTGGTCCTTCTTGATTGAGCCGCTCGGCTGGGACCAGTTCATCTCCACGATCAACTGGCGCGACTGGATACCGGAGATAAACTGGTCAAACATCCTGGGCGGCGGCACGGCGGGCAGCAGCGCCAGGCGCATTGGTCAGGACACTTCAGAGGGCTTGGCGGCTGGCATCCGCAGCGGGCAATCTTCGGTAGAGCAGGCTGCCGACGCTGTTGCCGGTGCCGCCGAGACTTCGTCGCGGTCACGGCTTGAAACCCGATCCCCTTCCCGAGTGTTCATGCGCATTGGCAGGGATCTGATGAACGGCCTCGGCCTTGGGATTGAGCAAGGGGCACAGGTTCCTGTTGACGCGATAGGCGAGGTTTCGGCGAACTTGGGCTCGGCTGCAGAGGCCGCGCAAGAACGGATGAAGGGCGTTGCGCAAACGCTTTCCGGTCTGTTCATGGCGGCAACGCGCGGTGCGGATGCGGCAAAGCAAGCGCTGGGGCAATTGCTGTCACGCGCAGCTGAGGCGCTGGCCAACCGGGCCTTTATGTCGCTGCTTGGTGGCGGTGGCGGTAAAAAGGGCGGCGGCGGGTTCATGGGCTTCTTGTCTGGGCTGCTGTCCTTCGACGGCGGCGGTTACACGGGTATGCGGGCGCGGACGGGCGGCCTTGATGGCAAGGGGGGCTTCATGGCGATGATGCACCCGAATGAAACGGTCATTGACCACACCAAGGGTCAGAGTCTCGGCGGATCCGGTCAGCTGACCATCACCCTTGATCCCGGTCTGCGCGCGGAGATGCAGGGCGAAATGCAGGGAATTGCCATTCAATACACCAGTGCCGCGATCCAGCAGTATGACGCCCAGGCTCTGCCCCAGCGGATGCAGCAGATCGGCAATGACCCCCGGAGGATCGGCTGATGCCCGATGCCACGTTCTACGCTGGGCTGAAGCTGTCCGGTCAGGGGTTCCGGCTGTCCGAGGCCAAGGCCACAACGCGGCTGGCGGGTGGCGACGTGATCCCCAGCAAGCTGGGCGCGGCGCTGTGGCAGGGCATGGCGTCGATCCGGCCCGAGTATCATGCTGATGCAGGCCCGCAGGAGGTCGCGCTGATGCGGCTCAACCGCCCCGGCGAGACCTTTCTGGTCCATGACAAGCGCTACAACGGCCCGCGCATGGACCCCGGCGGCGTGATCCTCGGGGCCTCAACCCCGGTGATCCACACGCTGGATCCTGACAACCGCCGGATCCGCGTCAGTGGTCTGCCGTCAGGATACACCTTGAGTGTCGGCGACTGGATCGGCTGGCAGTACGGCGCCGGGCCAGTGCGCCATGCATTGCACCGCATCGAGACGGGGGCCGTGGCCAGCGGTGCCGGGCTTACGCCCTTGTTCGCGGTGGAGCCGTTCATCCGCCCCGGGGTGTTGGCTGGCGCGCCCGTGGTGCTGGTGCGCCCCGCGTGCAAGGCGATCATCCTTGAGACGACCTATGGCAACGGCGCGCCCCTGATCACCTCCGGCGCGTCCTTCAACTGGACACAGACATTGCGATGACACAGGACATATCCGCCACCGAGATCGCCTATAACGCTGCGCGTGCGGGCCAGGCGCGCCATACGCTGGTTTATATCTGGGGCCGCAATCGGGAAACCGGCCAGATTGAATCGATCGGCTTCTGGACCGGGGATGATCACCAAAGCTTCGTGATCGACGGCGAGACCCGGACCTACTTTGGCGCAGGTGCTGCGATTGATATCGATGACATCACCGGCGGCGTCGGGCTGGCCGTGCGCTATGTCACCGCCCGGCTGGCGGTGGTGCCGGAAGTCGCGCAGGCCATTCGGGGCTATGACCCCAAGCTGGCGCCGGTCGAAATGCACAGCGCGGTGTTCTCGCTCGAGACCAATGCGCTGGTTTCCGAACCACGGCGGATCTTCAAGGGCGAGATCAACGAGGCGCCCACGCCCACGCCTGCCATCGGCGGCGAGGCGGTGTTCGAGATCCGCTGTGCATCCTCCGCGCGGGCGCTGACCCGTACATTGGCGCTGAAGCGGTCCGATGCGGAACTGCGTCGGCGCAACCCGAACGATCGCTTCCGCGAATATGTCAGCACGAGCGGCATCCGCGAAGTGCCATGGGGCGAGCAACCGACACGCGGGGCAGGCGGCTAACATGCAACTGACAGATTACATCAAAACCGCGTCTGCGCGGCCGTTCCGCTATGGGCGGCATGATTGCTGCACGGTTGCAGCGGGCTGGGTGCTCTTGGCGACAGGCCGGGATGTCTTGGAGGGGCATCGCTACACCACCCTGCGCGAAGGGGTGGCGTTGCTCGCGGCCCATGGGATGCGCAGTCATGCCGACGTGTTCGCGCGGGTTCTGCCGCGCGCTGCGCGGCTGTTGCTGCGGGCCGGGGATATCGCGGTGATCGAGGGTCAGGAACGTGACGCGCTGGGGATCGTGCTGCCGGGTGGTGAGCGCGTGTTCTGTTTCCGGCGCGGCGGTGTGGCGACGATACCGATCACCGCCTGCAAGCATGGATATGAGGTGCGCGGATGAGGCTGTTTGTTGTCGTCTTCATCCTCCTTCTGAGTGCAGGTGCGGCGCAGGCCGATCCCATCAGCGGCCTTTTGATCGGGGTGCTGGGTCTTACAGGCACGGCGGCCAAGATATTCGCTGTCGGCTTCAGTCTCGTGGCGTCAGTGGGCCTTTCGCTTCTCGCCCAGGCGCTGGCGCCAAAGCCGGACGAACCCGGGATCAAGATTCCCGGTACCAGTGTTGGCGAAGACCAGCCGCAGAGCTTCATGCTGGGCGCGTTCGCGACGGGTGGGCATCTGGTCTATCGCAACAGCCATGGCAGCGCCGGGGGCGCGCCGCGCGCGTTCCTGACGCATGTGATCGAGGTCTCGGACATCCCGGGCGTCACGCTGGAAGGGCTGATCATCAATGACAGGCTGGCCGACATCGGGGAGGCCGCGCACCCCGACTACGGTCTGCCGCTGACCAACCTGGTCGGCGCGGGCAGCGTTGTGCGGGCATGGGTGAAATTCTATGACGGCACGCAGACCACCGCCGATGCGCACCTTGTTTCCGCATACGGCACCCGTGATGCGGGGTATCAGTGGACGACCGATCACGTCGGCACCGGGCTGGCCTATGCGGTCCTGACATTCCAGTACGACCGGGAGGCGTTTCAAAGCGTCCCGACGTCCACATTCATTCTGGGCGGCATCCCGCTCTACGACCCGCGCCGCGACAGTACGGTCGGCGGCGATGGGGCGCACCGCTGGGGCGACGCATCGACATACCAGCCCAGCGGCAACCCGGCGGTGCAGGTCTACAACATAAAGCGCGGCATCATTATGCCGACAGGCGAGGTATACGGCGGCCAGATTGATGCCGATGATGTTCCATTGGCCAATGCGGTTGCGGGGATGAACATCTGCGACGCGCTGATTGGCGATCGCCCGCAGTTTCGGTCCGGCCTGGAGGTGCGCGTATCGCAAGATCAGCCATCCGACGTGATCGAACGCATCTTGCGCGGATCGCTGGGCCAGATCGCCGAGATTGGCGGGATCTGGCGCACGCGGTTCGGCGCGCCTGCAGCGCCGGTCTACGGTTTCAGCGACGATGACATATCCATCAGCGATGGCCAGTCATTTGAGCCGATAAAGGGCCTTGAGGCGACGTTCAACGGGATCTCGGGCACATATGTCGAGCCTGCCGATCTGTGGCAGCCAAGGGGCACCGCGCCGCTCTTCAACGCGACATGGGAGGCCGAGGACGGCAACCGTCGGCTGGTTGCGGACGTGAAGTTCGAGACCGTCACCAGCCGGGCGCAGGCAGAACAGGTGCAGGCGGCACTGATTGCCGATGAGCGCCGCCAGCGTCAACACAGCTTCGTCCTGCCGCCCGAGGCGCAGATCCTCGATCCATTGGATGACGTGCAGTGGAACAGCCCGATCAACGGATATGTCGACAAGGACTTTGAGTGCGCGTCGGTGACGTTCCGGGCCAGCACGGGCATGGTGGTGGTCAACCTGATCGAGCGTGATCCGGATGATTATGACTGGACGCCCGCGCAGGACCGACCCGCGCCCGCGCCGTACACGCCGCTGGCCCCCTTGCCGCAGCAAAGTGTGCCGGGATGGCAGGTGGCCGGGACTGCCATCACTGACGGTGCAGGTGCAGCGCGACGCCCTGCGATCCGTCTTTCATGGAATGGGGCCGGGCAGGACGATCTGGACCTCTTGCGCTGGCAGGTGCGCGTTGCCGCGACTGAGGTCGTGGTTGCGCATGGTGTGGCATCGGTCGAGGATGGCCAGATCGAGGTCAGTGACGGGATCCTTCCTGCCACGGGGTATGAGGCCCGGGCGCAGTTTATCGTGGATCGCCCGAAGCTGTGGACGGGGTGGCTGGGTGCTGTCACGCCCGATGTGCGGCTGGGCTCGGTGGATATCGGCGATGCCGTGATCCGAAGTGCCAACATTGGCCTGGCCGAGATCACCACCGCCAATATCGCGGACGCGACGATCACCAGTGCGAAGATCGCGGGCGGGATTGAATCCGACAATTACACCCCCGGTCCCGACGGCAGCGGCTGGGCGATCTATCGCGGCGGTTTCGCCCAGTTCGGCACGCTGGCCTTGCGCGAGAACGCGGCCACCTTCGTCGCGTCCGTGCAGCGCGCAAGCTACGACACCACCGCCGTGTGGGTCGATATCCTGAGCGTGAGTGTCCCGGCGTTTCCCGGGGCGAGCCTGACGGCAATGGTGTCAGCCCTTATGTCTACCGTCCCCCGGCAAAGTGGAGATGGCACTTTCTTTTATACCTATGGCGCATTCCGGGTGCTGGTGAACGGTGTGGTGCGCTTTGCGCGCAGCTCCGATGATGGTTCAGGCTCCGGGGTTTACGCCGTGGCGTCGGTTGCTTCGGGCAGCAACACGATCACCGTGCAGGCGCAGTGGCAGGGCGATAGTCCCGTAGGGCTGAATTACCCGCGCATCACGGAACTGAGCATTGTGGGGATATTGAGCAAGCGATGACGAATTATGTGCATTTTGATGCCGATGGCCGCATTGGCGGATCGACCACCGGGGGCGCGCCTGAAGGCACGATTGTGCATGGGTTCCCCTTCTTCCTTCAGGGCAGCTGGTCGGGCGAGACCCATTATATCGCGGGCGGCAGCGCGGTACCGCGACCGCAGATCACGCCGCCCGTGCCTACGATCTTCCCCGCCACGCAAGACTACACGATCACCGGCGTGCCGGATGGTGCCGTGATCGCCCTCGATGGCGCGGCTGTCGCCACCGCAGACGGGACGGACATCACCGTGAGCTTCCCCGAGCCGGGGCAATACCAGATCGCAATCGACCCGCCGTTTCCATGGCGCGCGGCGCAATGGTGGGTGGAGGCGACATGAGGATCGTTGCCGATCCAGCCGCCAAGCGCGCCGCGAAGATCGAGAAGGCCCGCGCGGCCCGGCGTCGCGCGTTCCAGGTCGAAACCGATCCCCTGATCGGCAAGGTGCTGCGCGGGGAGATCTCGGCGGATGACTACGCCGCGCATGTGGCGCAGGTCCGGGCGCGGTTTCCATATCCGGAGGAAGATCAACAATGACCCCAACACATGAAGGGAGGGTGTGACGATGGCGATATGCGCGCTTTCCGGCAATATTGCCGATCTGGGCATGGTGCCGATCGACAAGGCCCGGATCTTGTTCCAGCCGATCAGCGAGGGGGTTTCCGTCAGCGGTGGCAGTGTGATCCTGCCCAAACCCCTGTCCGTCACAACCGATGCGCATGGTGACTTCAGCGTCAACATCGTGACGGGTGTCTATGAGGTGGCGCCAATCAGCGTCGGTGCATCTGTCCAGCCGATCGTGGTCACGGTGCCTGCCGTGGCCAGCGCAAACCTCGCGGCGCTGATCGGCGCGGCGTCACCGCCTGAACTCTCGCTGGCAGAGCAGGCAGCGTTTGATTCCGTCCAGGCCAGTATCGTGTCTGTCGGGGCGGCGGCTGATGCGCTGACCTCGGAACAGGGTGCCGCCACCAGCGCAGGCAGCGCTGAGGCAGACAGGCTGCTGGCGCAGGCCGCGCGCGTCGGTGCGGTGGATGCGCAGACAGGTTCAGAGGCCGCCCGGGATGATGCGGTGGACGCGTGCGATCAGATCGAGGGCAACAGCGTCTGGTACCTGGCCGATGATGCCGACAGCGTGACGCTGGGCGTCGGCGATCAGGTGATCGTCGCCGAGGCGTCCGGTCCCTATCCTTCGGTCACACTGGCGTTTCTGACATGATGCGCCCCCAGATCACACTGCTCAAGGCAGAAGCCGTCACCCAGATCGCGGATGATCTTACCGCTGTCGTCGCGTCAGATCGGGCGCTGGCCGAGGCTGCGGCACAGACCGCAGACACCCAGGCAGACGCGGCAGCGGGGCAAGCGGTCGTGGCGGCGCAGGCGCGGGCTGAAGCCGAGGCCGCGCGCGATGTGGCCATCTATCGCGCTGACCTCGCGCAATCAGCGTCGGGTACCGCAGAGGCGCAGGCAGGCATCGCGACAGTGCAGGCCGGGCAGGCCACGCAGGCCGCGACTGCCGCGTCTCAATCGGCTGCAGGGTCGGATGCGGCGCGCGTGGCGTCACAAGAGGCTGCCGCCCTGGCCGCTGCGCGTGCCGAGGTCGCGCTGACACAAGCGGGCGTCGCCACCGGCGCGAAGGCCGATGCGCTGGCGTCCGAGCAAGCGGCGGCCGCCGCGCTGGTGGCGCTGCAAGAACGCAGCATCTGGTACGTCGATGATGACGCGACCAGCGTGCGCATGGGTGTTGGCACCCTGATGGTTGCCGCCGACGGCGCCACTGACATCGAGGTCTCTGGCGAGACCTTTTCCATCCCCACTTTGACATTGGAGCTGCCGGTATGAGCGTGCAACAATTCGAGCTGCTGAAGAAATCGGCTCTGCAACCGACAATCGATGCGCTGACCGCTGCGACAGCGGCAGATGTAACCGCTGCGACAACGGCGCGCACCGGCGCTGAAACCGCGCAGGGGGCTGCGGAAACGGCCCGCACGGGGTCCGAGGCCGCGCGCGATGCGTCCTTGGCCGCCCGGGATGCCACTGAGGGGTTTCTGGAGGACACCGAGGCCGCAGCGGCCTTGGCGACGGTCACACCCACTGCTGACCGCGTGCCGCGTTCCCCCGTCGGCACGCCGCACCTCGCCCGTGGCTGGATCAGCCCCGAGGTCATCCCGTTCGGTATCATGGCGCAGCAACCCGATGATCAGCCGATCCCGGCGGGGTGGTGGGAATATGCCGCGCCCTCGGGCGGGCTGCGCATGATCAACAACTGGCAGCCACAGGCGCTGGGTGCAGGGGTCGTGGATCTGTCCCGCCTCGATCTGGCCTATACCGACACGGCGGGCACGGTGCTGGCGCAGCCGGGGCAGAAGGTGCAGACGCTGCGCGATGGTAACGGGGCCATCGTGGCCGCACAGGCAGCCGATCCTTCACGCTCGATATATGGGCGGCATCCGGCTTCGGGCATCCGCAATCAAGCCCACGGGTCTGCTTCAACAGATGTCGACAGCTTCTGGAATCCAACTTCGAATACACAAGGTGTGACCATCACCCGGGTAAGCGCAGGAGTTAATGCTCAAGGCCCGTGGGCTGTATATAGTGTGGTGGGTACGGCCATAAACGACTCTTTTACGTCGCCGTTTCTTGGGAATATGCCCCGTGCAGTTGCTTCTCCGGGGCAGGTGTGGACTACAAGTTTCTTTGCGCAGATCGTTGGGGGCACTCCTCCGCCTGCGGGGAACGGTGTCCGTGCTGTTGTTTTTGAAGAGTCCGCTGGTGCAACCCAAAATTCGGGGTCTGCCAGCGCAGCCTTTGCAGGTACTGATCTGACTCTAGTGTCTCACACTCGCACCTTCAATGAGGCGTATACTGTGCAGGCACGCGGCCCAGTAGACATACGAACCCTCGCGGGGGAAACGGTGGACTATCAGGTTTTTCTGCAAGCACACCAGTTGGAACAAGGTGCAAGCCGCACAGCCTACCAGTACAATTTTAATCAGTTCAATATCACCGAAGAGGGCCAGCGTAGCGTCTACTACCTCAAGCCGGATGGCATTGATGACTGGATGCAGTTGGTGGCGCCATTCTCGGCGGGCGGTGGGTATACGCTTGCGGCGGCAATCTCACGGGTCTCCGCCACACGTTTTGAGATCTTTAGCAATCATCCCGCCAGCACCACCAGGTTTGGCGTGACGCCCGGCACCCAAGCGGTGCTGCTCGCATATGAATCGAGCAACCGGAGGGAGTGGTTCGCCTTACCCCCCGGCGACTTCGATGCAGTCCTGATGTCGCGAGTATCTGAAGCAGGAGCAGCCGAGTTTTTTTACAACGGCGAGGATAGCGGGCCTGCAGACGTGGCCATGGGCGATGTAACGCCCATGCCGCAAATAAATGCGCTGTTCCGTTTTGGTGGTTTCTTTGCAAGCGGTCGCTTCTACGGCGGCGTGCTTGCCCCCGCAGCCATCTCTGGGCCGGGGCGGCTGATGCTGCAACGCTATCTCGCCAGCATAGGAGGAATTTCGCTGTGAGCACCCGTGTGACCGTATTTTGCCGCGCCGATCAGGTTGATGATGCCCGCGCGCTGGCCGCGTATCTCGATGATGATATCGGAGGGCTTGGCACGTTCGTGCCCGGCTATCTCGACGCCGACGATCAGCCCTGTGTTGTCGCATCCGGGCCGAAGTCGGACGCCTGGCTGGCCCGCGCGCAGCAACCTGTGGGTGACCGCCCCGAATCTGACACCGAACAGGCGATCAACATGACCGGCGCCGCCCGGGCGCTGGCCGCGACCGTGTTCTGGCGGCCGTCGGATCCCGAGGGCGAACCAAACCCGCTGCCCGACTGGGACGGCAGCCAGATCATCGCAATTGTGGGGGTGCCGCCGGATGCGGCGCTCTCGGCCATGGCAGCACTCGGGGTGGAGAAAGCCCCGCAGGACTGACCGCTACAGGAGGCCGAGGGGGTGCTACCCACACCCCCCCGACACGGGGAAACCGTTCAAGAAAACCCCGCCGACCAGCATTACCTTATGGCCGCTCCCACCCTGATCAGGGGCGGCGAACGTGAGGTGATTCGCATTGCGCGATCAAGAGCAAATCCGTTGTTGCGCCTGTGCGCGACTATTATTCTGTGCTGAACCTGATGCCCTGTCAGGCATCCTGACGATCAAGTGCCCGCGCTGCCGGGCCATGAATATCCTGAGGCCCCGAGCCCTTTCCCCTGAGCGCGACCAGCGCCCCCAAGTGAAAGGCCCCGGCCAATGACCCCAATGATGAATACAGCCCGTCCGATTGCCCCGTGGCTCGGCGGCAAACGCAACCTTGCCAAACGCCTGACCAGCCTGATCGATGCCACCCCCTGCACGACCTATGCAGAGCCTTTCGTGGGCATGGGCGGTATTTTCCTGCGCCGCCGTGCGCGGCCGCGCGCCGAGGTGATCAACGATTACGGGCGCGATGTCGCAAACCTCTTTCGGATCTTGCAGCGCCATTATCCGCAGTTCCTCGATGTGCTGCGCTTCCAGCTGACCACGCGGGCCGAGTTCTACCGTCTCGTCGAGACCCGGCCCGAAACCCTGACGGATCTCGAGCGGGCATCGCGCTTCCTCTACCTGCAGCGCACCGCCTTCGGGGGCAAGGTGTCGGGCCGCAACTTCGGGGTATCAAAGGACCGGCCCGCCCGGTTCAACCTGACCACGCTGGAGCCGATGCTGGAAGATCTGCACAGCCGCCTGTCGGGCGTGGTGATCGAATGCCTCGACTTTGGCGAGTTCATCGCGCGCTATGACGGGGAGGGTACCTTGTTCTATCTCGATCCGCCCTATTGGGGCTGCGAGGGTGATTACGGCAAGGAACTCTTCAGCCGCAAGGATTTCGCCCGGCTGTCAGACCAGCTGCGCACGATCAAGGGACGGTTCATTCTGTCGATCAACGACGTGCCCGAGGTTCGGGAGGTCTTTGACGGCTTCCGCCTGCAAGACGTGCAGACCACCTACACCATCGGCGTCAAGAACGACGCGCGGCAGGCGCGCGCCGAGTTGTTGGTGTCAAACTATGACCTTTGGTGATCGCGCGGCGGCGTAAGCAATCCAGACGACCGCAGCGGTACGGGCACCATTTCTCAAGACCCAGACAAGGAGGAAAGGCGTGCCAATATCATTGTGGGCAAGGAGGGGCGCATGAGCAGCGATCCCGAAACGCACCTTCGCCTGGGCCAGCTGCAAGGCTCACTGGAATCGATCCAGCGGCAACTGGACGCTGCTGATGCCAAGGCGGGCGAGAACCGCGCTCAAGTGCATCAATCACTCGAGGCGCTGCGCGCCGATGCCCAGGACACCCGCGCCCGAACGGCGGCCGTCGAGCGGACGCTTCAAGAGGACGTCATCCCGGTGGTGCGGTCCGTCAATGATTGGCGATCGCGGGCGCTGGGGGGAATGATTGTTCTGGGCACCGTTGGCACATTGGTCCTGTTTGTCCTGACGATGGCCAAAGAGGCCATCATCGACCTGTGGCGCATTCTGCTGCGCTGATCTGACATCCAACACATTTTGAGGAGACAGCAATGACGCATTTCAATGCGGCGCTGATCGAGGCTGCGGGCAGGCATCTGGGTGCCCGCGAATGGCCGGGGGCGCAGCACAATCCCGTGGTGCTGGGGTTCTTCGCGGCCTCGGGCAATGCCCATGTCCAGGACGATGAAACGCCGTGGTGCGCGGCATTCGTGGGGGCGGTGCTGGCGGAACTGGGCCTGCACGGCACCGGGGCGCTGAACGCGCGGTCCTATCTGGATTGGGGCGTGCCGGTGGCCATGGCAGATGCCCGGCCGGGTGATGTGGTGGTGCTGTGGCGCGGCCAGCCCGACGGGTGGCAGGGGCATGTCGGCTTCCTGATCAGCATCAACGGCGATCGCGTGACGCTGCGCGGTGGCAATCAGGGCAACACGGTGTCGGATGCCAGCTATCCGGTCAGCCGGGTGCTGGGGTTCCGCCGGGCGGTGCAGCAGGCGGCAGACGGCCGTCAGACGCTGCGCCATGGTGCGCGCGGTCCGGCGGTGCGTCAGCTGCAGCAGCGGCTGGCCGAGCTGGGCTATTTCCCGGGCGCGGCTGATGGGGTGTATGGCGATCGCACGCGCGCCGCCGTGCTGGCGCTGCAAGCGGATCTCGACCTCGATGTGGATGGCGTGGTCGGGGCGCAGACCTGGGCGGGGCTGGATGATGCCCCGCCGCGCCCCGCGCGCGCCGTCGATGCGCAGGATCTGCGCGACCGGGGCAGCCGCACGATCCGCGAGGCAGACCGGGGGCAGGCGCTCACCGCCACCGGCATTGTCGGCGGGGGGCTGGGCGTGGTCATCGAGCGCACGGAAGAGGCGGTGGCGCTGTTTGACCAGGGCGCAGGGCTGCTGGACCGGGCGCAATCGCTGGCGCTGGCCTACTGGCCGGTGCTGCTGATTGCGGCGGCGGGGCTGCTCTTGTGGCGCCACCTCGACCAGATCAAGGCCGCGCGGGTGGCAGACGCCCGCACCGGCAGCAACGTGGCGCGCTGATGCTGGGCCTCGTTGCCAGCTGGCTGGCGCGCAGCGCGCTGGGGCGGGCGGTCACCGGCGCGCTGGCCATCCTTGTGGCAGTCACCCTGTACCTGCGCCACCGCGATCGACAAACAACGCGCCGCGTGGATGCGGCGGCGGAATTGCAGCAGCTGCGCGATGGCGCGGCCACACGCCGGAGGATGGACAATGCGGATATTGGTAGCGGTGATCCTGATGATGACCGTCAGTGGTTGCTGGCGCGGGGCCAGCGACGTCGTTGATAATCGCCCGATATGCGATGGCACCGAGGCGCAGCGGACGGCCCACGCGGCGGCGCTGGCGGCTGATGGTGGGCCGCAGTCGGTGGTGACGGGGCGGGCGCTGATTGCGGCGGTGGATGCGGGGTGTGAGGGGTAAGATTTGCGATCTTGGGAAATTCGCGGCACGATTTTTTACTATTAGAATCGTCAACCAATGCTATGGATTGAATTTTAGAGGGACAACTTGAACTGGAATGAAGTTTGTAGTGTTAACCCTTGTGACTGTGGGCAGTTTTTGCTTTTCGGCGATGGCAGCAGGCGCTCACGGGGGCGGCTGCAGGAAGTCATCTCCGGCAGGCCAGTGTTGCCATGCGGATAATAGTAGTAGTGGGCGAGTGCACTGCCACTGAATTGGCGAAGATGGCGCTCGCTGTTTTCCGGCACGCAGAATGTACTTAGGTCAGCCGTCCGATACCGGCCGGATGCTGCCATTCGTCGGCTGGAAAGTTACTGCGGCGCGGCGTCAACCGGTCAGTCGCTCATAGGTGACACACACAGACCTCGGCAAGCGGATGCCCGCGTGATCCACCCTTGTAATTTTTACGTGCGTGAAATTTAATATCTTTGGGTTTTGCACACGCTGGTTGCCGGAAAGCGAAATGTGAGGATAACTTGACAAAGCATACATCTATTATTTTTTGTCATGGAATTGGAAGCCCGCGACAATACCTTAGCGCTGCAAATTTCATTGACGCACTGGATGAACAAGGCAACCGCGAGGATCCATCTGAACTTGGATATATAAGAGAAATCAGTGGTAAGATTGAGGTCTCATCGAGAGACAACGAATCATTTCGCAACTATATCGAGTTCACCAGATTTCAAAATATTGGAAAAAGGCCTCGCTCTATCAAGCAATATCGCGTCCACGAGGCTTATTGGGCCGGTGACCAACATAAAAATTCAAGCCTATTTGGTGTGTTGATTTGGGTTCTGAAGATAGTGCTCGCCTTTACACTAACATTCGCATCGCGTTGGCGAAAATACCCCACCCAAAAACGACGCATATTGAATAAAATGAAAATAAGCGGCGACCTTAGGAGGAAAATCGAAAAAATATACTCCGAATTTGACAACGGTGTGGGGAGAAAGTCTTTTCCAAATGGGAGCTTCCGCGAATTTCAAGATCATATATCTGAAAAATCGAGCGTGCAGGATAGGCTTGAGCTGAAAAAGTTAGCTGCTGCTTGGCGAAAAGAGGTGCTGAAGAGCAATATAAGTGCACTTCTAAAAACTGTGATGGTTTCAGTGCCAATTTTGGCATTTTTATTTTTCATTTATATATTTTTCTTCTTTGTATCTAGCAAGATAGTTGGAGGCGCGGAATTTGAGTTCGTATCGACGGTCGAAGCTTCTCACTTCGCAGCCTTGATTGCGACACTTCTTGCAACTCTTATGGGGTGGTTCATTTCTAAACGATTGATATCAGATGTTATGGCATGGACCACCATGCATGAAAGTCATGAGAGCTTTTTGACGCGGGAACGGAGAGTAAACTTAGCCAAAGATCTTTTGCAGGATGTTTTGGCAGATCCCAATTGTGTTCGTTGCGTCTTGGTTGGCCACAGCCTGGGATCAGCAATAATATTAGATGCATTTTTGCGTCTCAACTCATACTGTCGAGCCACAAATATTTTGGAAAGTAGGCGTGATAAGTCTATCAGAGAAGTGAGAAAAGTCAGTCACATCTTTACTATTGGAAGTCCAATACAGAAGATAGAAAGTCTCTTTTATGCTGATAGCGGTGAGCACCATCGGTACCATCGAGTTCGGTATAGCAACCCATACCTTTTAGATCGACCTGCTTGGGGCGAACATGGTGGACCGAGAATAGTAAATTTGTGGAGTCGGTACGATCCGGTGAGCTCTGAGATAAATTCCCTTCTGCAAGTTGGGGTGCCTAACAGCGTGGAAGATGATATTATTGGGGTGAAAAATATTGAAGTTGCGCCAGTCGGCGCCCCACTCCCCCTTTCCACGCACTCGGGATACTTCAAAGATCCATCATCCATGGCGGTTATTTACCAAGCGATAGCATCTGGAAAATTAAGTGAAGCCAGAATGCAGCGGGCTGAGTTCAAAAGCAGTATATCGAGGTGGGAGAAATCTATTTTAGCTGCATTATTTGTGTTGTCACTGGCTTTTGCAGGCCTTTGGATGTCAGGCAGTATAATCGATGGCTGGCTCGCGGTCACAATTACATTTATGGTTTTGATATCACTGTGTGCAACTTTCGCGACGGTAAGACGGGACTATCGTCGACACAGAGGTGATGCCTGAGGTTGACAATTGGGAGTTCGTGTGGTTTGCTTATAGGCGGAGTTAGGCGTACTCTGCAAAAGCGCCTACCAAGTGGGGAGTTGAGTTCGCTCAGCTCCCCCGTTTTTTCAGAAACTTGACTGCTGACCATCAGATCCCCAAGCGGCGTTACGGACGTAAGTATATTGCCCTGCCTGTTTCGGGCGATATCGGAATTTGTCGTATTGTACCTGAACATTATCACGGATTGGGCGCTTACTCTCGATCCCAATTGTTTTTGCAACCGCAGCGAACTTCCGCATCCCGCCCCACGTGTCGACCGACACAAACGGCCCTCTCCGGGCATTCGTTGACTTTTTGGGCGCTGCAGTGCAGCGGGCTGAAGCTAACGTTTAGAGCAGGGTGCTGAAAAACTCCGAGTGCCGCCGTTTCGACGCGAGAGCGCGTCAATTTTAAGGCACTCACGTCGATCTGGTGAAAAGGCGGCGCACCGGGGCCTGACGAGCGAGGCGAGAGGCGCGCTCCTCAGACCTTTTTCAGCCCCCTGTTAGGTTTTACTTGCATCCTCAGCATCGACATTTGCCGAAGTTGCCTCTGGAGCAGCATCATCTGCGATACCATCCAAGTACTTTGCATAGGTCTTCTTTAGGTATTTAAGCGCAGCGTCGTCGTCGACATTAGACTTCAGCTTGTCCTGAACGAAGCGCATCCGGAACTTTGCGTCAGACAAGACCTCTGACCACGCCTTCACCCAAATCTCAATCGGTCCGTCCTTGTACACGCGCCCCGGTGGGCTGCCTTCCTGTCTCGCACGCCGACGGGCGTGCTCGTCAATATCGTTCGACACAGCCCAGAACACCCAACGGGTGTCCAAGTCGCGGAATCGCTCGTCGTTTGCGATCGCGAAGGCGTAGCTCTCCACTTGTGTGAGTTCCTTGGGCCCGATCACGACAGAGGGTCGCTTCAACTCGACCACGAGATGCTCGCGCTCATCAGGGCGATTCCTCGGAACGGAACGCGAGAGCATGAGGTCGACTACGCCAACGCTCCCGTCGATCCTCTTAACCGGCGCGTCTATGATCGTTTCGTCGCCGATAATAGATCGATGCTTACGTAGAACCTCGGTAAGACCCTTGTCGTCCACCGTTAGACTGAACTCCTCACCGAAAATCCAAGTGTTGCCTTCGGCTATCATCCGATGCAACTGACTGCGCTCCTTGAGCAGACCGCGAGTCTCGGGAGCGTAGAGCAACTGCTCGATGCCAGATAGGAAGCTGAGGCGGTCAGCTACCATCTTGGACGCGCTGATGACATTGGCCAAGTCCGCTTCCTCGAGCAGTTTGGCGAACTCGTTCATCGTCTTCTGGGGCAGGTCCAAGACCTGCGTCAGGATCGTCTGAAGCTCGTCTGGGCCGCGCTCTATGGCCTGCCGGAGCATCCGCATCTGAAAGGTACGGCCTTTGGCGCTCTGCTGGGAGAAGTCGGAAAGGTGCTTGTTTACCGTGATCGCTAGGATGTCGAAAACCTGCCGCTCGGCGGTCTCAACCTTCGTGGTCGGCTCTGCCTCGTAGGGGTAAGATCGCTCCTCCTTCCAACGCTCGATCTCCGACCGTGCCTCAGCAGCGCTCGCCTCCTTGAAGTGGACCTGGATTGCCTCGGAGGCCTGATCGACCGCGTCGGCCATGGCAGGGTCCATTTCGGCAAGGTCGATCGCGCCGCGCTCCTGCAATAGGTCCACGTAGGCGGACTTGAGGTAAGCAGAGAATACGTAGCCCTTTGTGTGGAATTTCGGTGCAATCCTCGCGAAGGGGAAGCCGTCCTTCCCGCAAAGAAAGATCGAACGCTCTGGCGCCGAGTTCCACTGGATGACCTCGAGGACCACCGGATGCGTCCCTCCGTCCGCCTCAATCGGGTCAAGAGAGATGGTCCTCGACGAGGCGATGTTCGCCTCCGGGTCCAAACGCTCGCCGTCGAAGAGGATTTCTGCGTCCTGGTAGTTCTTGAGGTAGATGGCGAATACGGACGAGAGGTCAGGGACCGCACGCTCGGTCTCGAGCGACTTGAACTGCTTCTCCAGTTCCGAGATCGTGACCTCCACGCCCGTGCCCAGAACAGGTTCTGCGGGCTCCGGCGCAGATATTTCCACGTCTACCAGCGCGTCTTTTACGAGGGTCATCTTAAAGCCCATCAAGTTGCCCGCTTCGTCCCTGTATCGAACGATCCAGTCAGCGACCCGTCCGAGAGCGAGGGCCTTGAGCCTTCCTTTGCCCTCCTTGCCGTGCAGGACGCGGGACCTATGCCTAGAATTCGCGCCGTGACGCTTCCATGAGCCGCCCACCTTGCCGAAGAGCGCCCTCGCCTCCTCGTAAGTGAACCCGTGCCCGTTGTCCCTGACGGAAATCGAGTGCATCCCGAGCTCGCCGTGGTCCACGTCTATGTCCACTCGACTGGCGTCCGCGTCGAGGGAGTTCCAGACGAGCTCGCACACCGCCTGTACCGGAGAGGCGTTCGCCAGCTTCCTTAGGTGGTCGTGCTCAACCTCTACCCTGAAGCTCCCGTCTGCCATTGCCATACGACCAATTCCCAATTTAATTACACCAAGCCTCTACCCCGCGCGGTCCACTTTCCGCCGAGCAGTCAAAGATTATCAGGCAGGTAGCCTGTTCGATGTCTGAAGTTGGCCCAAGGCGATGGCGACCAATCGGCGATCAAAGATCTTCAATTTGCGCTGTCCAGCGGCTTCCCCACCAGCCCAGCTCTTAAGACCTTCCATCACTCCCTCAACAGTCGGTTCGATATCGTCGTACTGCATCATCCAGTCGACAGTCGCCAGAAGTTCCATGCCGAGAGGCGACTCGAAGCCATCGATGGTTGCCGAAGCCCATTCCAGTACGCTTGAGAACTGCTTCCCTTCACCCGAGTTCAGATAGGCTTGCACTCGATCATATTTGGCGTCGTTGAAGCAAATGAGGTCCAAGGGATCGGCATCAGCTAGGCGTCTGTCGCACCGGAGATAACTGCCGTCGAGGCTATCGAGCAGTTTTGTCAGGTTATGCGAGTAAGGTCCGTACTTGTTGGCTTGGAACCTGAACTTGAGCGCATCCGACCCTCCGAACCGGGTCATGCCGCGCTCGAGGAACCAACCCAGCTTCTGGACCTCAAGAATTGAGCACTCGATCCCAAGGAGTGAGTACCGACGCACCATCTCAGCCACCAGTGCGCGTGCCGGGGTGAGCTTCTCAACACCGGTGCGCTTGGCGACATTCTGATACTTGGAAGTTGGCTCGTAGACGCTGACATTGACCCAATCAAGTTCCGCCAAGGCCGACTCAATTAGTGGACGCACATCGCTCCAGTCGAGGCCGCCATTCCCGCAGCCGAGTGGAGGAATTGCAATTGAATGAATTTCCTTCTCTCGAAGTACTCGGACAAGATCCTTCAATCCATCCTCGACCCATTCGATCTTGGTTTTGACTCGCCAATGGGTCTTAGTCGGGAAATTGATGATCCAGCGCGGCCCGAAGAGTTCCTTGTTTTCGGTAACGAACATTTTGCCAATACGCACTTCGCCCGCATCGCAGGCACGGGCGTAGGCTTCGAAGTTTCTTGGGAATTGTTCCTTGAACATCAGGGCAATTCCTTTGCCCATTATTCCTACCGTGTTCACAGTGTTCACCACCGCATCGACGTCAGCTTCAAGAAGATTGCCCTGCATGTAAGTTACCATCAGAAATACCAACCCGGTCGCGCCACGATCTTGAGATCGTGACCAACCTCCTCCCGTTGCCGTTCGAGTGTTCCTTTTTCGTTCTCACCCAAGCACACTATGCCTGCTAGGTGCTCAACTGGCAAGTGCCTGTGTACAAGCGCCTCTGCCTGGTAGCGGTCCGTCTTCTCGGGGTCATCGACGTCGCGTGTGAAGTCCCTACGTTGCAGGATGCCCCAGTCGATCTTGTCAAGGTCGTCTAACGAGGTGAAGAACTGCGCAGTCTGGAGGTACGCATGACGATCCGAGAACACGGTTGCCACGCTTCGATCCGCGAGCCCACGAAGTGACGACGCCATGATAACGATCTCCCTGTTCGGAAACTGACGAATTCCTCCGTAACCAGTCTTGATGTTGTACATCATCATTGAGAATGGCGTTAAGTAGAACGGGATATAATCCGACAACGTCCCACCAGGCGGTACAGGAACGTTTCGAGCTGTCCGGCGCTGGATCAATTCGAGGTTTCCAATTCGCACAAAATGGGGATCCTGCACACCGGAGTTCTTGCAATGAAGCCCATGCCTGAGGATCCACGGCACATTGTTGATGTGCGTGATCCTGAAGATCAGAGCTTTTTCGGCGGTCAAGTTGTTTGCCATGTCTCGATATAGATACAGTTTGGGTCAACTTCCCTCAAGATGCTGTATAGCCGCCAGCGCCGAATGTTCGCTCCTGCCAATGGCGCTGAACCTTTTCGCACCCGCAGCGAAAGTCTGTTTTCCGCCCACAATGTTTCGTTGTCGCGCAGGTTAGCAATCTGTGAGCAGTGGATGTGGGGGGGGGCTGGTGGTAGCGCAGCGCGCCGTTCCAACACGATACTGTCGCAAGCTACGAAGTCACACTTGCACCAGCCTGAGAACATCGCCCGGCTGACCTGTGGCATCAATAAAAGGTGACGCAAACTTGCTTTACCCCTGGTCTGCCGAACCAACCGTAGTTTCACGCGGATCGGTTATAGTCGCTGTGGCGTTGGACCGACAATGCGAACAGTTCGTTTACATTGGAGATGTCAGCGGCTCAATCGCCACTGGTTGGGATTCTCCCGTAGCTGCCCCGATAAGGTACGTGCTCCGACGCGCTCGCCCACGCCCGTGTGATACTGCCCGGTCGGCCTTTCCGCCCGCAACCAGAACAGCGCAGACGGTCGAAGTCCATGAACGTGGCCGGATCCGCGCCGAGTGCCTCAGCGTTGAGCGTGGCGCGGTGGCCGCAGTCGCACTCTATGCGTATGGTAAAAATGCCCTGCATCGGGCTGATGTGGTGACCAAAAGATCCGTTTCAATATTCACTTTTTGTTCTTTATATGTCCACTATATAATTTCAACGCATCCTGTTGATTTCAAACGGTGCTAACGCTGATTTTAAGTCCGGTCTGTCTACCATTCCAGCAAGCGGCCACTTCCCCTGTTTTCAGCACGTCGGGCCGGGACAGGCAAGGGCGAATCTGGCCGGGCGCGGGCCAGCGGGCAACAATCCCCCGCCCGCCTGCGGTGTGGGCGGGCGGGGGGGGGGGGAGTGACGTTTCACGCAGCAGCGCGCGTTTGACGCGAGGTAACCGTCGTTCACGCCCCTCGCAGCCGCGCGGCTATGCTTGACAGTCTGACTTTTTGGTCAAATGCTGTTCACAGGTCCGGCGGCATCGCTTCCGGTCACAAATTCGCAGGCGGCAAACGTCTGGATGAAGATAACCAACCGGGAGTGTAACATGATCTATTCACCAAAATTCGGTGCGACGCGAACCGCGCTGCTGGCGACCGTCGCGGGCGCCGCCATGACGCTGGGCGCGACGGGCGCGGATGCCGAAACCCTGCGCTGGGCGCGGGTTGCCGATGCGCTGACGCTGGACCCGCACAGCCAGAACGAGGGGCCGACCTCGGCCGTCCTGCACCACATCTATGAGACGCTGGTGCGCCGCGATACCGACGGCTCGCTGCAGCCGCGCCTTGCCACCGAATGGATGATCCACGCGGATGATCCCTCGATCTGGGTGCTGAAACTGCGCGAAGGCGTGACCTTCCACGATGGCAGCCCCTTCACCGCCGAAGATGTGGTGTTTTCGTTCAACCGGGTGAAGCACCCCAGCTCGGGCTTCCAGGCGCTGCACACCGCCGTCGTCTCGGCCGAGGCGATCGACGATTACACCGTCCACGTCCAGATGACCGGGCCGTCGCCGCTCTATTCGCAGAACCTGACGAACTTCTTCATCATGGACAGCGGCTGGGCCGAAGACAACGCGGTGCAGGACCCCCAGAACTTTGCCGCCGGTGAGGAAAACTACGCCGTGCGCAACGCCAACGGCACCGGTCCCTACCGCCTGGTCAGCCGCGACCCCGAAGTCCGCACCGTGATGGAAGCCTATGAAGGCCACTGGGCAGAGGCGCCCGCAGTGACCGAGATCATCTATACCCCCATCGCCGAGGCCGCGACCCGTGTGGCCGCGCTGCTGTCGGGCGAAGTGGATGTGGTGCAAGATGTGCCGGTGCAAGATATCGCGCGGCTGGAACAGACCGATGGCGTCACCGTCACCACCGGGCCGGAAAACCGGAACATCTTCTTCGCCTACGACATGACCTCCGAGACGCTGGACACCGCCAATGTCGAAGATAACCCCTTCGCCAAGCCCGAAGTACGCGAAGCCATGGCGCTTGCCATCGACCGTGACGCGATCCGCCAGGTGGTGATGCGCGGGCAGTCGCAGCCTTCGGCCGCGCCCCTGCCGCCCTTCGTCAACGGCTGGACCGCTGAGATGGACGCCTATGGCCAGCCCGATTATGAGCGTGCCGCCGAACTGGTGGCCGAAGCTGGGTATCCCGAGGGCTTCAGCGTCGATCTGCACTGCCCCAATGACCGCTACCTGAACGATGAGGCGATCTGCCAGGCACTGACCGGCATGTTGGGCCGGATCGGCATCGACATCAACCTGGTGTCGCAGACCCGGTCGCTGCACTTCCCGCTGATCGAGAATTGGGAAACCGATTTCTATATGCTGGGCTGGGGCGTGCCGACCTTTGACAGCGCCTATGTCTTCAACTTCCTCGTGCATGGCCGTACCGACGGCTACGGGTCCTACAACGGCTCGCGCTATGACAACCCCGAGGTGAACGCGAAAATCGAGGCCCTGGGCACCATGACCGACCTGGAAGCCCGCGATGCGCTGATCGCCGAAATCTGGGATGAGGTGATGGCCGACCGCGTGTTCCTGAACGTGCACAACCAGGTGCTGGCTTATGCCATGCGCGACGGGATCAACCTGCCGGTTCACCCCGAGAACCAACCCAGCATGGCTGACGTCACCTACGAGTGACGCCGCCGATCGCTTCAGCCCTCCGCCGCAGTTCTGCGGCGGAGGGCTTTTGCTTATAGTGTGCTCTGGCTGAACTGCGTTCTGGCCGCCGCTATACTTTTTCGATTTGTCGCCGGTTGCCAAAGGTGTGACGGGCTTTAGCTGCGCCCAGGTGCGCTGCCAGAAAAGGGCTGATCGGATGCTCGCCTATATCCTCCGACGCGTGTTGCAGTCGTTCATCGTGATGATCGTCGTGGCCTTCGTGTCCTTCTCACTCTTCCGCTTTGTCGGTGACCCCATCAACTCCATGGTGGGGCAG
Organism: Roseicitreum antarcticum; assembly: GCF_014681765.1. Lineage (GTDB taxonomy): Bacteria > Pseudomonadota > Alphaproteobacteria > Rhodobacterales > Rhodobacteraceae > Roseicitreum > Roseicitreum antarcticum. The sequence goes on from NZ_CP061498.1 coordinate 3,392,764, forward strand.
GAAACCTCGATCGCCGACCGCGATGCGTTGCGCACGCAATTGGGGCTGAACGATCCGTTCCTGCTGCAATTCGCCCGCTTCGTGGGCAATGCCATCCAAGGCGATTTCGGGATTTCCTACCGCCTGCAACAGCCGGTGATGGAACTGATCTTGTCGCGCCTGCCTGCCACGCTGGAACTCGCGCTGGTGTCGGGCATCGCGGCCTTTGTCTTTGGCGTGGGCTTCGGGGTCTATACCGCGCTGAACCGGCGGGGTTGGCTGTCGAACACCATCATGTCGGTATCACTGATCGGGGTCAGTCTGCCGACCTTCCTGATCGGTGTGCTGCTGATCTGGGTTTTCGCGGTCGAACTGCAATGGCTGCCCAGTTTCGGCCGTGGCGACGTGGTCCAGATCGGCAGTTGGCGCACCGGCTTTCTGACGGAATCGGGGCGCATGTCGCTGGTACTGCCCGCGATCACGCTGGGCCTTTACCAGATGACGTTGATCATGCGGCTGGTCCGGGCCGAGATGCTGGAGGTGCTGCGCGCCGATTACATCAAATTCGCCCGCGCGCGCGGCTTGTCGAAGCGCGCGGTGAATTTTGGCCATGCGCTGAAGAACACCATGGTGCCGGTCATCACAATCACCGGGTTGCAACTGGGCAGCATCATCGCCTTCGCCATCATCACCGAAACGGTGTTCCAGTGGCCGGGCGTGGGCGCGTTGTTCATCAACTCGGTCCAGTTCGTCGATGTGCCCGTCATGGCCGCCTATCTGATGCTGATCGCGCTGATTTTCGTGGTGATCAACCTGATCGTTGATCTGTTGTATTATGTTGTCGATCCGCGCCTGCGCGTTGATCGCGGGGGGGCGGGGCATTGAGCAAGACCGACGTGAGTGAAAAGCAACCCTCGCGGCTGGCCAAGGCCTGGGACAGCGACTTTGCCTATGCCTTCCGCACCTCGCCCGTGGCGATTGTGGCGGCGTCTGTGTCGCTGTTGATCATCGCTGCGGCAGTGCTGGCGCCCGTGATCGCCCCCTATGATCCGTTCAATCCGGCGTCGCTCAACCTGATGGACGGCTTCACCCCACCGATGGAGCCGAATGCGTTCACCGGCAACACGTTCATGCTGGGCACCGACAACCAGGGTCGCGACATGTTCTCGGCCATCCTTTATGGCGCGCGACTGTCGCTGTTCGTGGGCTTTGCAGCCGTGCTGTTCGCCATGGTGCTGGGCATCACCGCCGGGCTGGTCGCGGGCTATCGCGGCGGCTGGGTCGACAGCTTGCTGATGCGCATCGCCGATGTGCAATTGTCCTTCCCGTCGATCCTGATCGCGCTTCTGGTATTTGGCGTGGCGCGCGGCTTTATCCCGCCCGCCTACCGCGAAACCATGGCCGTGTGGGTGCTGGTCATCGCCATCGGTCTGTCGGATTGGGTGCAATATGCCCGTGTCGTTCGCGGTGCCACCATGGTCGAAAAGAACAAGGAATATGTGCAGGCCGCCCGCGTCATCGGCGCGCATCCGGTCAAGATCCTGGTTAAGCATATCTTGCCCAACGTCATGGGGCCGGTGCTGGTGATCGGCACCATCGGCCTTGCGCTGGCGATTATCGCCGAGGCCACGCTGTCGTTTCTGGGAGTCGGCGTTCCGCCGACCCAGCCCAGCCTTGGCACCTTGATCCGCATCGGCCAGCAATACCTGTTCTCGGGGGAATGGTGGATATTGCTGTTCCCCTCGTTGACGCTTCTGGCGCTGGCGCTGGCGGTGAACCTGCTGGGCGACTGGTTGCGCGATGCCCTGAATCCGAGGTTGCGTTGATGACTGACCCTGCAAAAACACCTCCGCTTCTGTCCGTGCGCAACCTCGTGGTCGAATTTCCGACCCGGCGCGGCGTGCTGCGTGCCATCGACAACCTGTCCTTCGACATTCAGGAGGGCGAGGTTCTGGGCATGGTCGGCGAATCCGGTGCCGGCAAATCGCTGACCGGTGCCGCGATCATCGGCCTGTTGGAGCCGCCGGGCCGCGTTGCGGGCGGCGAGATCTACCTGCGCGGCAAGCGCATCGACAACCTGAAACCCGACGCCATGCGCAAGATCCGCGGCAAGCGTATCGGCATGGTGTTTCAGGACCCGCTGACCAGCCTCAACCCGCTCTATACCGTGGCTGAGCAGTTGATCGAGACGATCCGCACCCATCTGGACCTGTCGGAACGCGACGCCCGCGACCGCGCCATCGGCCTGTTGGATCAGGTGGGCATCCCGGCGGCGAAACAGCGGATTGACGATTATCCGCACCATTTCTCGGGTGGGATGCGCCAGCGTGTGGTGATCGCACTGGCGCTGGCGGCCGAACCCGAACTGGTCATCGCGGATGAGCCGACGACGGCGCTGGATGTGTCCGTGCAGGCGCAGATCATCGACGTGCTGCGCGACATGTGCGCGCAAAAAGGTGCTGCGGTGATGCTGATCACCCATGACATGGGTGTGATCGCCGAGACGGCGGACCGCGTGGCCGTCCTCTACTCCGGCCGTATGGCCGAGATCGGGCCGGTGCGCGACGTGATCCGGCATGCTGAACATCCCTATACGGCGGGGCTGATGGGGTCGATCCCGACGCTGACGCAAACCTCGGACCGACTGGTCCAGATTCCCGGGTCAATGCCGCGGCTGAATGCGATCCCGCAGGGCTGCGCCTTCAACCCGCGCTGCGAAAAGGCGTTCGACCGCTGCTATGTCGAGCGACCGGACCCGATCGACCGCGCCGATGGCCGCCGCGTGGCCTGCTGGCTCTATGACGCGGCAAAGGTGACCTCATGACTGACAGATTGCCGACTGATACATTGCTTCAGGTGCGCGGGCTGACGCGCTACTTCGACATCTCCAAACCTTGGCTGAACCGGGTGATCGAGCGTGAGGACAAGCGCTTTCTGACCGCCGTGGCCGATGTGGATTTCGAGATCAAGCGCGGCGAGACCTTCGCGCTGGTGGGCGAATCCGGGTCCGGGAAATCCACCATCGCCAAGATGATCGTGGGGCTGGTAAAGCCTTCGCGCGGCGAAATCCTGTTTGACGGCCAGCCGATGCAATTCGAATCCGGCCCGGATATGCGCGCCCTGCGCCGCCGGTTCCAGATGATCTTTCAAGACCCGTTCGCCAGCCTTAACCCACGCTGGCGCGTCGGCGACATCATCGCCGAGCCGATCCACACCTTCGGGCTGGCATCTGGCGGCAGCGTCGCCGCCGAGGTCGGGCGCCTGCTCGACACCGTGGGGCTGTCGGCAAAGGATGCCGAGAAATTCCCGCACGAATTCTCTGGCGGCCAGCGCCAGCGCGTCGCCATCGCGCGGGCGCTGTCGTCAAAGCCGGAATTCATCGTATGCGACGAACCCACATCCGCGTTGGACGTGTCGGTTCAGGCGCAGATCCTCAACTTGATGCGCGATTTGCAGGACGAATTCGGCCTGACCTATCTGTTCATCAGCCACGACCTCAGCGTGGTGCGCCACATGGCCAGCCGGATCGGCGTGCTCTATCTTGGCCGCCTGACCGAAGTTGCCGAGGCGCGGCGCCTCTTCACCAACCCGGCGCATCCCTACAGCCAGATGCTGCTGGACGCGGTGCCCGATCTGGAAATGTCGGGCAGGGCCCGCAAACCCGTGCTGGGCGAAATCCCCAACCCGATCACCCCGCCGTCAGGCTGCACCTTCCATCCGCGCTGCCCGCTGGCCAACCAGCGCTGCAAGACGGAATTACCCGTGCCGGTCCCCACACCGGGCGGTCACGCCGCGTGTTTCGCGGTGGAGGAAGGGCGCACATCCGTTGATGCCTGAGGGATAGCGCGGCCCCGGCACGCCCGGGGCGCCTGCACCGGACCAGGCAGCGCCGCCTGGCGTGGGTACATCACCCCGGCGGGGCCAATGGGAGTGTCGTTGAAAGGGTGCGCGCAGGCTCGCAACCGAAACGCAATCGCCGCCGCCCTGCAAGACGCTGCGATTGCGCTATCCGGGGCTGAAATTGCCGCTCAATACGTGGCGAATACCACGCGATCGGCGCGCAGCGCGGTGATGTAGTCTTCCATCGCCACACCGGCCAGTTCCAGCACGACCACGCCATTCAGCAAAACGTGGGTCGTGTCGGGGGCGATTGCCACGGCGTTATGCGGCTGACCGACAAGCGATTCGGGGATAAGCAGTTCCAGTTGCTCGGATTCGTGGTTGAAGTCGCTGATCGTCAGCAACTCGTGGTCCGGCCCGGGCTGGTAGAAGACCGTGAAGGTGTCGTTGCCTGCGCCGCCCGTCATCGTGTCGCCGGCGTCACCGATCAAGATGTCATCGCCCTCGTTGCCGATCAGCACGTCGCTGCCAGCCTCACCGTTGGCAAGGATTTCGGCAGAAAGTGTCGGGTCCGCCATCGCCCGGATCATCGTGATGGACATGTCGAGCCGGTCTTGTGTCAGGGCGTCCGGGGAGGGGCCCGCGTCGGCGCGCAGATCGGCGATCAGCGCTTCCAATTGCGCGGGTGACAGCGCCTGCAACTGATCCAGCGACCCGCCGGTCAGCGGGTTGAACAAGGCCTCGGCATTATCCACACCGATGATGATATCGTTGCCCCAGCCTCCATCCAGGGTATCCGCGCCCGGGCCGCCGAACAAAATGTCACTGTCGCCATTGCCTGCCAGCGCGTCATTGCCGGTGCCACCGATCAACAGGTCATTGCCCCAGCCGCCGGTCAGAATGTCGTCACCGGCGCGACCTGCGATGCTGTCGTTGCCCCACAGCCCGTTGAGCGTGTCATCGCTGTCGTCACCGATCAGCCTGTCGGCACCGCCACCGCTGCCACCACCACCGCCGCTCGGGGTTTCGACCTCGGGATCGTCGTCCGATGACCCGCCAAAGGCGACACCCATCACACCCAGCCCCAGTAGCATGAACAACAGTTCCATCATTTCACCCGTGCGCGAAGATATTTTGCAGTAACTATGCTGCGGAAATGCTTAACGGCGCACGGGCAAAGTTCAAGACAAACTGTTAACGTTTTGGAAACAGTCCTCGGCCAGCAAGGATGTGCCCTCTAGGCCGTGACAGGATGGCCTTCCTCGACGCCCGTGGCATCCGGGGTGAAGGTCATCGCCAGCCCGTTGATGCAATGGCGCGCTCCGGTCGGCTCAGGACCGTCATCAAAGATGTGGCCCAGGTGTCCGCCGCAGCGTGCGCAATGTACTTCGGTGCGTACCATGAACAGGTAGGACCGGTCTTCGCGCGTCCCCACCGCATCCTCAATGGCGTCCCAATAGCTGGGCCAGCCGGTCTGGCTGTCGTATTTCGTCTCGGACCGATAGACCGGCAGCGCACAGCCCGCGCAATTGTAGTTGCCCACGCGGTCTTCCTTCAGCAGGGGCGAGCGTTCGCCCATCAGCTCATTGGTAAACGCGCGTTCGGTCGCTTCCTCGCGCAAAACGGCGAATTGTGCCGGGGTCAACTGCGCGCGCCACTCGGCCTCGGTGCGGGTAATCTCGAACGTGCCGGTATTGGCACCGGCCCGGGCAGCAAGGCCGCCGACGGTCAGTGCGGCGGTTGTCATCATGAATTTTCGACGTGTCAGCATGGGATCCTCCATATGGCTTTTATAGATATACGGTCGATGGTCGCGAAAGTTGCCTCACAGTTTCGTCACGTCAGGGCGGCGCGCGGGCTGGACAGCGCCGCACCAAGCGCCGATATTAATGCGCATGAGCTTGCCCCCCGGATTCCTTGATGAACTGCGCGCCCGCGTCTCGATCTCCTCGGTGGTCGGGCGAAAGGTAACGTGGGACATGCGCAAGTCCAATATGGCAAAGGGTGACATGTGGGCGCCCTGTCCCTTCCACCAGGAAAAAAACGCCTCTTTTCATGTCGATGACAAGAAGGGATTCTACTACTGCTTCGGCTGTCAGGCCAAGGGCGATGTCCTGACCTTCCTGCGCGAAGCCGATAACATGTCCTTCATGGAGGCGGTCGAGGTGCTGGCGCGCGACGCGGGCATGCCGATGCCTGCGCGGGATCCGCAGGCACAGCAAAAATCCGACCGCCGCAGCCAGTTGGTTGCCGTGATGGAGCAGGCCGCGCGATTCTACCGCATGCAGCTCAACAGTGCCGCAGCGGCGGACGCGCGGGCCTATCTGACCCGGCGCGGGCTGAAACCCGATGCGCTGGAACGCCATGGCATCGGCTTTGCCGCTGACACGCGGCAGGGCCTCTGGGCGCATCTGACCGGGGCAGGGGTGGCGGCTGACCTGATCGTGGACGCGGGCCTTGCCATCCGCCCCGATGACGGTGGCCAGCCGTATGACCGTTTTCGCGGTCGCATCATGTTTCCCATCCGCGACGGGCGCGACCGCTGCATCGCCTTTGGCGGGCGCGCCATGTCCGAGAACGCGCGGGCGAAATACCTCAACTCGCCCGAAACCGAACTTTTCGACAAGGGCCGCACGCTCTACAACATCGGGCCTGCGCGCAGCGCCTGCGGGAAGGGCACGCCGCTGATCGTTGCCGAAGGCTACATGGACGTGATCGCGCTGGTCGAGGGCGGATTCGCCGCCGCCGTGGCCCCCTTGGGCACCGCCATCACCGAAGACCAGTTGCGGCTGATCTGGCGGCTTGCACCGGAACCCGTGATCGCGCTTGATGGCGATTCGGCCGGGCTGCGCGCTGGTCAACGGCTGATGGACCTTGCCCTGCCGCTGATCGAGGCCGGGCAATCCATGCGCTTTTGCCTGCTGCCTGAAAAACAGGACCCCGACGATGTGCTGCGCGCGGGCGGCCCGCCCGCCATGCAAAAGCTGATCGACGGTGCCGTGCCGGTTGTGACCCTGCTGTGGCAGCGCGAAACCGAAGGCCAGAACTTCGACAGCCCCGAACGTCGCGCCGCCCTCGACTTGCGCCTGCGCCAGTCCCTGTCCCTGATCCGCGACCCCTCGTTGCGCGGGCATTACGCTGATGAACTGCGACGCCTGCGGCAAGAGCTGTTTGCCCCCGCCCCCCGCGCAGGCCGCACCTTCACGCCGCGCCGTGGCGGGGCGAACGCGCCCTGGGCCGACCGCCGCACCTCTGTCGCGCTGCCGCCTCTGGCGTCCACCCGCAGCACGCTGCTGGGCGGCGGGCAGGCCACCCCGGTCGAGGACCAACTGCGCGAGGCGATCATTCTGGCGATTCTCATCACCCATCCCGGGCTGATCGCCACGTTCGAGGCCGATCTGGACCGCGCCGAACTCAGCGACCCCGACCACCACGCCCTGCGGCTGTGCCTTTTGCGCCAGGCGGCGGACCCGGCGGCGGCGGTGGCCAGCCTGCGTGACGACCACGCCGATGCGCTGGACCGGCTGATGGCGCAAAACCACGTGCGCATCGCCCCCCCGGTGCACAACCGCCATGACACCGATCTTGCGCGCCGTTGTCTGGCCGAGGAATTCGCCAAGCTGAAGGCGCGGCGCGGCGCGGCGCGCGAGTTGCGCGATGCGATGGAAGACCTCGACCACCTCGCGGATGAGGGGGTCACCTGGCGCCTGTCGCAGGCCGCCGCCGCCCGCCACGCCGCCGAAAGGTCGAAGCTCGAGGATTCGGCAGATCTGGGCGAGAATCGGCAGGAACTGTCGAAACTCCTGCAAAACCTGATAGACGATGAGATCTGGGTGAAAAAAAAGCACTGATTCGCGGGATATAACCCTGAAACACAGATATTTTTGCCTGATATTCTGGGCTTTTGCCCGGTCAGTCCCTAAATGCAGGGGATAAGGGGGCATCCTGCCCCTGTGATTCGGCGCAGGTCTTGGGTAAAACGAGACAATCGAATCAGACTTTCCGCGTAGGAGCATCCATGGCTGCTAAAGACACTGACGACAGCAAAACCGACGATCAGGATGCCGATGTATCGCTGGACATGAGCCAGGCATCGGTCAAGAAGATGATCGCTGCGGCGCGGGAACGTGGCTTTATCACCTACGAACAACTCAATCAGGTCCTGCCGCCCGATCAGGTGTCGTCCGAACAGATCGAAGATGTCATGTCGATGCTGTCCGAAATGGGCATCAACGTGATCGAAGACGATGAGGTCGAAGAAGGCGAAACCGCCGGCGGCGCGCTGGTGGAAACCTCCGGCTCGCGCGAAGTTGCGGTTTCGACCAGCAGCTCGGAAACGCTCGACCGCACCGATGACCCGGTGCGGATGTATCTGCGTGAAATGGGCTCGGTCGAACTTCTGTCGCGCGAAGGCGAAATCGCCATCGCCAAGCGGATCGAGGCCGGGCGCAACACCATGATCGCGGGCCTGTGTGAAAGCCCGCTGACCTTTCAGGCCATCACCATCTGGCGCGACGAATTGTTGTCCGAAGACGTGCTGTTGCGCGATGTGATCGACCTGGACGCGACCTTCGGCAATGCGATGGAGGATGATGAGGAAGGCACTGTGGCCGAAGGCCTCAGCGCCGAGGCATCGGCCCCAGTCCGCCCCGCGCCGCCGCCCCGCCCGGCGTCCGAGCCGGAACTCGATGCCGATGGCAATCCCATCGCGCGCGGCGATGATGATGAGGATGACGACGAACAATCGAACATGTCGCTTGCCGCCATGGAAACCGCGCTGAAACCCCGCGTTCTGGAAACGCTGGACCGCATCGCGCAAGATTACATCCAGCTTGCCGACATGCAGCAGCAGCGCATGAATGCGGCGCTGGGCGATACGGCGGGGCTGACCCCCGACGAGGAAGCCGCCTATCAAAAGCTGCGCTCGGAAATCGTGGAGCTGGTGAACGGCCTGCATCTGCACAACAACCGGATCGAGGCGCTGATCGACCAGCTTTACGGCATCAACCGCCGCATCATGGCGATTGACAGTGCCATGGTGAAACTGGCCGATCAGGCGCGCATCAACCGGCGCGAATTCATCGACGAATATCGCGGTCACGAGCTTGATCCCGTATGGCTCGATCTGATGTCCGAAAAGCCCGGGCGCGGCTGGCAGGCGTTGCTCGAACGCTCGCGCGACAAGGTTGAAGAGCTGCGCAACGACATGGCGCAGGTCGGCCAGTTCGTCGGCGTCGACATCACCGAATTCCGCCGCATCACCGGACAAGTCCAGAAAGGTGAGAAAGAAGCGCGGCAGGCCAAGAAGGAAATGGTCGAGGCGAACCTGCGCCTCGTGATTTCGATCGCCAAGAAATACACCAACCGTGGCCTGCAATTCCTGGATCTTATTCAGGAAGGCAACATCGGTCTGATGAAGGCGGTGGATAAGTTCGAATACCGGCGCGGCTATAAATTCTCAACCTACGCCACATGGTGGATTCGTCAGGCGATCACCCGGTCCATCGCCGATCAGGCGCGCACCATCCGTATACCGGTGCACATGATAGAGACGATCAACAAGCTGGTGCGCACCGGCCGTCAGATGCTGCACGAAATCGGGCGCGAACCCACGCCCGAGGAACTGGCCGAAAAGCTGCAGATGCCGCTGGAAAAGGTCCGCAAGGTGATGAAGATCGCCAAAGAGCCGATCAGCCTTGAAACCCCCATCGGGGATGAGGAAGACAGTCAGCTTGGTGATTTCATCGAGGACAAGAACGCGGTGCTGCCGCTCGACAGTGCGATTCAGGAGAACCTGAAGGAAACCACCACCCGCGTGCTGTCCTCGCTCACCCCGCGCGAAGAACGGGTGCTGCGCATGCGCTTTGGCATCGGCATGAACACCGACCACACGCTGGAAGAGGTGGGGCAACAGTTCAGCGTTACCCGCGAACGCATCCGCCAGATCGAGGCGAAGGCCCTGCGCAAGCTGAAACACCCCTCGCGCTCGCGCAAACTGCGCAGCTTCCTGGACCAGTAGCACTCGGGTCTGGGCGGCCAGCCCGCCCTTTCATCCGCGAAGGGGCGGGGCATGGCGTTTCATCTGTCGAAAAGGGACGCCATCAAGATCCTGTTTTCCGAGACGGTCGGCTGGAAGCTGGGCATGCCTCTGGTCGGCCTCGCGGTGTCACAGGCGGTCACGGCCCTCGACCACCTTCTGAACAATACCGCCGAACTTCGGCTCGCCGATGCCGCGGGGCAGTCTTCCGACGAATTCCTCAACCAGCATCCGCTGCCGCTTCAGGCCCTCTATGACCGCGAAAAGCTGCTGCGTGGCCGGCTGCTTTATGTCGAGATGGCGAATTTCATCGACCTGATCGTTCGGACGGGGCGCGTCCATATCGACATCGCGCCGCGTCCGGAGGGGTTTCGCCTCGCGCCCTTTGCCGACCCCGGCACCGAGGCATTGCGCAACCAGGGGTTTGAGCGTCTCCGCGAAGTTGGCAAGTATCGCCACAACAGCAACGTGATCCGGTTGGAGCGGGTGGATGTACAGCCCGGCGGCGCGCGCCTGCATATCCAACGTGCAACCTACCACGATCAGGCATCGTCCAACCTGATCCTCGATTTTGTCGGAAACGGGCGGGCACCGACCCTGCGTGAGGCGCTTCGGCGCGAATCTCCGGGCCGTTTGCCAGACCTCGATGACCGACGCCTGGCAAATTCCCTCGGCGTTACGGTGTTGGTGTTTTACCGCGATGCGCGTGACAACTGGACGCCGTTTCTGGTGCCCCGCACCCGCGCTACCGCCGTGCTCAATCGCGGGCTGTGGTCGGACAGCGCATCGGGCGCGGCGCAATGGCCCAAGGATGCCGAGACGGCTCCGAAGACCTTCGATGCGTATATTCTGGATGATCTGCATCAGGAAATGGAAAGCGAGATTGGACTTTTCCCTGAGGATCTGACGGCGCTGTTGCCGCTGGCTATCGGGCGCGAGATCATGCGCGCGGGCAAGCCTCAGATGTTCTTCATCGGTTTTACCCAGCTATCGCGTCCCCAGCTTCTGAAACGCATGGAAACTGCGCGCAAGAAAAACCTGCGCAATCCCATCGAGCCCGAAGAAATCTACCGCATGCCGCTGCTGCGCCGCGCGCCCACCCCTGACGATCCCAGCCAGATCCACGCGGTTTATGAAGATGCCGTTGTCGACCCGCAATGTGCCGCCTCGCTCTATTACGCGCTCAGCTTTCTCAACCGCCTCACTGAAAGTCGGCACGCCTGGCTGTCCTGACCCCGGGGGCCGCGCGCCGGGGCGCACAGCGCCAGGCAGACATTCGGGACCGGCAGGCATCCCGGCCCGTTTCAGGTGCAGGGCCGGGACCGCTCAGGCGTTGAACAGGAAATGCAGCACGTCGCCATCGTGCACGGTGTAGGTCTTCCCCTCCACCCGCATCTTGCCGTTTTCCTTCGCGCCCTGTTCCCCGCCCAAGGACACGAAATCATCATAGGCAATCGTTTCGGCGCGGATGAAGCCACGCTCAAAATCGCCATGGATCACACCAGCCGCCTGCGGCGCGCGCGTGCCCTCGCGGATGGTCCAGGCGCGGGCTTCCTTCGGGCCGACGGTGAAATAGGTCTGCAGGTTCAGGAGGCCATAGCCCGCGCGGATCAGCCGGTCCAACCCGGCCTCATCCAGTCCCATTTCTGACAGGAACATCTCGGCCTCATCGGCGGCCAACTGGCTGATCTCTTCCTCGATCCGCGCCGAAATCACCACCGATGCCGCACCCTGCGCCGCCGCCATTTCCGCCACCCGCGCAGACTGGCTGTTGCCCTGACCGGCCGAGGTTTCCTCGACATTGCACACGAACAACACAGGCTTGGCGGTCAGCAGTTGCAGCATGTTCCACTGCTTGCGGTCGTCGTCATCCACCGCGACCGTGCGTGCCGGTTTGCCGTCGTTCAGCGCGGCCTGGGCGGCGCGCAGCAGGCGGTCTTGATCCAGCGCATCCTTGTCGCCGCCGCGCAGCTTGCGCGACAGGTTGGCCAGCCGCCGCTCGATACTGTCCATATCGGCCAGCATCAGTTCGGTCTCGATCGTCTCGGCATCCGCCACCGGGTCGATGCGGCCTTCGACATGGGTGATGTCGTCATCCTCAAAGCAGCGCAGCACATGGGCAATCGCGTCCACCTCACGGATGTTGGCGAGGAACTGGTTGCCCAGCCCCTCGCCCTTGGACGCGCCGCGGACCAGCCCGGCGATATCGACAAAGGTGATCCGCGTCGGAATCGTCTGTTTGGACTTCGCAATCTCGGCCAGTTTGGTCAGCCGGGCGTCGGGCACCGCCACGTCCCCCACATTCGGCTCGATCGTGCAGAAGGGGAAATTTGCGGCCTGTGCGGCGGCGGTGCGGGTCAGCGCGTTGAACAGGGTTGATTTCCCCACGTTCGGTAACCCGACGATACCCATTCTGAACCCCATGACGCGCCCCTTTGCCCAATGATTGTTGCGCGCGCATCTAGGGCGGCATCGGGGGCAGCGTCAAGCGCGGGCCATTGATTTTCCGCCCCCCATGGCGCAAACCGGGTGAAACAGAACCAAGGCGGCATCACATGACCAGAATCGACGACACATTCGCACGGCTCAGGGCGGCAAAGCGCAAGGCCTTTGTCACCTATATCATGGCGGGCGATCCGGATGTGGCCACCGCGCTGGAGGTGATGCGCGGCCTGCCCGGTGCGGGCGTCGATATCATCGAACTGGGCGTGCCCTTCACCGATCCGATGGCCGATGGCGCCACCATCCAGCTTGCGGGCCAGCGCGCGCTGGCAGGCGGCATGACGCTGGAAAAAACGCTGCAAATGGTGCGGGACTTCCGTGCGGATGACAACCAGACGCCGATCGTGCTGATGGGCTATTACAATCCGATCTACAACCGGGGCGTCGACCGTTTCCTTGCCGATGCCACCGCGGCGGGCGTCGATGGCCTGATCGTGGTCGATCTGCCGCCCGAGGAAGACAGCGAGCTTTGCATCCCCGCGCAGGCCGCCGGGCTGAACTTCATCCGGCTGGCCACCCCCACGACCGATGCCAAACGTCTGCCAACCGTGCTGCAAAACACCAGCGGGTTTGTCTATTACGTCTCGATCACCGGCATCACCGGCGCGGCTGCCGCCAGCGCCGCCGATGTCGCGCCCGAAGTGTCGCGCATTCAAAAGGCCTCGGGGCTGCCGGTTGTCGTGGGGTTTGGCATCAACACGCCCCAGGCTGCCGAAGATATTGCCAGCGTTGCCGATGGCGCGGTTGTCGGCTCTGCCGTCGTGAAGCTGATCGGTGCGGGGCGGCCGGTGGCCGAGGTGCTGGACCTCGTGCGCGCGCTGGCCGACGGGGTGCACCGCGGCTGAACGCGCCGCTCAGGAGGGCGCGGTGTCCGTGTCGCGCATCTTGTCCAGAATGACGCGCAACTCTGCCATCAAAGGCAGCAGCCCCCGTACCTTTTCCGGTGGATAGGCGGCGATCAGGCCTTGCATGTCATCGCGCAGGGCCGCGATCATCTCTGATCGGAACGCGCGCCCCGCATCCGTGATCCAGATACATTTGGACCGCTTGTCCGCCGGGTTTGCCTTGGTTTCGACGAAGGCATGCCGGTGCAGTACCGACAGGCTGTGGGTCATCGTCGTCTTCGGCACCTGAAACGCGCGCGCCAGTTCCAGCGGGGTCTGGCCATCCTTGACCCGGATCAGGTGGTTCAGGATCATGAATTGTGAAACCAGAATCCCATCGGGTAACCGCCCCTGAAACATCGCCCCGCTCAATTGCGCGACGATGCCGATTTCCGTGAACAGACCAAAGTAAATGTCGGCGCCGGATGGCGGTCCAGGTGGGGGGGCTTCAGGCATTCCTCAGGCGCGTCTCCATCGGCCAGCGGGGGCTGGGCGGTACATCAGGGCCATAGCCCAACCTGCCCAACATCTGAACCGTTTCCCCCCCCGGTGCAAGCAACGCGTGCGCGCGGGCATAGGGACCGGCCATTTCGGGGAATTCTTGCAGGCACTGGCTGACCGGTTGCATTGAGAGACCCCGCGCCGTGGCGGTCAGGTTCAGCCGCAGCCATTGGCCCCCCGCCGCAATCTGATCAAAGCGGGTATTGGTCGGGCTGGTCGTCACCACATAGGCCCGCGTGGCAAGCAGCATCTCGGTATAGATATCCACCCCGGCCTGAAATGCGGTCGAGGTCGTGTCGCGCTGCGCCGCGCGCGTCAGAAGCCCCGCCAGCATCAGGCTTTCCAGAAACGCCCCACCCAGTGCGATACCATCGGGGCTGGCGTTGATCTCGGCCTTGCCAAAGCGCATCAGTTCCACGCTTTCACGGTGCGTCTGCGGGGTCGTGGCCTCGATCATCCAGGCGTCAAGCGTCAGTGCGCGCAACGCTTCAACTGTGGGGGCATCGGTCACAACCTGCGCCAGCGGGGCCAGGGCCGCCAGATCGGCGGGATCAACGGCGCGGTCTGCATAGGGTTCCTTGGTGCTGCGTCGGTTCAGAACGTGGGCAAACAGCGCATCTTGCGCAGCACCTTCGGTCAGCGTCAGGGTTGCCACGGGGGCGTCAGGCGCATCCCCATCGGGGAACAGCGTCGTTTCCACAGAAAATCCCCGCGCGCTGGCGGCAATGCGGAACAATTCCACAAAGCACCCCATGCCGATGGTCAGTTGCCGGCCAAATGGGTCGGTTTGCGGCAGGGCACGGGCCGGGTCGCGGTAAATCCGCACCGTATCCGCCCCCACCAGTTCAGCAACCCATGGCTGAAGGTTGTGCGGGTTTGGCGCCAGTATCGCGTAGGACAGGGCGAACAGGCGCGGGTCATCGGGCAGGCCCGCCGCCTTCCACGGGGCCAGTGCCGCATTCGGGGTGCGGGTCGCGGAAAATGTGACGGCGCTTGCCGTGGCCGCAAGGACGACCCCTCCGCCAATCAAGGCAATGGCGCGACGACGTGAAACAGACATTTTGAACCTCGGAATTTAATACGATATCGCACTATATGGTGCGATATCGTATTAAGTGCAAGCGAAAATGCTGGCACACCGCAATCGCCAAAGTAATTGCCCTGCCCACCCGGCATTGGTAACAAGAAGTAACCAATTTTCCCGAAAAGGATGCGCCGATGCCCCTGTTTACCAATATCGAAGACATGCGCCGGGTCTACCAGCGCAAGACCCCGCGCATGTTCTACGATTATACCGAAAGCGGGTCCTGGACCGAACAGACCTTCCGAGAGAATACGAGCGATTTTTCCCGCCTGCGCCTGCGTCAGCGCGTGGCCGTCGACATGTCGAACCGTTCCACCGCGACCCAGATGATCGGCGAGGATGTCTCGATGCCCATAGCCCTTGCGCCGGTGGGCATGACCGGCATGCAATGCGCCGATGGCGAGATCAAGGCAGCCCGCGCCGCCGAAGCCTTCGGCGTGCCCTTCACCCTGTCCACCATGTCCATCTGCTCGATCGAGGATGTGGCCGAACACACCACCAAACCCTTCTGGTTTCAGGTCTATACCCTCAAAGATGATGATTTCATGCGCCGTCTGTTCGACCGCGCCCGCGCGGCGGGGTGTTCGGCAATCGTGGTGACCGTGGACCTTCAGGTGCTGGGACAGCGCCACAAGGACCTGAAGAACGGCCTTTCCGCCCCGCCCAAACTGACCCCGAAATCCATCGCCAACATGGCCACCAAGGTGGCATGGGGGCTGGGGATGCTGGGCACCAAGCGGCGGTTTTTCGGCAACATCGTGGGCCATGCCTCGGGCGTCACCGATCCCAGCTCGCTGTCGTCCTGGACGGCAGAGGCCTTCGACATATCCCTCGACTGGGCGCGGATCGCCAAGTTCAAGGAGATGTGGGGCGGCAAGATGATCATCAAGGGCATTCTGGATGCCGAGGATGCGCGCATGGCCGCCAAGGTCGGCGCCGATGCCATCATCGTGTCGAACCATGGCGGGCGTCAGCTTGACGGGGCGCTGTCCTCGATCCGCATGCTGCCCTCGATCCTCGACGCGGTCGGCGATCAGGTCGAGGTGCATTTGGACAGCGGCATCCGCTCGGGTCAGGATGTGCTGAAGGCTTTGGCGCTGGGGGCGAAGGGCACCTATATCGGGCGGGCCTTCATCTATGGCCTGGGCGCGCAGGGGCAGGCGGGTGTGACCCGGGCGCTGGAGATCCTCCACAAGGAACTGGATGTGACCATGGCGCTGTGCGGCGAACGCAACGTGCGCGACCTGGGGCCACACAACCTGATCCAGCCGCACGGCTTCGGCGACCCGCAGGTGGCGCTGTAACTGGGGCCGTCACCCGGGCCGCAACGGCCCGGGTGATTTCAACACGTGATTTCAGGTTGTTATTGCGCCGGTTCCAGCCGCAGCAGCGGCGCGCCCCGGCCATCTGCCAGCGCGTAGACGAACCCGTCTTGGGGCCCTATCGCCACGTCGCGGATGCGCCAGCCTTCGCTTTCCAGCAGTCGCCCGGTCTGGCTTACCTGCGCGCCATCCACCGAGAACACCCCAAGATATTGATGGCGCAGGTTGCCCATGAAGGCGTGACCGCGCCATTCCGGGAAGGCATCGCCCTCATAAAACGCGAGGCCCGACGGGGGGAAGCCTTCGGGGTGATCGGCCTCCCACCAATAGACCGGCGGCACCGTGCCGGGCACTTGCGGTGGGGCTGGGGCAAACCGCTGGCCGCCGCTATAGGTCACCGCATAGCTGGCAATCGGCCAGCCGAAATTGCCCCCCTCTTGCAAGATGTTGATCTCATCGCCGTTATTCTCGCCGTGTTCATTGGCCCAGATCGCCCCCGTTTCTGGGTGCAATGCCATCCCCTGCGGATTGCGGTGGCCATAGCTGAAGATCGCGGGCAGCGCGCCATCGGTGCCCACAAAGGGGTTGTCGGCCGGGATCGTGCCGTCATCGTTCAACCGCAGCACCTTGCCATGATTCACCCCCAGATCTTGCGAGAAATGGTCCGGGCCAAAAGCCTTCGATCCCCGGTCGCCGGTGGTGAAATACACCCGGTTCTGGTCATCAAACACGATGCGCGACCCAAAATGCGCGCCGCTGTTCAGGAAGGGCGTGGCGATATACAGCAGTTCCAGGTTTTCCAGCGCTGCGGCATCGGCATTCAGCCGCGCCCGGCCCAGATGCGTGGCGGTCCCGCCGTCACCAGCCCCCGACCATGTCAGATAGACCAGCGCATTATCGGCAAATTCCGGGTGCAGCGCCACGTCCAGCAGCCCGCCCTGTCCTTGGGTGCTGATGCGCGGCAGGCCACTGACTTCCCTTGCCGACCCTGCGGCCACGTCGATCATCTGCAACGAACCGCCGCGCTCCGTCACCAGAAGCTGGTCGGATTGCGGGATGAACGCCATCCCCCACGGCTGGTTCAGCGCGGGAACCACGGTGTTCACCGTGTAGGATTGCGCGGCAGCGCCTGTCGTGACCAACGCCCCCAGGAAAGCGGCAATGAAACCCTTTTGCATGTCATACTCCTTTCAACCTTTACCCAACCATCTGTTGCGCCACCGCCTTGGTGCAAGGGTTACTCGCCGGGACGTGACAGGCTGAACACTTCGGTCACCGTCGCATAATCGCGGTAGCCAAGGCGTGACAATGGCTGAAACCGTGTCACATCGAACTTGCCGTCCACGATATGGGCGTCATCCATATGCACCCCCGTCACCTCGCCCAGCACCAGAAAATTCGCGGTGCCGCGCAGGGCGACGATCTGCGTCATCTTGCATTCCAGCGCGGCGGGCGCCCCTGCCACCCGGGCGCAGTCGATGGTCTCGCACGCCACACGCGCCAGCCCGGCCTTGGTGAATTCATCCGTTTCGCGCGGCCATGGGCCAGAGGTGACATTCATCGCGTCGCGCATCGCATGGGCCACGATATTGACGCAGAACACCCCCGTTTCGCGGATATTGGCCACGCTGTCCTTCGTGTCGTCGCGGTCGGGTTTTTCGCCGGTGGACGCGAACATCACCTGCGGCGGCACATAGGCGACCGCGTTGAAGAACGAATAGGGCGCCAGGTTTTCCGACCCGTCGCGCCCCCGGGTGGAAATCCAGCCGATCGGGCGCGGCGTGACGATGGCGTTGAACGGGTTATGGGGCAGGCCGTGGCCGTTGCGGGGTTCGTAGAACATGATTGCTCCTTTGGTTTGCCTGTCTGGTATGGCCATGTTAAAGCAAATCCCACAGGAAGTTGGCAGCGTTTTCCACCTCAACATTGCCAGAAATCAAGCGCTTACTGGCGCAGCAGGCCGCAGAGATGGGGGCGTCCATGCAGGTGTATCGCGAAACGCCCGCCGATTGGTGGGAGGTCGAGGCGCTTTATGATCTGTGCTTCGCCCCCGGGCGCGAGGCGCTGTCGTCATACCGGCTGCGCGACGGGGTGCCGCCCGTGGCTGATCTGTGCCTTCTGGTGCGTGATGCGGGTGGGGTCATGGCGGCCATCCGTTTCTGGCCGGTGCTGGTGGGCGGGGCGGATGCCTTGCTGCTGGGGCCCGTTGCGGTGCACCCCACCCGACAGGGCGAGGGGCTGGGCGGCCAGTTGATGTATGACAGCTTGAACCGCGCGCGCGCCCTTGGCTGGGACCGTGTGCTGCTGGTGGGCGATGCGCCCTATTACAGCAGATTCGGCTTCGAGCGGTTGGAGCGTGTAAAAATGCCGCCGCCGACCAACCCCGCCCGGGTGCTGGGCTATGCGCTGACCCCGGGTGCCTGGGACGGCGTGACCGGCACCACAACGCGCATCGCCGTGCCCCCCAAAACCTGACAGAGTACACAAACTGACCCCGGTGCCGAATGACCCCCGCGGCCGAATGACCCCCGGGCCGTCTGGGGCCGAAACCTGAGCGCCCGCAGTGTCATGCGGATCAGGCAAAGCAACGCCTTTCCCCGCCCGCAGCGCCCCGCTGCCAACCTGACCGTTTCAGTATGCCCGCCCCACCGACAGCCCGCCCCACCGACAGCCCGCCCCACCGCCAGCCCGCCCGATGGCCGGGCGCGCGGGCGGGCTGTTAGGCCCGCAAATCGTCGAAACTGCTGACGTATTTCAACAGGGCAGGGCGGGTGGATTCCACGCCCTCGGCCCGCGCGCGTTCGATGATGTCGCGCACCACGTCCAGATCGGCGCGGCGCAGCATGCTTTTTACCGGCCCGATAGAGGCCGGGCGCATCGACAGCGTGCGCAGTCCCGTCGCCGCCAGTGCCAGCGCGTCCAGCGGGCGCCCGGCATCCTCGCCGCAGAACGACAGCGCCGTGCCGGTGTCCGCACACCGTTTCACAATCTCTTCGATGAAGGTCAGGAAACTGATGCTCAGCGTATCATAGCGGCGGCGCACCAGTTCATTCTCGCGGTCGGCGGCAAAGAAGAATTGCTTGAGGTCATTCCCCCCGATCGAGATGAAATCCGCCGTCTCGAAGAAGCGGCGCGCGGCATAGGCCAGGCTGGGGGTTTCCAGCATCGCCCCGATTTCCAGCGACGCGGGCAGCACATGGCCCAGTGCGGCCTCGCGGTCGATCTCGCGCAGCAACTGCGCGCGCGCGCTGTCAAACTCGCTGGCCTGCGACACGAAGGGGAACATCACCGACAACGGCCGCCCGTTCGCCGCGCGGATCAGCGCCTGAAGCTGCATCCGCATCACGCCGGGCTTGTCCAGCCCCACGCGCACCGCGCGCCAGCCCATGGCCGGGTTCGGCTCATCGGGGCGCTTCATATAGGGCATCACCTTGTCGGACCCGATGTCGAGCGTGCGAAACGCCACGCGCCGCCCCCCCGCCGCATCCATGACCCGGGAATAGAGCGCGGCCAGCTCGGACCGTTTCGGCACGGCATTGCGCAACAGGAATTGCAATTCGGTGCGGAACAACCCCACGCCATCGGCGCCCGAGTTCTCCAGCGACGGCAGGTCCGCCATAAGCCCCGCGTTCATATGCAGCGCAATCGTTTCGCCGCAGGCGGTCAGCGCGGGCTTGTCGCGCAAGCTTGCGTATTTTTCCTGGGCCTTGGCCTGCATGGCGATCTTGTCACGGAACGCGGCGGCGACGGCATCATCAGGGCGCAGATGCACGATCCCGCCATGACCGTCCACCAGAATATGGTCGTTGTTCAGCGCCTCGCTGGTGATCCGCGCCACATTGATGACCAATGGAATCGCCAGCGCCCGCGCCACAATCGCGGCATGCGACCCGACAGAGCCTTCTTCCAGCACGATGCCGCGCAGCTTGCGGCCGTAATCCAGCAATTCGCCCGGGCCGATGCTGCGCGCCACCAGGATGGGACGCTCAGGCATCTCGGCCCCGGTTTCCGTGCCCTGGCCCGTCAGAATGCGCAAAAGCCGGTTCGACAGATCGTCCAGATCGTGCAGCCGGTCGCGCAAATAGGCGTCGGGCACTGTCTGCAAGCGGGCGCGCGCGCTGGATTGTTCCTTTTCCACTGCCGCTTCGGCCGACAGCCCGCGCGAGATGTCTTCTTCCATCCGGCGCAGCCAGCCGCGCGACTGCGCGAACATCCGGTAGGTCTGCAAGACCTCGACGTGTTCCTTGTCGACCGACCGCGTGGTTTTCAGCAGGTCGTCCACCGTGATGCGCAACAGCTCGACGCCGGCACGCAGGCGGGCGACTTCGGCCTCGGGGTCGTCATTGACCAGGTTGGTGACCACCACGCGCGGCTCATGCAGCCAGACATTGCCTTCCGCCGTGCCTTCCTGCCCCGATCCGCCGCGCATCATGACCGGGTGCTTGTGCAGCGGCGCCAGTGCGGCGCCTTCGCCGACGAAAGCGCCCAGTTCGGTCATTTCTGCCAGCACCATCGCCACGACTTCCAGCGCATAGACTTCATCTTCGGAATATTCGCGCGCGTCCTTCGACTGCACCACCAGCACGCCCAGCGTTTCGCCCAGCCGCTGCACCGGCACCCCCAGGAAGGACGAGAATACCTCTTCCCCCGTCTCGGGCATATACCGGAACCCCTTGGCGGCGGGGGCGTCGCCGGTGTTGATCGGGGTTGCGCTGCGGGCCACGCGGCCCACCAGGCCTTCGCCGATCTTCATGCGGGTCTGGTGTACCGATTCGGGCTTCAGCCCTTCGGTCGCGCACAATTCCAGCGTGTCCGAGTCGCGGAACAGGTAGATCGAACACACCTCGGTCTGCATCGATTCCGCGATGATCGTCGTGATCCGGTCCAGCCGCTCCTGCCCCGCGCCAGCCTCGGCCAGCGTGTCGCGCAGGCGTCGCAGCAGTTTGCGGCTTTCAGTTTCGGTTCGCTCGGGCATGACCCATCCGATGCTGTTCAGGGTTCAGGGTGCGGCGTCCAGTTCAAACGCATCATGCAGGGCCTGAACCGCCAGTTCCATATATTTCCGGTCGATCAACACGGAAATCTTGATCTCGGACGTGGCGATCACCTTGATGTTCACGCCCTCGGAGGCCAGCGCGCGGAACATCCGCGCCGCAACCCCAGCGTGCGACCGCATCCCGATGCCCACGACCGAGACCTTGGCCGCATCCACATCCACGACCAGATCGTCATACTTGATCGTGCCTGCCTCGCGGGCGGCTTCCAGCGCGTGGCGCGCGCGCGCCACCTGATCGACAGGGCACGAGAATGTCATGTCGGTGACCGCACCCACATGCCCTTCATAATCCTTTTCCGAGATGTTTTGCACGATCATATCGACATTCACCCCGGCATCGGCCAGCGGGCCAAAGATCGCGGCGGCAATGCCGGGGCGGTCTTCCACCGTCACCAGCGTCATCTTCGCCTCATCCCGTGAATAGGCCACGCCCGAAACGACTTTCGATTCCATGATCTCATCCTCATCACATACCAGGGTTCCCGAGGTCTCATCCGTATCCTCGAACGATGACAGCACGCGCAGCCGTACCTTGTAGCGCATGGCCAGTTCGACCGACCGGGTCTGCAACACCTTGGCACCCAGGCTGGCCAGTTCCAGCATTTCCTCAAACGAGATCTTCGCCAGCTTGCGCGCCTTCGACGTGATGCGCGGATCGGTCGTATAGATCCCGTTCACATCGGTATAAATATCGCAACGCTCGGCCCCGAAGGCGGCGGCAAAGGCCACCGCCGTGGTGTCCGACCCGCCCCGGCCCAGCGTGGTGATGCGCCCCTCGGGCGACACGCCCTGAAATCCCGCGACCACCGCGACGCTGAAGCCCTCGGCGAATTTCTGGTCGATATTGTCGCGCGGGATCGACACGAAGCGCGCCGTGGAATGCGCCGAGGTGGTGTTGATCGGCACTTGCCAGCCCTGCCAACTGCGCGCGGGCACGTCCATTTCCTGCAAGGTCAGCGCCATCAGCCCGGCGGTCACATTCTCGCCCGCGCTGACCACCGCGTCGTATTCGCGCGCATCATAAAGCGGCGAGGTCTCACCGACCCAGCCGACCAATTCATTGGTCTTGCCCGACATGGCCGAGACGATGACGATCACGTCATAGCCGCGCTCCACCTCGCGCTTGACCTTTGCGGCGGCGTTGCGGATGCGCGCCAGATCGGCGACCGAGGTACCGCCGAATTTCATCACCAGAAGCGGCATGTTTTACACCCCTGAGCAAACCCCCCGGTCAACGCGCCGGGTCCGGCGTCTCTTAGGACTCTGTGCGGCCGTCCGCAAGGGCCGCCTCAAAGGCTGCCCGCGTTTCAGTGCCGGTTTCAGTTGGTTTTTGCCTTTGGAATAAAGGGCAAGGGCGCGATGGGCACCCCGTCTTCCAGCAGCGCGCGCACCTCGCTTGGGTTGGCATCGCCATAGATCGCGCGTTCGGGCGCATCGCCCAGATGCATGCGCCGTGCCTCATCGGCGAAACGCGGCCCGACATAATCGGCATGCGCCTCGATATGCTTGCGCAGCGCGGCCAGTTTCGCGGCGACCTCGGGGGGCGGGGCCGCGATCATCGGGCGGGAAGCGGCGGGTCCCGGCGCAGGTGCAGGGGCAGGGGCACGGGCAGGGGCAGGGGGTGCTGCATCAGCCTTGCCGGGCCGCACCGCCGGGGCCATCAGCGCCTTTGCCACCTGCGCATCGCCGCAGATCGGGCAGGTCACATGCCCGGCCGACCGCAGGCTGTCATAGGCCGCGTTACCGGCAAACCAGCTGTCAAACTGGTGGCCCTTGGAGCAGCTTAGCGTGAATCGGATCATGGTCGCCCGCCTGTCATGGTAGTGCAATACTTATGCGCCTGCCCCGCAGCTTCAAGGGACAGCTTGAAGGCTGCCATGCCCGGGTTACTTGTTTGCAAAGAACTGGAGGGCATGTGATGCGATTTTTCTTCCGGCGTTGTGCCGCCCGCCGCATTCCCTACGCGATGGTGCAGGCCGCCACAATCGCACCCCTGCGGGGCTGAGGGATGGGGCTGGACGGCAGCGCGACCGCGCAGGCGGCAGACACGGCCCTGCGCCCCCCGGTGTTCATCGGGTCAGAGATCTATCGGGGGTCCAGCTATGGCGCCTGGCACCCGCTGCGCATTCCGCGTGTCTCGACCGTGATGGATCTGATCCGTGCGCTGAATTGGCTGGAACCGGGGCAATACCGCAACAGCCCGCGCGCCAAGCCAAAGGCGCTGCACATCTGGCACGACCCCGCCTATGTCAGCGCGCTGCAGGCGGCAGAAGCGGCGGGCAGCGTCAGCGAGGCCATCCGCATGCGGCACGGGCTGGGCACCACGGCCAACCCGGTGTTCCCGCAGGTGTTCCGCCGCCCCGCGACCTCGGCCGGGGGCACGATGCTTGCCGCCGAACTGGTGGCGGACGGCGGGGTGGTGCATGTGCCGGGCGGCGGCACGCATCATGCGCTGCCCGACCGGGCGAACGGGTTTTGCTACCTCAACGACCCCGTGCTGTGCCTGCTGCGCCTGCGCGCGCTGGGAATGCGGCGCATCGCCTATGTCGATATCGACGCGCATCATTGCGATGGTGTGGCGCATGGCTTCCACGGCGCCGGGGATGTGCGGATGTTTTCTGTCCATGAGGAAAGGCGCTGGCCCTACACCGGGGCCATCGACGACACGGCCGGGGGCGCGGCGGTGAACCTGCCGGTGCCGCGCGGCCTGAACGATACCGAGATGCGCGCGATCGCCATCCGCCTGATCCTGCCCCGGCTGGCCGATTGGGCACCCGACGCGATCGTGCTGCAATGCGGCGCCGACATGCTGCTGGAAGACCCGCTGTCGCGGCTTGCCCTGTCGAACAACGCGCATTTCGACATGATCCGCGCGCTGCGCCGCCTCAGCCCGCGCCTGATCGTCATGGGCGGCGGTGGGTACAACCCCTGGACCGTGGCGCGCCTGTGGACCGGGGTGTGGGGTGTCTTGAACGACCGCGCGATGCCTGCGGTCCTGCCACCCGCCGCGCAGGCGGTGCTGCGCGCGCTGAGCTTCCCGGGCAACCGCCTGGGCAAGAACCCGCCGGAACATTGGTTCACCACGCTGCAAGACGCCCCCCGCGAAGGCCCCCTGCGCCCCGAGATCACCGCCCGGCTGGCAACATTGGGGGCATGACGCACGGGGTATGACGGGGGGCACCCGAGCCCGGAAGACGGCGCCCAGAAGACGGCGCCCAGAAGACGGCGCCATTCGGGCGGGGCCACTTTACGCAGGGCCCTTGCAGGTGGCGTCTGAGGGCGCTTTGAAGCTGGGCCATAAAACGGGTGCCATGAAACGGGAGCCATGAAACAGTGCAGCGGAGGCGTCGACCCCTGTGCTTTACCTTCGCGCCACAGCGCGGCGAGCCGGGCGTTTCCCCACCCATTTGTTGCGTGCACGAAAAAACCCGCCCGTTTCCGGGCGGGTTTCTACGTTGGTGACATGGCCAGGGCGGCTCAGGCGCTCTGAAACGCCGTCGCGCTGCGGGCCTGTCCGCCCCACCGCCCCGCTTAATGCGCGGCGCGGCTTGCGGTCTCGTCGGATTTCGCTGCGACGGCAGCCAGTCGCGCGGCTTCTTCCGCGTCCTCATCCCATTCGATCGCCTCGGGCTGACGCACCAGGGCGTGTTGCAGGACCTCGCGGACATTCGAAACCGGGATGATGGTCAGCCCTTCCTTCACGTTGTCCGGGATTTCCGGCAGATCCTTCGCGTTGTCTTGCGGGATCATCACGGTGGTGATGCCGCCGCGCAGGGCCGCCAGCAGTTTTTCCTTCAGCCCGCCGATGGCCAGCACATTGCCGCGCAGCGTGACCTCGCCGGTCATGGCGACATTGGCCCGCACCGGGATCTGCGTCAGCACCGACACGATAGAGGTCACCATGCCCACGCCCGCACTCGGCCCGTCCTTGGGCGTCGCGCCTTCCGGGACGTGAACGTGAATATCCATCGTCTCGAACCGCGGCGGCTTCACGCCCAGTTGCGGGCTGATCGAGCGCACGAAACTGCTGGCAGCGTCGATGGATTCCTTCATCACATCGCCCAGCTTGCCGGTGGTCTTCATCCGGCCCTTGCCGGGCAGGCGCAGCGCCTCGATCTGCAACAGCTCACCGCCGACGCTGGTCCAGGCCAGCCCCGTCACCACGCCGATCTGGTCTTCCTTTTCGGCCAGCCCGTATTTGTGGCGCGGCACGCCCAGGTAATCCGCCAGGTTGGACTTGGTGACGATCACCTTGTCCTCTTGCTTGCGGATGATCCGGGTCACCGCCTTGCGCGCAATCTTGGCAAGTTCGCGCTCAAGGTTGCGCACCCCGGCCTCGCGGGTATAGCGGCGAATGATCTCCATCAGCGCGCTGTCCGACACGGTCAGTTCACCCCGGCGCAACCCGTGATTCTTGATCGCTTTCGGCATCAGGTGGCGCAGCGCGATTTCCGATTTCTCATCCTCGGTGTAGCCCGACAGCGGAATGATCTCCATCCGGTCCAGAAGCGGCCCCGGCATGTTGTAGCTGTTGGCCGTGGTCAGGAACATCACGTTCGACAGATCGTATTCGACCTCCAGATAATGGTCGGTGAAGGTTGCGTTTTGCTCCGGGTCCAGCACCTCCAGCATGGCGCTTGCCGGATCGCCCCGGAAATCCTGCCCCATCTTGTCGATTTCATCGAGCAAGATCAGCGGGTTGTTGGTCTTCGCCTTTTTCATCGCCTGAATGATCTTGCCCGGCATCGACCCGATATAGGTGCGGCGGTGGCCCCGGATCTCGGATTCGTCGCGCACGCCGCCCAGCGAGATGCGGATGAACTCACGCCCCGTGGCCCTGGCCACGCTGCGCCCGAGCGAGGTCTTGCCCACCCCCGGCGGGCCGACGAGGCACATGATCGGCCCCTTCAGCTTGGCCGAGCGGGTCTGCACCGCCAGATATTCGACGATGCGTTCCTTGACCTTCTCCAGGCTGTAATGGTCGGCATCCAGCACTTCTTGCGCTTTGCCCAGATCCTTTTTCACCCGGCTTTTGACATTCCACGGGATCGACAGCATCCAGTCCAGATAGTTGCGCACCACCGTCGCCTCGGCTGACATGGGCGACATGGATTTCAGCTTCTTGATCTCGGCATCGGCCTTGGCGCGGGCTTCCTTCGACAGCTTGGTGGCGGCGATCTTGGCTTCCAGTTCGGCCACTTCATTCTGGCCGTCCTCGCCGTCGCCCAGTTCCTTCTGAATGGCCTTCATCTGCTCATTCAGATAATACTCGCGCTGCGTGCGCTCCATCTGGCTTTTCACGCGGGTCTTGATCTTGCGTTCCACTTGCAGGACCGACATTTCGCCCTGCATCAGCGCATAGATCTTCTCCAGCCGCTGGGCGACATCGAGCTGTTCCAGCAGCGCCTGCTTTTCGCTGACATCCACGCCCAGATGCCCTGCGGCCAGGTCGGCCAGCCGGTCAGGTGCGGTGGTGTCGCTGATCGCGGCCAGTGCTTCCTCGGGGATGTTCTTGCGGATCTTCGCATAGCGCTCGAATTCGGTGCTGACCGACCGGACCATCGCCTTGATCGCGGCACCGTCGCCTTCAACCTCGTGCAATTCCTCAGCCTCGGCCTCGAAATGGTCGGGGTTTTCAATGAAGCGGGTGATGCGCACGCGCACCCGCCCTTCGACCAGCACCTTCACGGTGCCGTCAGGCAGTTTCAGCATTTGCAACACATTGGCCAGCACGCCGGTGCGGTAGATGCCATCGGCGCCGGGGTCTTCCTCGGCGTGGTCTTTCTGGCTGGACAGAAGGATTTGCTTGTCCTCGCTCATCACAGCTTCCAGCGCGCGGACGGATTTGTCACGCCCCACGAAAAGCGGCACGATCATGTGCGGGAATACCACCATATCGCGCAGGGGCAGAACGGGGTAGGTTGTCGTGCTGTGCTTGGTCATTTTGTGCCTCGGTCTTTTCATACGGGCGCGGCCGGTGCCGCTGTCTGGCTATACTTGGGTCGAAATACGGCGGGTTTCAAGCCGCAGTCGTGGCGACAATCTGTGCCGCTGCGCGCAATAGCGGTGCGGCGCGCGGGGAAGGGTTGCGCAGGGCGCGGGCGGTTGCGGGTGCCAGTTCTGGGCGGTCCAAAGGGGCGGCTGCACCACCCACGGTTGCGTTTCGGGGTTGGTTTCCCAGGCATCGGGGGCGCTACCTTGGCAGCATGCGCCGCGCGCGCAGCGGGGTCCAGCCCCGGAAGGTACAAAGGTTAATAACCCCGCGACCCGCCGGGCGTATGTATCAAAACCATACCGGAACCATACCGTTTCCAGATGCGGTCCCGGGCGGTGTCAGGGCCGGAAGTTAACGTAGGTCTACGTCGCCCAAGGCCACATTGGCGTGGAAGGCGGCGGTGAAATCCGCCAAGGCGCCGGCACTGATTGCATCACGCAATCCCTGCATAAGGCTTTGATAATAATGCAGATTGTGCCAAGTCAGCAGCATAGAGCCGATGATCTCGTCCGATTTGATAACGTGATGTAAATAGGCCCTGCTGTATCCTGTGCAGGCCGGGCAGGTGCAGCCTTCTTCCAGCGGGCGCGGATCATCGCGATGCCGCGCGTTGCGCAGATTGACCTGTCCGCGCGCGGTCCAACCCTGCCCCGTCCGCCCCGAGCGGGAGGGGAGAACACAGTCCATCATGTCAATCCCGCGCGCCACCGCGCCCACAATATCGGAAGGTTTGCCCACACCCATCAAATAGCGCGGCTTGTCCTCGGGCAGCATGTCGGGGGCATAGTCCAGAACCTCGAACATTTTCTCCTGCCCCTCACCGACGGCCAGCCCACCGACCGCATAGCCATCAAATCCGATGGTGCGCAACTTTGAGGCGCTTTCGGCCCGCTGATCGGCATAGACCGATCCTTGCTGAATGCCGAACAGCGCATGCCCGGGCCGGTCGCCGAAGGCGTCGCGCGACCGTTGCGCCCAGCGCATCGACAGTTCCATCGAGGCGCGCGCCGTGCCCTCATCCGCCGGATAGGGTGTGCATTCGTCAAAAGCCATCACGATGTCAGAGCCCAGAAGCCGTTGGATTTCCATCGACCTCTCGGGCGTGATCTCGTGGCGCGACCCGTCGATATGACTGCGGAAGGTAACACCCTTTTCTGTCATTTTTCGCAATGATGCCAATGACATAACCTGAAATCCACCGCTGTCGGTCAGGATGGGACGGTCCCAGTTCATGAACTTGTGCAGCCCACCCAGGGCGGCAATCCGTTCCGCCGTGGGGCGCAGCATCAGGTGATAGGTATTGCCCAGCAAGATGTCCGCGCCCGTCGCGCGCACCGATCCCGGCAGCATTGCCTTCACCGTCGCCGCCGTGCCAACCGGCATGAAAGCAGGCGTGCGGATGTCGCCGCGCGGCGTGGTGATGGTGCCTGCGCGCGCCTTGCCGCAGGTTGCCTGCACCGCAAAGCCGAATGTCGCAGATGTCATGGCAAACCCCCGAAAAAGAACCGTGCCGCCTTTTGCGCGATTTCCTGCGCCTTGCCAAGGGCGGCGCAGATGTCACGGAATTGTGGCACAGCTGACACGTTCCCGTTACCCACCGCTGGTAGTCAGCAGCCCTGATGTAACTTCAAGGCCGGAGCCTTTTCATGACCCCACGCTGCCTTACAGCCCTTGCGCTGATCCTGACTGCAACCGCCACCACTGCCACCGCGCAAGAGTACCTGAGCTATGGTCCGCGCCCGGCATACCTGGTTGGCCAGATGACCGATGGTCCGCTGAAAGATCAACTGACTCAATGCCTTGGCCAAACGCCTTCGCGCAGCGATTTCTCCATCGGGCACCGTGGCGCGCCGCTGATGTTGCCAGAGCACACCGTCGAATCGAACGTCGCCGCCGCGCAGATGGGCGCAGGCATCCTGGAATGTGACGTGACCTTCACCGCCGATCTGGAACTGGTCTGCCGTCACGCCCAGAACGATCTGCACACCACCACGAACATCGTCGCCACCGACCTGGGCGAAAAATGCACCGTGCCGTTCACGGCGGCTTCGGGCGATACGCCCGCCAGCGCCGAATGCCGCACCTCGGATCTGACGCTGGAAGAATTCCGCAGCCTGTCGGCAAAGATGGACGCGTCTGACAACACCGCCACGACGACCGAAGGGTATCTGGGCGGCACCGCCTCGTTCCGCACCGACCTTTACACCCACAGCGCAACCTCGATGACCCATGCGGAATCCATCGAATTGTTCCGCGGCCTGGGTGCGAAATTCACCCCGGAACTGAAATCGCCCAGCGTCGAGATGCCCTTCAACGGCTTCACGCAGGCAGATTACGCCCAGAAGATGATCGACGAATACAAGGCTGCGGGCATCCCCGCTTCCGATGTCTGGGCACAGTCGTTCGACCTGCAAGATGTCCTCTACTGGATTGAGAATGAGCCAGAATTCGGCGCGCAGGCCGTGTATCTGGATGACCGCTATGAACTGGAAGAAGGCGATGGCGGCCTGCTGGATCCGATGGATGCCGCAACTTTCCAGCCCAGCATGCAAGAACTGGCCGACATGGGCGTGCAGTACATTGCGCCGCCGCTCTGGTTGCTGGTGACGCTGGATGCCGATGGTGAGATGGTGCCGTCGGTCTATGCCGATGAAGCCACCGCAGCCGGGCTGAACATCATCACCTGGACGTTGGAACGCTCGGGCCCGCTCAACACCGGCGGTGGCTGGTACTTCCAGTCGGTCGCGGAAGCCACTGACAACGACGGCGTGACCTATGAACTGCTCGATGTTCTGGCGCAGGACGTGGGTGTGGTCGGCGTCTTCTCTGACTGGCCTGCCACCACGACCTTCTATGCCAACTGCATGGGTCTTTGATCCCGCGCATTGACCGAATTCAACGGTAGGTATAGAGTTTCAAGTCAATACCGATATTTTCAATGATGTATCTGCGGGCGGGGCCATGGCCCCGCCCGTAATTCGTTGGCGAAACATGTGCCCCGGGGTCGCGGGCGGTTCGCGACGCGACACCGTGGCGTGTCAGAGGTTTGCGCGGCTCGGCCCGGCCTGATACAATGAGGTTTGTCTTTCCTGTGGCCCGCCCCCCGGCCATCGTCCAGCCCTTTTCACAATTCCCGTACAGTTCGGGCCGACCACTGGACGGGGCGGGATAATTCCTTATATCTTTGCTCAAGAACAACCGTGAGGCCCGCCATGACCCAACCTGTACCCGAGGGCACCCCCCTGATCCGCCCGTCCAGCACGGAACATCCGCTGTATGAAAACATCGTGGATGCCTGCAAAACCGTGTTCGACCCGGAGATTCCGGTCAACATCTACGATCTGGGGCTGATCTACACGATCGCCATCTCGGACGATAACGACGTGGGCATCACCATGACCCTCACCGCACCGGGCTGCCCGGTCGCGGGTGAGATGCCAGGCTGGGTCGCCGATGCAGTCGGCCCGCTGGAAGGCGTGCGCCAGGTCGATGTCGAAATGACGTTCGAGCCGCAATGGGGCATGGATATGATGTCCGACGAGGCGCGGCTGGAATTGGGGTTCATGTGATGACCGGCCCGGTCGCCATCCAGACCCAGCGCGAACGCATGCTGGCCGGTCAGCCCTATGACCCGGGCTGCGCCGAGCTGGTCGCGATCCGCAAGCGCGCGCAGGCGCTGATGCGGGACTATAACGCGACGGTCTATGGCGAAGATGCGGCGCGCGCGGCCCTGATGGAAGCGCTGCTGGGCACCTGGAACGGGGCGGTAATTCGCCCGCCGTTTTATGTCGATTACGGCCCGAACATCCACTTCGGCACGGGCGTTTTCGTGAATTACGGCGCGGTCATGCTGGATGTCTGCGAAATTCACATCGGCGATGACACCCAGATCGGCCCGAATGTGCAGTTTCTGACGCCTGACCACCCCCGCGATCCCGCGCTGCGTTTGCAAGGGCTTGAATGGGGGCGCCCCATTATCATCGGGCGCAATGTATGGATCGGCGGCGGCGCGATCCTTCTGCCCGGCGTGACCGTGGGTGATGATGCAATCATCGGCGCGGGCGCAGTGGTGACCCGCGCGGTCGCCTGCGGGGCCACGGTGGCGGGCAATCCGGCCCGGCCCATCGCCCTCGCTTCTCAGACTGAAAAGGTATGCTGATGTTTGGTATTCCCGGTAAACCCCCCGTAACCATGACTGATCGCGCGGTGCGCCAGATCACCAAGTTGATGGCGCGCGACAATGCCAAGGGGCTGCGCGTCGGCGTCAAGAAGGGCGGCTGCGCGGGCATGGAATACACCATGGAATACGCTGCCGAGGTTGGCCAGCATGAAGAAATCATCGAACAAGACGGTGCTTGTGTGATCATTGCGCCCATGGCGCAGATGTTCCTGTTCGGCACTGAAATCGACTTTGAGACTTCGCTGTTGGAAAGCGGCTTTAAGTTCCGCAACCCCAATGTGACCGAGGCCTGTGGCTGCGGCGAATCGATCAAGTTCGGCGATCTGGAAATGCCCGAAGCGGCGCGCAACAAGGCCTGAGGTGGCATGCATCGGCCGCGCTGAAGCGGGCAGGGCATCAGGTCATGCGCCGGATATTGGTGGCGGGCAGGGCGCAGGCGCATTGGCGCGCCAGTTAAATTGCGCTATCCCACCTGCAAACATCAATCTCAGGAGGGGGCTGCCATGCGCCGGAAACTAGCTGCGGGAAACTGGAAGATGAACGGGCTGCGCGCCGATGTGGCGCAGGTCGAGGCGCTGGCGCAGGCCTTTCCCGACCCCGGTTGCGATATCCTGATCTGTCCGCCGGCAACGCTGCTGGCAGGGTTCGTGCCTGCGGGGCAGGGCGTTGTCAGCCTTGGCGGGCAGGATTGCCACAGCGCGACCCATGGCGCGCATACGGGCGATGTTTCCGCGCCGATGCTGGCGGATGCTGGCGCGGATTATGTCATCTTGGGCCACTCCGAGCGGCGGGCCGATCACGGCGAATCCTCGGAACTGGTGGCGCAGAAGGTTCGCGCCGCCCATGCAGCAGGGCTGATTGCGGTGGTGTGTGTCGGCGAAACGCTTGCTGAGCGCGACGCCGGCACCACCCTGGATGTGGTGGGCGCCCAGCTGGATGGCTCTTTGCCCGATTGCGTGACGGCTGCAAATACCGTGATCGCCTACGAACCCGTCTGGGCCATCGGCACCGGGCGCATTCCCACGCTGGACCAGATCGCCGAGGTGCATGACTTCTTGCGCGCGCGGCTGGCGGACGGGGCGTTTGCCGCTCATGCGGATGGGATGCGTCTGCTCTACGGCGGCTCGGTCAAACCTGACAATGCGGCCGAGATATTCGCGACCGCGAATGTTGATGGCGCGCTTGTGGGCGGAGCGTCGCTGAAAGCGGCGGATTTCGGCAAGATCATCTTGGCGCTTTGTGCGTCCTGAAGCGGTGACGGACGGCGCGTTGGGCATGCAGCGCGTCCGACGCGCCCCCGGTGTCGTGTCGTAAGGCGTCGGCGTTGCCCCGGTATCCGCCCCCGGTTCGTTAGATCCGGTGGCGCATGCTGGGCGTGACAATGGCGGCAAACAGCACGCCGATGATGAAGCCGCCAAGATGCGCCTCCCATGCCAGCAGGCCCGACAATGCTACCCACAGGATGAGGTTCAATAGCGTCAGCCCCACCAGCGACATCCACAAGGGCCGCATCGGCGCGTTGGCGGCGCGGCGCGCCTGCCATTCCCAGAACTTCCATGCCCCTATCAGCCCGAAAACCGCGCCTGAAGCGCCGATCATCGGCCCGGTCGAAGTGGACAGCAGCGCAAAGCCCGCCGCCCCGCCAAGGGTGCACAACGCATAGAGCAGCAAGAAGCCCCTCTCGCCGATCCGCGCGACCACGATTCCGCCAAGCCCCAGCACCGCGATCATGTTGCCGATCAGATGCAGGAAGCCGCTGTGCAGGAAGGCGTAGGAGATGAACATGACTTCGCGTTGCAGCGGGTAGACGCCGGTCAAATCGCCCAGCAGCCCGTTCCAGAAGCCCATGTAGATCAGCGCGAGGCGCCGCAGGTCGGTCTGTCCCAGAAGGTCTGTGCCCAGGATGGTCAGCACCACTTCGGGCAGGCAGGTAAGGGCAACGATCCACAGCACCACGGGGGTGTTCGGTCGCGACGCAAGTTGGATCTGTTTGCTCATTCGCAAAGGAATGTCAGGCCGCGCCCGGCTTCGCAAGGGTCTGGGTTTCAAATGCATGTGCGGTGATCCTTTGGCCACGCAGGCTGGGGCCATATGTCGGATGGCTGGCGCACCGGGGCGTGGGGCAGGGGGGCCTGCTTGTCGATGGACCCGCCCAGCTTTTTCGGATTTCCGGCGCAGCGCGCGCAGTCAGCTCGGGACCTTGCGTGCTGATCCGGGCAACTGTCACGCCCGCGCTTCGCTCAATAGCCTGTGCCGCGCACCACGACCGCGAATGTCGCAAGGATAATGCCCAGGTCGCGCGCCAAAGTGACATTGCCCTCATATTCGGCGTCGATCTCTGCGCGGCGGGTGAAATGTGCCTTGTTGCGGTCTGACACCTGCCACAGCCCGGTCAGGCCGGGGCGCAGGGCGAAATAGTGCCGCGCCAGCGGGCCGTAGATGGCCAGTTGGTCAGGCATCATCGGACGCGGGCCGACAACGCTCATATCGCCGCGCAGGATGTTGAAAAGCTGTGGCAATTCATCCAGCGATGTCTTGCGCAAGATGCGGCCCAGCCGGGTGATGCGGGGATCGTTCTTCAGCTTCTGGGTGGCATTCCATTCCATCCGCAGGACGGGGTCGGCAGCCAGGTATTCCTCCAGCCGGGCCTCGGCATTGGCGACCATCGAGCGGAATTTCCACACCCGAAAGATGCTGCCGTCCTGCCCCAGCCGCCGCTGTGAATAGAGGGCGCACCCGCCCTCCAGCCGCAGCAGAAGCGCGATGATCGCCATGGCGGGCAGCGCTACCGGCATCGCCAGCACAACGGCGAGCACATCGAACGAGCGCTTCGCATACCTGCGGTAGAACATGCCGCCGCTGGTGCCAGGCGTCGCCGCAGGGCGCGTCAGATACCCGGGGCGCGGGCCGATCGGGGAAGCGGCACGGACTGTGGCCGTGACGGTCGGCCCCGCGACAGCGGACGGGCTGGGCGCAAGCGCTCTGGTCATATTGTCCTCCTCATCGGATTCGTACTCTGGCATCTGCAACCTGTGGCTTTCGACGCGGCAACGGTGTGTGCAGTACATATCGCAATTCGCCGCAAATTTGAACGAATTGTATTGGTAAATGGGATCTGAGACGGGAAAACACTGTTTCCGCATCGGCGTACCCCCTCTGTTCGGGGCGTGAAATGTCAATTTGAAGCGTTTTCTGCAGCCGGATCCGTGGCCAATCCCACGGCGGGGCTGCGCGGGGCATTTCCCACGCGACTCGGTTCAGTGGCGCGCGGCTCCTGCCTTCTTGTTGCGATATTTGCCCAAAAACTGCCGCGATCCGTTGGTATTGTTGCCATTCTTTGGCTATATCGCTGGTCAGACCGGAACGGACCCGGTCGCGCGCCGGGTGGGCCGATCGGTGATCCTGTACGCACCGGCGCCTGTATAAATGCTAAGACTTCGTTAGGACGCAATGATGGCGGGCACGTTCAACTCTTATCTGGACTTTTTCGGTTTTGGCCAGCGGCCCTTCTCGCTGACGCCCGATCCTGAGTTCATATACTGGACGGCGGCACATCGCGGAGCCTATGCGATGCTGGAATATGGCCTGTCTACCCATGCGCCGATCACCCTGCTGACCGGCGAGATCGGGGCGGGCAAGACCACTTTGCTGCAGTATTTTGTCGAAGCCCTGGGTGATGACGTGACGCTGGCCATGGTGACCAACACCCGCCCGGGGACGCGTGACATCTTGCAGTGGCTGCTGCCAGAGCTCGCCGACGAAGACCCGGCGGATGAGCGGGTGTTCAAGAAGGTGATGGAGTTCTTCATTCACGAGTACAATGAGGGGCGCCGCGTCGTCCTCATCATCGACGAGGCGCAGAACCTCAGCCATCAGGCGCTGGAAGAGCTGCGGATGCTGACCAATATCAACGTCGGCAAGGATGATGTGTTGCAGTTGTACCTCGTGGGCCAGCCCGAGTTGCGCGATATGGTGCGCCGCCCCGACCTGATCCAGTTCGCGCAGCGGGTTGCGGCGAACTACCATATTCCTGTCATGGACCCACCCACGGTCGGGCATTACATCGCGCACCGCGTCAAGGTGGCGGGCGGGCAGCCCAATGTCTTCAGCAAGCAGGCGGCCGAGTTGATCCACGAACACACGGCCGGGGTGCCCCGGCTGGTCAACCAATTGTGCGACCTGTCGCTGACCTATGCTTATGCGCATGAGAACCGGATGGTGAAGCGCCAGATCGTGCAAAGCGTGATCGACGACGGCATTTTCTTCAGCCCGCTGAAATAGCAGCCCGGCTTGGGTCTGGGGGCGCCGCATCCCCGCGTGAACCCATTGCCCGCATTGCAGCACATACACCCCGCGCAGGGGTTATTTTTGGCGCTGCGCGTGATTTGGTTCTTGTGAAATCGGTCAAGCCTCCACTACCATTTCGATCAGGGCGGATGAACCGCCGATGCAGATGCACCCGAAAGGGGCACACCCAACAAAGAGGTCGAAACATGCGTTATCGTTTAATTGTTCCCGTCAGCATGGCCCTCATGGCCAGTGCCGCCCATGCGCAGAACGGGTCGATCAACGTGTTCAACTGGTCGGACTACATCACTGAAGAAGCGTTGGCGCTGTTTACCGAGCGTACCGGGATCACGGTGAATTACGATGTCTATGACAGCAATGACACGCTGGAAGCGCGGATGCTGGCGGGGTCTTCCGGCTTTGACGTTGTCGTGCCGACCTCGGACTATATGCAGCGCCAGATCGCGGCAGGGGTCTATCAGCCGCTCAACAAGGACCTGTTGCCCAACATCGTCCACATGGACCCCGAACTGCTGGCGGATGTCGAGGCGTTTGACCCCGGCAACGAATACGGCATGATCTATCTGTGGGGCACCACCGGTATCGGCTACAACAGGCAGGCCGTGGCTGAACGGATGGGCGAGGATTATGTCGTCGACAGCTGGTCGCTGGTCTTTGACCCCGAGAAAGTCGCGCTGTTTGCCGATTGCGGTGTGTCCTTCATGGATACGCATATCGAGATGCTGCCCGCCGCCATGCGGTATCTGGGGCTGGAGCCGACGTCGACCGATCCGGCCGATATGGAAGCGGCGGCGGAACTGATCGAGGCGGTGCGTCCGCATGTGCGCTACTTCAGCTCCAGCCAGTATATCTCGGACCTGGCGAATGGGGAAACCTGTCTGGCAGTGGGCTGGTCTGGTGATGTGTTCCAGGCCTCTGACCGCGCGGATGAAGCCGGTCGCGGTGTCGAGGTCGGCTATGCCATCCCCGATGAGGGAACCCATCAGTGGTTCGACATGCTGGTCATCCCGTCCGACGCACCGAACCCGGAAGGCGCGCATGCCTTCATCAACTTCCTGATGGACCCCGAGGTGATCGCCCAGATTACCGATTATGTGGTCTATGCCAATGCCAACGCATCCTCGCTGGAATTTGTCGATCCCGAAATCCTGTCGGATCCGGCGGTTTTCCCGTCGCTGACCGCGCGCGAGAACATGTGGCAGATGCAGCCCTATGACAGCCGTACCGACCGCGCGGCAACCCGTCTTTGGACCCGGGTCCGCACTGGCCAGTAACCCCTTCCGGACCCAGCCCCCGCGTGCCCGCCACGCGGGGGCCTTGCAAAGCGAGTAGCCCCGCATGACCTTACAGGCAACGACCGGCGCGGCTGAGCGTCCCCATGCCGCGACCCCGCGTCCATGGCTGGATGAGGGCGCGGTGCCTTTCATCTCGATCCGCAATGTCACCAAGCAGTTCGGTGATTTCACGGCGGTCGATGATGTGCAGCTGGACATCTTCCGGGGTGAGCTGTTCTGCCTGCTGGGCGGGTCGGGCTGTGGAAAGTCTACGCTGCTGCGCATGCTGGCCGGGTTTGAGATACCGACCCATGGTCAGATCCTCATCGACGGGCAAGATATGGGCCGCGTGTCGCCCGACAAACGCCCGACCAACATGATGTTCCAGTCCTACGCGCTGTTTCCGCACATGAGTGTGGAAAAGAACGTCGCTTACGGCCTGCTCCGCGAAGGCAAGTCACGGGCCGAGGCCTATGCCCGCGCAGCGGAAATGCTGACGCTGGTCAAGCTGTCGCATCTGGGGAGGCGCAAGCCGCATCAGCTTTCGGGTGGGCAGCGGCAGCGCGTGGCGCTGGCACGGGCGCTGGCGAAACAGCCCAAACTGCTGCTGCTGGACGAACCCCTTGGCGCGCTGGACAAGAAACTGCGTGAGGAAACCCAGTATGAGTTGATCCGCATTCAGGAAACTCTGGGCGTGACATTCATTGTCGTGACGCATGATCAGGATGAGGCGATGACCCTGTCTTCGCGCATCGGGGTGATGACTGAAGGCAAGATCGTGCAGGTCGGCGAACCGCGCGAGATCTATGAAGACCCGAAATCACGCTTCGTGGCGGATTTCATCGGCTCGATCAACCTGTTCGAAGGGCGTGTCGATGTCGTCGCCCCCGATCTGATGCGGATCATCACCGATGACGTGGGTCCGGTGATGCTGCCGCCACGCAGCGGGCTGACGCGCGGGCAGGCGGTATCGGTCGGCGTGCGTCCCGAACGCCTGACGTTGAGCCGGACCCGCCCGGACAACACGCCCAACATTATCGAAGGGGTGGTCGAGGAAATTGGTTACATCGGCCATATGTCGAGCTATCGAATCCGCCTGAAGGGTGGTCGGCTGCTGCGCATGACGCAATCGAACCGGCTGCGTGATGAAGATCCGATCATGTGGGATGAGCAGGTGTTCGTCAGCTGGCAGCCAACTGCGGGCCGGGTGCTGACGGAATGAGTGTGGCGTCATCTCCGAAGGCTCGACGCCGCTGGGCCGGGTTTTCCGGGCGCACGCTTGTCGTGGCGGTGCCGATGCTGTGGCTTCTGGTGTTCTTTCTGGTGCCCTTCATCGTGCTGGGCCGCATTTCGCTGTCCGAGGCGATGATTGCCCGCCCGCCGTATTCCCCCCTGTGGGAATACGGTCCCGATGGCAATCTGGAGATCATCGCCAGCCTGGAGAACTACCGCTTCCTGCTCAGCGATTCACTTTATGTGAACGCCTATCTCTCATCCATCCGCATCGCGCTTGTCTCTACTGTCTTTGCGCTGCTGGTGGGCTATCCGATGGCTTATTATATCGCCCGCTCGGCCGAACCCCGCCGGTCGGTCCTGCTGCTGCTGGTGATCTTGCCGTTCTGGACCTCATTCCTGCTGCGGGTCTATGCGTGGATGGGGTTCCTGCGCCGCGACGGGGTCATCAACAATCTGCTGCTGAACCTTGGGGTAATTGAAGAGCCGCTGGTGATGATGCAGACAGATTTCGCGGTATATATCGGCATTGTCTATACCTACCTGCCGTTCATGATATTGCCGCTTTATGCCAACCTGGTAAAGCTGGACGGCGCGCTTCTTGAGGCTGCATCCGACCTTGGCGCCTCGCCGCTGGTCACATTCTTTACCGTGACGCTGCCGCTGTCGCTGCCGGGTATCATCGCAGGCTCGATGTTGGTGTTCATCCCTGCGATCGGTGAATACGTCATCCCCGCGCTGCTGGGCGGTCCGGATACGCTGATGATCGGGCGGGTTTTGTGGGACGAATTCTTCTCTAGCCGCGACTGGCCGGTGGCATCTGCGGTGGCGATTGTCATGCTGGTGCTGGTGGTGGCGCCGACGATGTGGCTGCAAGCGGTGCAGAACAAGCGTGAGGCGGCGGAATGAAGCGCGGATGGACCCTGCCGATACTGGCCCTTGCGGGTTTCGTCTTCCTCTACGCCCCCATCGTGTCGCTGGTGGTGTTTTCGTTTAACGAAAGCCAGCTTGTCACGGTCTGGGGCGGGTTCTCGACCAAATGGTATGGTGAGCTGTTCCGCGATCCGCAGATCCTGAATGCTGGCTGGATCAGCCTGCAAATCGCTACGGCCAGTGCGACCTTTGCGACGGTACTGGGCACGCTGGCTGCGTTCGTGTTGACCCGGTTCGGCGCGTTCAGCGGCAAGCTGCTGTTGACCGGCATGGTCACCGCGCCGCTTGTCATGCCCGAGGTCATTACCGGCCTGTCGCTGTTGCTTTTGTTCGTGGCGATGGAGCTTACATTTGGCTGGCCCGCAGGCCGGGGCCTGACGACCGTGATCATCGCGCATACCACCTTCTGCATGGCCTTCGTTGCCGTCATCGCCCAGTCGCGGCTGCGAGACATGGACGAAAGCCTTGAAGAGGCGGCGCGCGATCTTGGCGCGGGGCCTGTCCGTGTCTTCTTCGACATTACCCTGCCGGTGATCGCGCCGGCGCTGGTGTCGGGGTGGCTTCTGGCCTTCACGCTCAGCCTCGACGATTTGGTGATCGCCAGCTTCGTGTCGGGGCCGGGGGCTTCGACCCTGCCGATGGTGATTTTCTCCAAGGTTCGGCTGGGGGTCAGCCCGGATGTGAACGCGCTGGCAACGATCATCATTGCAATTGTGGCCTTCGCCGTGGTGGTGGCGGGGCTGTTGCTGCGGCGATCGGCGGCGCAGAATCCACAATAACGCGGCAGCCTGCCCGACATGATGTCACAGTCCGGTTTGCAGATAGGCAACGCCTGCGGGTTTTTAGATATGATGGATGTGTTTACACGCATGTCATGTCTGGCCACCGCACAGTTGCGGCGCTAGAACACCGCAGTAATAAGCGGGGATAAACATGCGCAAGACTCTTCAGCCACAGCCGGGAATTATGGATATCGCCGTATATACGGGTGGCGCGGCGCATATCGACGGGGTGCGCGAGGCGGTGAAGCTGTCCTCGAACGAAAACCCCTTCGGCGCCGGGGATCGCGCGGTCGAGGCCTATCGCCGCGCCGGGCATTCGATGCACCGCTATCCTTCAACCGACCATGCCGCCCTGCGCCGCGCGATTGCCGAGACGCATGGCCTGGATGCCGCGCGCATCATCTGCGGTGTCGGGTCGGATGAGGTTATCACCTTCCTGTGCCAAGCCTATGCCGGTGTGGGTGATGAGGTGCTGTATAGCCAGCACGGCTTCTTGATGTACCGTATCTCGGCGCTGGCTGCGGGCGCAACGCCGGTTGCCGCGCCGGAAATTGACCGCACGACTGATGTTGATGCGCTGCTGGCTGCGGTCACGCCGCGCACAAGGTTGGTGTTCGTGGCGAACCCCAATAACCCGACCGGCACCATGATCCCGGTGTCCGAGTTGGAGCGGCTGGCGCAGGGCCTGCCCGACAATGTGTTGTTGGTGATCGACGGCGCCTATGCGGAATATGTCGAGGATTATGATGGCGGGGCAGGGCTGGTTGATGCGCTGGGCAATGTCGTCATGACGCGCACTTTCTCCAAGGCCTATGGTCTGGGCGGATTGCGCGTCGGTTGGGGCTATGGCCCGGCGGCGGTGATTGACGTGCTTAACCGGGTGCGTGGGCCGTTCAACCTGTCCAACATGCAGTTGGAAGTCGCAGAGGCCGCCGTGCGCGACCGTGAACATCTGGAGCGCAGCCAGACCGAGAACGCGCGGATGCGCGCCTGGCTGGCCGAGGCGCTGAGCGCACTGGGCGTGCCCTGCGACCCGTCTTATGCAAATTTCGTGCTGGCGCGGTTCGCCGATCAGGCCGATGCCGAAAGCTGCGACCTGTTCTTGCAGCGCGAGGGGCTGATCGTTCGCCGTGTCGGCAGCTATGGCCTGCCCGAATGCCTGCGCATCACCGTGGGCGATGAGGCGACGTGCCGCCGGGTGGTGCATGCCGTGGCGCAGTTCAAAGGCCAGCGCTAGTGCCGGTGCTGTATGACAAGGTCGCACTGATCGGGTTGGGGCTGATCGCGTCGTCCATGGCGCTGGCGATGCGCCGGGCCGGGTTGGCAGGTAGCATCGTCGGTCATGCCCGCAGCGCGGACACGCGCGCGGTGGCGTTGGAACTGGGGCTGATCGATGCTGCCTGCGCCACTGCGGCCGAATGCGTTGCGGACGCCGATCTGGTGGTGTTCTGCGTGCCGGTGGGCGTGATGGATGCCCTTGCCGCAGAGGTGGGGCCGCATCTGGCGCCGGGGGCCTGTGTCACCGATGTGGGCTCGGTCAAGCAGGCGGTCATCGCCGCCATCGGCCCACATATGCCGGCTGGCGTACATTTCATTCCCGGCCATCCGCTGGCGGGGACGGAACATTCCGGCCCTCGCGCGGGGTTCGCCGAACTGTTCGACAAGCGTTGGTGCATTCTGACGCCGATGGAAGACACCGACCCTGCGGCACTGACCAGGTTGCAAGACCTGTGGAAGGGCATGGGCGCCTATGTCGACCAGATGGACCCGGCGCATCATGACCTGGTGCTGGCGGTAACCAGCCACACCCCGCACCTGATCGCCTACACCATGGTGGGCGTGGCTGACGATCTGCGCCGCGTGACCGATTCCGAAGTCATCAAGTATTCCGCCGCAGGTTTCCGGGATTTTACCCGGATCGCGGCCAGCGACCCGACCATGTGGCGCGACGTGTTCCTGACCAACAAGGATGCGACGCTGGAGATCCTCGGCCGCTTTACCGAGGAGCTGTTCGCGCTTCAGCGTGCCATCCGGCGGGGCGACGGGGATCATCTGCACGAATACTTCACCCGCACCCGCGCGATTCGTCGCAGCATCATCGAGGCTGGGCAGGATACTGATGCCCCGGACTTCGGTCGCGCAAAGGTAAAATAGGCATGACACCCACTGCCCGCAAAGTCGCTGTCCTGTGTAGCTTTGGGGTATTGGCCGTCGTGGTCGCCTGTTCGGGCGGCGGGCGCTGGGAGACCGGGCGCGATGCTGGCGCCATGTGCCAGGTGCGTGGCCTTCAGGGGGAGAGTATCGCACCGGTGCGCGGCGCGCAGCCG